>CAYRFK010000025.1:28951-35176 GCA_964423465.1 uncultured Verrucomicrobiota bacterium | reverse complement strand
CTGACCGCGCAGCAGATCGTCATTGTCAAGGGCCGGCAGATCGTCATGAACGAGTGTATACGTGTGCAGGCATTCGATCGCAGCGGCGCACCGCCATGCGGCATCGGGAACGACACCGGCAATGCACCGGGCCGCGGCGGTGCAAAGGGCGGGCCGCAACCGCTTTCCACCGGCGAACACGGCATACCGCATGGCCCGATGGAGGGCCGCTGGAGGCTCCGCTTCTGACGGCAGCAGGATGTCGAGATCAGCCTCGACGTGCTGTGCAACCGCGGACAGGTGACCGGCGGCACTCACGGCCGGATCATCCGGCCGATGACGGCCGTGCCTCAAGCGCAGCGACGCGCTTGAGCAGATCGCCAAGTTGCTCTCGCATCTCCGGGAGTCGCATGGTGTAGGCGTGGATCCGCTTCGCCCGATCCATCGGCATGGCCGGCGATCCGAACATCATGGCACCGGCGGGGACATCCTTGGAGACCCCGGACTGCGCCCCGATGATCGCTCCGGCGCCAATGTCGAGGTGCCCCGAGACTCCGACCTGACCGGCCAGCACCGCGTGGGGCCCGATGGTGGAACTTCCCGCAATGCCGACCTGGGCGACGATGACCACATGGTCGCCGATCACGACGTTGTGGGCGATCTGCACCAGGTTGTCGATCTTCGCGCCCTGCCCGATCACGGTCTTTCCGAAGCGCGCGCGATCCACGGTCACGTTCGCACCAAGTTCGGCGTCATCGCCGATGACCACGATTCCGAGTTGGGGAATCTTGGTCCGGACACCCTTCGCATCGGCGGTATAGCCGAAGCCGTCGCTTCCGACCACCGTCCCATTGTGCAGGATCACGCGTGCTCCGATGTGACAGCGTTCACGGATGGACACATGCGGATAGATGCGGCAGTCCTCGCCGATGACCGCCTCATGCCCGACGTACACCTGGGCCTTCAGAACCGTCCTCGCCCCGATCCGTGCCCGCGGCTCGACCACGACGCAGGGGCCGATGCTGACCCCCTCCCCCAATTCGGCATCCGGGGCGATCACCGCGGTCGGATGGACGCCGGGGACGTCCGGAATGGGTGGAGGGGCGAAGAGGGCCGCTGCGCGGGCAAAGGCAGCGTCCGGATTCTCGACGCGGATCAGAGCCGCGGGACTCGGCCGGTCCCACGCCTTGGCCACGATGACCGCCGACGCCCGGGTCGTCGCAACGTCGCCCGCGTAGCGTAGATTCGCCACGAAGGCGATCTCGCCTGGACCCGCATCGCGGATGCCCGCGACCCCGTGAATGATCGGAGATCCATCCCCCTCGCACGCGCCGCCCAACATGCCGGCGAGGGCCTCAACCGTCAGGGAAGAGCCTGACATCGCGCGGGCCTACTTCTTATCCTCGGTCTTCGCGGCACCGGACGAGGGCTGCAGCGGCGGAGAAATATTGGCGGGTGCACCCTTGTTCAGGAGGCCGACGAGTTCCTCGGTGATGTCGTTCCGCGGATCTACGTAGAGCACGCTCTCCACTCCATTGAGGCTGGCGCCGGAGGAGTCGAGCACCGCGTCGTATCCCTTCTCGCGCGCATGGCCTTTCACGATCTCGCGGATCTCGCCCACGAGGCCACGGCGCATCCGGCGGCTCTGCTCTTCGAGTTGCTTGCCGCGGCGCTCGCGGAAGCCCTGGATCCGGGTCTCCTGCTCGCGAATCGCCATCACCTTCTCCTCGGCGGCGTTCCGCTTGGCCGAACGGACCTCGTCGCTCAGCGCGGTATTCTGCGATTCCTCGCGGAGGGCGTTGAATTCCTTCTGAAGCTTCTCGCCGTCGGAGGCGAGTTTCTTGAGTTCCTCGTCGAACTCCTTGGCCTGCGACTTGAGCTGCGCATCGGCAACGCGCGTCTTGTAGTACTCGTTGAAGCACCGGTCCAGGTTGATGAACGCCACGGCGCCCTTGCGCTCCTGTGCGCCCGCCGTCGCCGCCAGCCCCAGCCCTGCGGCCAGAGCCGCGCCCATCGTCCACCGCATCATCCGTCGCATGGATTTATCCCTTTCACCCAAGGCCAACCCCGTCAGAAGGGGTAGCCGAACATGATGTTAAACCGCCCGTTGTCGTCCTCGTTATACTCGTCCGACTTGATCTGCCACGCGTAGTCCAAGCGCAGCGGCATCATCGGAATATCGAGCCGGAGTCCGACACCGTAGCCGGAATTCCAGTTGAGATCAAACCCGAAGGGATCGTCCCATACCATGCCGCCGTCGACGAAGGCGGCGACCCGGACCATCTTGTACACCGGAAGCGTGTACTCGACGGAGGCGAAGGCCATGCTCCGGCCGCCAAGCGGCTCGCCTTCCTCGTCGGCGGGACCGATGTTGCGGTATTCGAAGGCGCGAACGGTGTACAGGCCGCCGAGGAAGAACCGGTCGAACAGCGGGACCCGGTCGGCATCGCCATACTCCTCCATGAGCCCGGCGTGTCCGCGGAGGAGGAGGACGTGGTTGAACCATAGCGGGATGTACTGGCTGCTGCGGAGTTCGAGCTTGTACCAGTCGGTGTCGGCGCCGAGCGGTCCGCCCGCCAGCGTCGAACTCAGCCGCGTCTGGTTGCCACGCGTGGTCAGGCGCGTGCGGTCGCGCGTGTCGCGGATGAGGGCAAGTTCCAGCGAGCTCTTGAGGCGGCTGCCCTCCTCGTCCTTGATCGTCTGGCTCGCCTCCTCGTCGACATCCGAGATCTCGATCCGTTCGAGTCCGTAGGTGAGTCCGACCGAGTAGAACCGTGCGAGGGATTTCTCCAGCGAAAGCTGCCCGCCCAGGCGTCCGACATCGTACAGGGAGCTGTAGTAGCTCGCATCCCGGCTGAAGAGATCGACCCCGAGCCGCAGACGCTGATCGAGAAAATACGGCTCGATAAAGCTCATGTAGTAGTCCTGCCGCCGGGTGCCGATCTCCGCTCCGACGCGCACCTTCTGGCCGCCGCCGAAGGGGGGCCACGAACCAAGGTCGACGTTGCCGTGTCCGACCTCGACCCGGCCCACGAGCCGGTCGATGCTGGAGAATGCCACGCCCGCCTCGGCGGTGCCCATGCGATCCTCCTCCACCTCGAGGACCAGGTCGTGCCATCCGGCCTCCGGCGCGGGCTCGGGCGTCGCGGCCACATAGGAGAAATAGCCGAGGTTGCGGACGCGGTTCTCGCTCGTCTTCACGCGGGACCGGTTGAAGGCCTCCCCGGGCGCGACGACGAGTTCCCGACGGATCACCTCTTCGTGCGTGACGACATTGCCCCGGATCTTGATGTCGCGGATCTTGGATGGCGTGCCCTCCTTCACGACGAGCCGCAGTTGCGCCACGCCGGCGGCGGCGTCGGCATCGATCGCCGGTCTCACCTGGGTCAGGATGTAGCCGCGGTTGCCGTAGTAGTCGAGGATCGACTCGCGCGCGGCATCGATCGACGCCATGGAGGCGGTTCCGCCGGGAGCGATGCGCGCCACGCGGGCGATGTCGTTGGACGGAAACAGCGAAACTCCCTCGATCGCAACGGAGCCGAGCTTGTACGCGACACCTTCCGAGACTTTGAATTTCAGTTCCACCCGATCGCCGCCCCGGTCGACATACTCGGGGCCCTCGACCTTGGCATCGAGAAATCCCTTCTCGGCGTAGAGCCGCTGGATGCCGAACACGTCGCCGCGGAGATCGTCCTCGCTGAGGCGCCCGGCGCCCGTGAACCAGTGCACGGGATTGAACCAAAGAAACCGCTTCTGCTTCATCCGCGCCTGGAGTTCCTCGACCGGCACCGAGCGGTTGCCGTCGAACCGGATCTCGCGGACCCGCGCACGCCGTCCCTCCTTGAGGGTCACGTTCACGCGCACGGCACCCGGCGCGGCGCCGTCGGTGATGGACCACGCCAGACGAGCGTCGGGATAGTACTTTTTCGCATACTCGTCCTGGACCCGGCGCGCCCCCGCCGCCAGGAGGGCGTCGTCGACCAGATCGCCAACCCCCAGCCCGATCCACTCGCGCACCTTGCGGTTGCCGACCTCGTCGGCCCCCGCGATCTCGATGCGCTCGATCGTTGACCGCGCGGCCACACTGAACACGACAGACACGGCCTCGCCGGTCAGCGGATCCGCCCGGACCGACACGGCGGTGAACCGGCCCGTCTTTTCCAGCGCCCGCACGTCGCGCGCCGCCCGGTTGACATCGAACTGCGTCCCCGCCTTGGTCTCGACGACCGCCTGCACATACGCCGGGTCCACGGGGGCTCCGACGGCACCTTCGACGCGCACCTCTCGCACCAGTTGGGCTCCGGCAAGGGCGGGGGCGAAAAGAAGGAGAGCGGACAGGGTCGCACGCATCGGATTCATTCGTCGGTTCCTCCCTCGCTCGGACGGATCGGCGCGGCGGCATCGGTGCCCTCGGTGCGAAGGTCGCCAAACCGCGTATGGTGGTCGTCGAAGTGCATCTCGATCTCGCCCACGCGGCCGTTTCGCTGCTTGGCGACGTCGACAATCGAGAGACCGGGGTTGATCTCGGCATCGCCGTACCGGGGGTCGCCCTTGTTCCGGATCGGCCGGCGCAGCATCATCACCACGTCGGCATCCTGCTCGATGGAGCCGGAATCGCGCAGGTCGGATAGTTTCGGCACGCCGCTCTTGTCGCGGAGCTCGGGCTGGCGGTTGAGCTGGCTGAGCACGAGCACAGGGACCCGAAGCTCCTTCGCCATCGCCTTCAACGTCCCGGAAATCGCCTGCGTTTCACGCTGCCGGCCTTCCTTCTCGAACCCCGGATAATGGAGCATCTGAAGGTAGTCGACCACGATCAGATCGATGCCGTGGGTCTTCCGCATGCGGCGGGCGCGCGCCCGAAGCTGGGGTGCGTCGAGGCCCGGCGTGTCGTCGACGTGGATCTTCGCCTCCATCAGGTCGCGCGCGGCGACGACGAGCCGGCGCTGTTCGTCCTTGTCGCAATAGCCTTCGACGATGCGCTGCCAGGACACGCCGGCGCGGGAGCAGAGCATGCGGCGGACGAGCGCCTCGGAGGACATCTCCAAGCTGAACACGGCGACGGCGCGCGGGCGGCGGTCGCGGGGGCCATAGCCGGTTGTCGGGTTCCCGCCGCAGGCGACGTTCTCCGCGATGTTCATCGCCAGCGAGGTCTTGCCCTGAGAGGGCCGCGCCGCGAGGATGATCATCTCCGACGGCTGCAAGCCGAGAAGGATCTTGTCGAGATCGCGGAACCCGGTGCTGAGGCCCGTCAGCGAGCTTCCGCCTTCGGCGAGAAGCTGGCCGATCTCCTTGGACACCGTGTCGACGTGCTGCGACCAGTTGCCCTGGGCCGGTCCCTGAAACTCGCCGACCTCAAGGACGGTCTGCTCGGCACGGCCGAGAACCTCCATCGCATCGCGGTCCCCCGCCCCGTAACAGTCCTCGGCAACCTGCCGGACGCGGTCGAGCAGAGAGCGAAGGATGTACTTCTGGAGGACGACCTCGATGTAGTACGAGGAGTGCTCGACGGTGGGAGTCTGATCGACGAGCCGCTGGAGATAGGCATCTCCGCCGAGGGCGTCAAGCTCGCCCGTGTCCCGGAGTCGGCCCGCCAGCGTCAGAAGGTCCACCGGCTGCTGCCGCTGGTCCATCTCGATGCAGACCGCGTACAGACGCTGGTGCACCGGATTGTAGAAGCAATCCGGCTGGATCCGCTTCGACGCACAAAGATCCAAAACCCGGGCGGCATCCAGAAGGATGCTGCCCAAGAGACCGATCTCGGCCTCCGCGTTGTTGGGAGGCACGCGCAGCGCGCCCGGAGGCGGGCCGTCGCCCGCGCCAGCCGCTCGGGACGCCGGGCGCGCCATGACAGCCTACTCCTCGACGACCCACACCTTGAGGGTGGTGGTGACGTCCGAGTTGAGCTTGACGGGAACGGTGAAGACGCCCAGTTCCTTGATCGGATCGGCCAGTTCAAACTGGTGCCGGTCAAGCTCAACGCCCTGCAGCTTGAGGGCATCCGCGATGTGGGCGGCGGTCACCGCGCCGAACATCTTGTCCTCGGCGCCCGTCCGAACCGTGATCGTGACGGATGTATTGGCGATGCGGTCCGCCAGTTCCTTGCCCGCGGCCACGCGCGCAACTTCCTTGGCCGTGCGGTCGGCACGCATCTTCTCGAGACGCCGGCGGGTTGCCGCCGTCACGGGCGCGGCGAGGTTCTTCGGAAAGAGATAGTTGCGGGCGTAGCCGTCGGACACGCGGACGCCA
>CAYRFK010000025.1:6590-28941 GCA_964423465.1 uncultured Verrucomicrobiota bacterium | reverse complement strand
GATGGAGCTGCTCTCCTTCGCGATGACCTCCCACGCGGACGACATCGCCGTCCACCCCGAGACCCTCGACCGCCTGCATCAAAATCACTTCCATGGCCATGATCGTGTTCCCCTTTGCCTACGGCAGAAGGCCCAGGACGCGCGCGCGCCCGATGGCGCAGCGGATTTCGCGCTGCTGTTTCGCGGTCGTTCCGGTCAGCCGCCGGGGCATGACCTTCCCGCGTTCGGTCATGAACTTCCGAAGAAGCTCACAATCCTTGTAGTCAATGCGGGTAACGCCCTCCAGGTAGCGCACGCCACGCTTGGGCCCCGCATCCTTCATCATCATCTGCTCTCGTCGATTCATTCGATCACTCCTGTTTCAATCCACGCCCATCGCGGGGCAACCGCCCCGAAGCCGCCGCCTCTGCTCCGGCTCAGAACGGCAGATCGTCATCGTCCTTTGCCGCAGGTCCACCGGCCGGTGCGGCCGGCGCGGCCTCGCCTTCATTCACGGAGGCCCCGCCACGGGGAGCCCCCGGCGCATCCCCCATCTCGCCGCCTTCGCCACCGCCGCTCGTCCGGCTGCGGGCCGAATCCATGAACTCGAAGTTCTCGGCGACGACCGTCAGCCTGTTCTGCTTCTTTCCATCCTTCTCCCACTCATCGAACTTCAGCCGTCCCTCGATGAAGATCGGCGAGCCCTTCTTGAAGTAGCGTCCGATGACCTCGGCACGCTTGCCGAACATCGAGACACGGACGAAGCAGACCTCCTCGCGGTCCTCGCCCTGCTTGGTGCGGAACCGGCGGTTGACCGCGAGGCTGAACTCGGCGATCGGATCTCCGGAGGGAAGGAAACGCACCTCGGGATCGCGCGTCAGGTTGCCGATCAGGAGGACCTTATTGAGGGACGCCATCGCGGGTTCCTTCCGCAGGGGTCGCCGCAGCAGCGGCCACCGGCTCGTCCGCCGAATGGATCTGCACGCGAACGATCGCGTCCGAGAGGCGATAGTGCTCCAACAGCCCGGCGATCTTGTCGCCCGCCACCCGGAAGCCCACCACAACGTAGTGGCCGCCTTCCATTTTCCTGATCGGCCTCGCAAACGCACGCTTGCCAAGGCGCGTCGTATTGTCGATCACGCCGCCGACCTTCTCGATATCCTCGCGCACACCCGCGACCACGGGATCGAGTTGATCCTCCTTGATCGTCTCCGGAAAGATGAACATGGCTTCGTACCGATTCAAGGCTGTCCTCCCGCGTTCGTATCCCGATTGAACTCGTTCATTGCCCGCTCCACACCGTCCCGAACCATCGCCGTCACGGCCTCGGCGGCCCGATCGACGGCCGCCTCGATCGCCGGCCGCTCCTCCCGCGAGAACGCGGAAAGGACATGGTCGGCCGTATCGCGCTGTCCCGGCCCGCGGCCCACGCCGATCCGGATCCGGGCGAAACCGTCCGCCCCAAGCCGTTCGATCAGCGACCGCACGCCCTTGTGCCCTCCCGCCCCGCCCTTCGGTCGCAACCGAAGCTGCCCGGTCGGGAGATCCACATCATCGTATACCACGACCAAATCCGCCAGCCCGGAACGATGCCATCGCATCAGCGCAGCCACCGCATCCCCGCTTGCGTTCATGTACGTCATCGGTTCCACGAGGATCACCCGTCCGGCGCCCTCGAGATCGACCGCCGCACAGAGGGCTTCCGCCCGGTGGCTTCGGCGGAAGGCCGCCCCGGCCCTCTCCGCCAACCGCTCGACGACCATGAACCCGACGTTGTGGCGTGTCCGTTCGTACTCCTTGCCCGGATTCCCCAGGCCGACCACGACTTTCACCACGCCCTACCCCAACGTCACGCGACCGGAACCCGGCCGGATCACTTCTTCTCTTTCGCCGCCTTCGGGGCGGATTCCTTCGCAGGAGCCCCACCCTTCGCAGGGGCTGCACCCTTCGCAGGGGCTGCGCCCTTCGCAGGGGCCGCACCCTTCGCAGGTGCTGCACCCTTCGCCGGGGCGTCCTTGCCCGCCGGAACTTCTTCGCCATCCTCGGGCTTCTTCGCCGTGATGACCTCCGGTCCCGCTGCGGCATCGCCCTCGACAGGCGCGGCCACCTCTTCCTCTGCCTTGGGCAGCGACACGGCTGCGATTGCGACATCGGTGTTCGTGACGACCGTATACTTCGCCGGATCGAGCTTGATATCCTTGACCGACAGGTGCTTCCCAACCGCGAGTTCGGCGACATTGATCGGGATCTCCTCGATCATGTCCGCCGGGAGACACTCGATCTCGATCGAGCGGAGCAGGTGGTCGAGGATGCCGCCCTGCTGCGTCACACCAACCGGTTCGCCGACGAGCTTCAGCGGAACGGTCACGCGCAGCTTCCGGGTCATCGAGACCTCGTAGAAGTCGATGTGCGTCACCTGGCCCATGACCGCGTGATGCTGCATCGCCTTCAGCAGGACCTTCCGCGGCGTCGAGCCCGCGATGTCCAGGTCCACGAGCATCTGCTCGCTGTGGTGATGCTTCATCATCTGCCCGAACTCATGGGCGTCGATGTGCACGTTCCGCCCGGGCTTGCCCTCGCTATACACGACGGCGGGGATCCGGCCCTCGCGGCGCAGACGCCCCATCGCCGACGTTCCGACGCGATCCCGGGGCTCCGCCCGGACGGTGATGGTTTCCTTCATGCTCCGTTCGTCCTCTCTAGCGTCCCTACACCTTAAACAGGGAGGTGACCGATTGGTTGTTGTGAATGCGCAGAATCGCCTCGCCGAGCAGTTCGGCGATCGAAAGAACCGTCACAGGGTACCCGTCCCAGTCCTTCGCCGGAACGCTGTCCGTCGTGATCAGTTCCTGGATCGCTGAGCGCTTCAGACGGTCCACGCCCTCCGCGGTGACGAGCGAATGTGTGACCATGGCCCGGATGCTGCGCGCCCCGTGCTCCCGAAGAAGCGCCGCCGCACCGCACAGCGTCCCGGCCGTCGTGACCAGATCGTCGACCAGGATCACGTCCCGGTCCTTCACATCGCCCACCACGTTGATCGATTCGACCTCGCGCGCGTTCTTGCGCTGCTTCGCCGCGATGGCCAGCCCGCATCCCAGCTTCTGAGCGTAGGCGTACGCGGTCTTCACGCCGCCCGTGTCGGGCGCGACGATGACCATGTCCGCGAGTTCCTTTGCCCGCAGGGCCTTCACCATCACCGGCGAGGCCGTGAGGTGATCCACCGGGATATCGAAGAACCCCTGAATCTGCTGCGAGTGGAGATCGAGCGTCAGAATACGGTCCGTGCCGGCGGCCACCAGAAGGTTGGCCACCAACTTGGCGGTGATGGGCACACGCGGCTGATCCTTGCGGTCCTGCCGGGCGTAACCGAAGTACGGAAGCACCGCCGTGATCCGCGCGGCGGATGCCCGCTTCGCCGCGTCGATCATGATCAGAAGTTCCATCAGGTTCTCGTTCGGCGGATTGCAGATCGGCTGAACGATGAACAGGTCCCGGCCGCGGATGTTGTCCACGATCTTGACGAATACCTCGCCGTCGGGAAAACGACGAACGTCGACGCCGCCGATCGGCTCGCCCAGGTATGCGGCGAGACCTTCCGCCAGCTGCGGATGCGCTGTTCCAGACAGGATCTTCACGTCAAGATTCCATGCTTCAATTGGTTGCCCGACCAGGATTCGAACCTGGACTCTGGCCTCCAAAGGGCCGTGTGCTGCCGTTACACCATCGGGCAGGCCGGGCAAAACGCGGGACCGTACCGGGTTCCGCCGGCGAAGTCAATGCCCCGGCGATGAAAATGACGGCGTGCCGCGTCTTCATGGGGTCGCCCCGAGCTTCTGAAACACCCCGGCGATCAACTCGTGAACGACCCGCCGGCTGTGCTCGGAAAGGGTCACGGACGCCCCCGGCGCCTTCTGCGACAGGTCGGCGCTCCAGAGAATCCTCCCGGACTTCGCGTCGATGAGCCGCGCCGACACCCCCACCACGGGCACCGTCCGGCCGCCCTGCGCCACGTTCTCGTACTCGGAGACCGTTCCAATGATGACACCGTCGGCCCCCATCATCGCTCCGATCTCGGCCGCCTTGCCGGCGGAAAGTCCGGAAAGCGCCAGTTCCTGCTCGCCAAGAACCTGCGCCATCTGGCCTCTCTCGAGCAGGTCGTACCGCCCCGTCCGGAGCAGTTCCGTGAGCACCTGATCGGACACCGCCACGCCGATCAATTCCGTCGGGGCCTTGAACGGCATTACGGCCACTTTCCGTACCGCCGCATGGCCGGGCGCAACGAAGACGTTGGAATTCGCGCCCGCTCCCTGGAAATGAACCGCCGCAGGATCCGTCGTGGCACATCCCGCCAACCATACGGCCATCGCCGCCGCAGGCGCCGTCCGCCAGATCCCCATTCGTGAGTGCTCCTGATTCATGATGCTCCCGCTCCTCCCCCCGGCACTGTTCGCTGACCGACAGCCTCCGAGATGCGGTCGAAGAGATCCTTGTACGCCTCGGGCACGGGAACCTCAACCGATTGTTCCGTCGCCGGCGCATTGATGAGAACCTCGCGCCCGCGATGAAGGAGGTCGCCGCCCTGCTTCTCGCGATACGACATGGCGGGGAGGGTTCCCCGGAAGTTCATCACGATCCGCTGACGGCTCTTGGCGGCGCCCCACGATTCGGTGTGGATGACGATCTCCTTCCACCGCGCCCACTTCTTCGAGACATCGGCCCTCATTTCGGCCGTCCGCTTTCGCTCGGCAAGGTTCATCTGCGTTTCGTCCTCCGGCCCAAAAGCCTCCAGCCGGCGCTGTGTGGAGGCGCGGATCAGCCCCGCCGCCCGGTCCGCGACGTCCAGCGTCCAGCCGAGATCCTGCAACGTCGCGATCGTCGCCGCAAAGACCGTGTCCGCCGGGGCGTCATAGGCGCGCGTCTGCATGGCCCGCCGCTGCTCGATCGAGAGTGCCGGAACCGACGGCGCCGGCACCTGCGGAATCTGGCGGCATCCGCCGGCTGCAAGGGCCGCCAGCATTCCGGCGATGAATGGCCTGATCATGGGAATTCCCTCTCAGTTCTTGAAGACCGCCTGCGCGGCCGCCTCGCCGGCGCGGCTTCCGATCCCGCCGAAGAAGGCGCCGCCCGCGGCGCCGATGGTTGCCGTGGCGATCTGTTTGAGCCGCCCGCTCCAGCTGTTCTTCCGTTGTTCAAGAGCCTCCGACTCCGCCGCGGCAAGTTTCTCGGCCTGCTTCTTCACCGCCTCGGACTCCGCCTGGGCGGCTGCAATCTTCTTCGCCGCAAGTTCATCCTCGGCCGTCCGCCGTTCCTCGGCGACCTGCTGCATACCCGCCTGCGCCTGTTCGAGCGCCTTCTGCCGACGGGCGCCCCGCGCGGATCCGAACGCATCCAGCGCATTGCCTACGGGCTCCTCACCCCCGCGATACTCCCCCGCAGGGGCCTCGGCATCGCGCAGGGGATTCGGGGGACGTGCCCGAGGCGCCGCGGAGGCCGGAGCGGGCGGGTCGTCGCGATCGAGCCAGTCCCGCAGCGGAGGCGCGCCCTGCGAGCGTCGCCGCACGTCGATCCATGTCTGCACCTCGCCCAGAAACCTCGCGGACTCCGCGATGTCATCGCCAAGCTTGTTGTGTACGACCACCTGTCGAAGGGTGTCGTAGTCTTCCGGCGGATGCGGCCAGCGGAGTTCGCGTCCCAGCGCTGCCAGATAGGCGGCGTCCCCGGAAGCCTCGGCCGCCGAGAAGGACTCCACGAACCCGGCAAAGGCCTCGCGGGCACCGTCGCCCATCGCCGTTTCCAAGTCTTCGCGGATGGACTCGTTCGCCTCGTCGCCCCACCTCGAAGCCGCGGCCGCAATCTGTTCCGAAGCATCGCCTCCGGCGCGGGTGCCAAGTTCAACGGCCTGCGCCGCGGCCTGCGATGCGACCCGGAAACGGAAGAGCGACTCCAACAGCACGCCGGAATCCCGGACGGCCGCATGCACGGGCAGTAGCCCGGTCAGGGTCAGGCCTGCAACCATCAGGAATGTAATGAGGATCCTCATGCCCCCGCTCCTCACTGCTGCGGCGCCTCGACCGCGCGAAGGCTCATCGCGCCCGGCGTCACCTCGATCACTTGCATCCGGAGGCCATCCGGCGGCTTCAGAACCAGGGCCTCGGCAAGTTCCTCCGACGGAAGACGGGACGCGACGCGGAAGACCGCCAGCCCCTGCGCGTAGCTTCGCTGCGTGACGGTGTCCACCTCGTCCTTGCGGGCACGAAGGGCCTCGCGAACGGACTTGAGCTTCCAAACTTGGTCCACGCCGCCCACTGTGATCTCCACGTTCACCGTACCGGCCGCCGCACGGGCGCCGGCCGGAGCCCCCCTCGCCCACTTGTCCATCATGAGCGGGATCAGGACGTCCAGTGACTTCCGCCCCGCCTCCTTGAGCGCCTTGGCACTGCCGGACACATCGTCCAGCGCGACGACCGAGACATCCTCGGACGCTGACGCCAGGTTCACCGAGTTGTCCGTGCGCACCGCCCGCAATGTCACGGCCGCCTGGTAGGCCCGCAGGTTGCTCTCGCCGATCCGGCGCGCCGACGGCTTGGCCACGGCCTCCCCCACCAGAACCACATCGGCCCCGAACTCACGGCCCAGTGCGGCGGCGCCCCGGTCGTCCCCCGCCCCCTTCATCGCCTGCTGCGTCCGCTGGAGATTGGCACGAACCATATCCTGGTCGACCGTCTCGACCTGTTTCTCCCCCAGCAAGCGGACGGCCAGCGCCTCGATCTCCGAGGTGGCGACGGTACCGAGGCTCTTCTCGTCCACAAGCACCATGACCTTCGGGCCGGCCGCCGCATGCGCCGCCACGGACAGCACGCACGTCGCCCCGAGCAGGGCCATTCCGCGGATCCATCGCGTCCTCATCTCATCCGTCCTTCCGTTCACGGTCTCCGACTCTCGACCTTCCGCATCCGCTCGTCGAGCCGTTTCATCTCCCGTTCCACCGCGGCGAGCCGCTTCTCGATGTCCTGCAGCCGGCGTTCGATGTTGTGCGTCAACGAAGGCGGCTGCACGGACCGGCCCATCCGCGACTCCAACTGATCAAGCCGTTCCTCCAGCTTTCTCCACCGCGGATCCTCCGAAGCAGGCTGCCAGGGCGATGCGGCGGGCTGCGGGGGCGTTGCGGCAGGCTGCGGCGACGCCGCGCCTCTCTTGAAGATCTCTCCGGCAATCCGCTCGCCCTGTGCCCCTGCACCGAGTGCCGCCAGGACGACCATGGACATCACAAGCTGAATTCTCATAGCCACCTCGCCCCGCATCACGGACGGACAGTACCCCCGGGTGCCGCCCCGCCGCCCGGCGATGCGCCCGAACCGGGGGTGGAACCCGCCGCTCCCGGCAGCGCTCCAGGGACGGGGAAGCCGGGGATGCCCATGCCGCCAGCGGCTGCTGCGGCTGCCGCGGCGGCGGCCGCAGCGCTGGCGGGCGTCACGGCCGGCGGCGGAGGCGCGGGCGTCGTTACCGGTGCGGCGGGAACCTTCGTTGTCGAGACGAGATCCTTGTTGCAGATCGGGCAGCGCGGCGGCACCGGCGGCTTGCCGCTCCATCCGTAGCCGCAGGAGTATCGCACACTGTACGTTCCGTCCGCATTCTGCGTGGAACTGATGATCTCCTTGCTTGGCCCGGCTGTGGGGTCGGTCGGCGCCGTGCCGGGCACGGGAACCGTCGGTGCACCGGTCCCCTTGGTTGGATCCTTCGGATCCTTCTTGCCGCCACCCTTCTTGTTGCTCCCCTTCTTGGCATCCGAGGACTTGGAGCCCGTCCCTGCAACCTGCACACCGCCCGCCGCTCCGGATGCGGCACCGGATCCGGCGGATCCGCCGTCCTTCGATCCCTTGCCGCCTTTGAAGATCGCCCCCGAGACCTTTTCGCCCGCCGCCTTTCCAAACGACTCGCCCGCCGCAGTGAGCCCCTTCTCGACCCCCTGCTGAACTCCGTCGGCAATTGCCTTGCCCCAACTGTTCTGCCGGTCCCCGGCTGCGGTGGCGCCGGCCGACTTTGCCGCCGTTGTCTGAGCTTCCTGACCGGCAGCATTGACCGCAGTCCGGGCGTCGCGCGCCGCCTGGTCCCCGCGGGTCGACGCCTGGCTTACGTTCTGCTGGCCGGCCATCAATCCCATGGACGACTGCGAGTTCGCGTCCGTCCGCTCATCGCGCCCGCCCTGAAACGTGCCCAGTGCGCTGCCCGCGGTCGGGGCCGAACCCGCTGCCGCCGAACCCGCACCGGCCGCGGGTTCGGCACCCTTCATATCTCCGGATCCTGGATTCACAAGTATGCCGCCCGGGGCTCCGAAGGGGCTCGTGAGTGCTCCGCCGATATCCGCGGTGTCGGATTTGACGCCCGTCGATGGAATATCAAACGGCATGCCGCTCTTCTTCATGTCGCTGAGGGTCTTCCCGATCGCCGCGGGGTCCGTGGGCGACAGGGGCGGAAGCGGGGGATTATTGTCAGGCGAGGTCAGTTTGTCGCCGAGAACGCCGCCGAGAAGCCCGCCGAGCAGGCCGCCGATTCCGGCACCGATGGGTCCCAGCGGCGCACCCAGAGTCGCACCCAGCTTCGCCCCGGTCAGGGCGCCGGTCCACTTCCCCGCCTCGTTGATGACCTGCCCCGTCTTGTTGTCGGAATTGTAGATGTTGCTCGTCGATACGTAGATTCCGTAGATCAGCAACCCGCGGCCGCCCCACTTCGCCGCCTGTTGGCCCAGACTCGGCGCGGGTGGGGCCGTCGGTGCCGGCGGCGCGGGAGCCGGACCACGGCCGGCGAGTTGGGCCTTGATCTTGGCCGAAGCATTGGCGGCGCGCGCCGTGTCGAATCCGCGCGCCGGCGGAGGCTTGTTGCCATACTGGTTGGCCATCGCCTCAGCCGACGAACCCTTCGGACCGGCCTTGTCCCACGGGCTCGTCTTGTTGAGCCCGTTCATGAAGTCCGAGTGCGTGTTCCCTCCCGCGGGCGGATTGAGCTTGGGGAGGCTAAGTTTACCCTTCATCGACACGGTCCGGCCCGTGGCGCGGCCCACCGACTGCGCGTTCTGCGCCTTGATCTGGTTGATCCGCTCCTGCGGCAGAAACCGGTTGCGCTTCATGCCGTCCGGATCGATGAAGTTCACCGGGTCGTTCCGGCACAGCAGGTAGTCGTTGAAAGCCAGGGGGTCCCCCGTGTCACCCGGGTCGGGGTCCGGCTGCAGGAAGCGGCCCGCGTCAGGATCGTACCAGCGCATACCGAAGCAGAGCAGGCCATGGTCGGGATCGCGATAGCGGCCGTGGAACCCGGTGGCGGCCGTGAATTCCGAGCGTCGAACCAAGGCCCCCCCGAACGGACGGTACTCCGCCTCCCACACCGCACGGCCGGTGCCATCGATGACCGCCAGCAGGCTCCCGTTGGGATCGTGGACAGGGCAGAGCATGGCGCCGTTCGTGACCAAGGCGACGGCCCAGTCCTCCGGATTCCCCGGAACGTGAATCACCGATGGACGGGCATCGTCCCACTCCACCAGCAGCCGGTCGTCGTCGTATTGGAGACGCACCGTTGACCCCTCCGCCTCGCGCACCGCCAACCGCCCGCGCGCATCGTAGCGGTAGCGGATGGAACGCCCGCCGCGTGTCGCGGTGGCAAGCCGGCCCGCGGCGTCGTAGGTGAACGTCCACGACAGGTCCGGCGCACCGGCCGATACGGCCCGGCCCATGTCGTCCCACGCATACGTCCGGTCGCCCGCCTGCACCAAGCGGTTCATCGGGGCGTAGCGGAGCGGACGGCCCTCCATCGCCGTGAGGTTTCCACCGGCATCGTAGCCATATTCATCCCTCGCACCCTCCCCGGCATCGCGCACACCGACGGCACCGTCCGGGGTGTAGTCCAGCCGCGCGGCTCGACCGTTCATCTCGGTCCGGATCGCCCGGCCCTCCGCATCGTGCGTCCACCCGGCCCGGTACGCGGTGCGACCGGCCGCATCCTTCACCTCGATCCCTGCCAACCGGCCCGCGGCGTCGTAGCCGAATGTCTGCACAACGCCGCCGGGATACTGCCGCCGGGTGGTCCGCCCGAACTCGTCATAGGCGATCGTCACAAGCAGATCGCCGACCCCGGCCGAGCGCACCTGGCCTTGCTCCGTGCGGGTGAAACGCAATGCGGGGGCGCCTTCCGGGGACAATTCGACCTGCCGGCCCGCCGCATCATACCGCCGGCCCAGCCCGAACCCTCCAACCCCGTCGCTTTCCCCGGTGACCCGGCCGGCGGCATCGTGGCGCCACTGCATCGCCCCGTACAAGCCCCGGGCGGAGACCGGCCTGCCCGCGGCGTCGCGCTCCATGGCGAGCACATCCCGGCCGTCCACGCGCCACCGAGAGAGGTGGCCGTCCGACGTGTACGCAAGCTCTTCCGCCCGCGCGCCCGGACCGTCGACGCGCACGACCCGATCCGATGCGTCCAGCGTATACCGCCGCGCCACGCCGTCCGCATCCTCCACACCGGTCACGCGTCCCGCAGCATCAAGACTCAGCCGACGCCAGGATCCCGCCCCGTTGTCCATCTCGACGAGACCGTTCCCGTAGCGGAGCGCGAGCACCGCGCCCGGCGTTTCGCTCCGCACCAGCCGGTCCTGCGCGTCGTAGGCCCAGGATGCGCGGGTGTGGGGACCCGATGCCTCCACCAAGCGGCCCGCCGCATCGTGACGATAGAGGAGCCGGCCGTAGGCGGCAGAGTCCTCCCCGACCATGCGCCCGGCGGCGTCGTACGTGTACAGGGTCCGGTCACCGCCCCATTCCCGGCTCTCGACCCTCCGCCCGGCCACATCGAATCGCTCGGTCATGCGACGGCCGTCGGCGCCATGCTCCACGGCATGCACGCGTCCTGCCCGATCGTAGGCCATCGTAACGCGGGAGCCGTCGGACCGCTCGATTCGGGCGAGCCGCCCGTCCGCCGCGTATCCGTAGACGTACTCCATTCCCTCGGCGCGGTCCGATTCGCGGACGAGCATCCCGTCGGCCCGGTACTCGTATTCAAGGTCGCCTTCCGCCCGGCGGATCGCCGACCATCGGGGCACGCCGGCAGTGTACTCGAATCGCGCCTCGGCGCCGTCCGGCCCCCGGAAGGCCGTCGGCAGTCCACCGTCGCCCGCGTAGCTCCATGCGTAGACATCGCCGCCGGAAAGTCGAACCTCCGCGGGATCGCCCGCCCCATTGAAGCGCGACTCCTGCACGCGGCCGACGGGATCGATCACCCGCTCAACCGCCGCCTCGATCTCCGTGGTCCACTGCGCACCGTCCGGCCGGCGGATCGTCACCCGTCCGGCTCCATCGCTCGCCATCACCACCTCGCCGCCCAGCGACTCGCCTCGCGCGACAGTACGCCGGCCTTCGTCGTCGTACTCGAACCGCGTCGCACGGCCCAGAGTATCGACACGCGCGAGCAGCCGCTCCGACGCGTCGTACTGCGCGGTCTCGCGGACCCCGTCGGGATGGCTCCACTCGACCGGACGGCCCGCCGCATCGCGACGGATCGTCCATTCCGCGCCGGTCTCATCCCGCCACCGCACCGTCCGCCCTGCGGAATCGCGGTCGCATTCGATCGTGTGGCCCTCGGGATCCGTGCAGCGGATCACGCGCCCCGTCGCATCGAGCCGGATCACGGACCGGGCGCTGCCGCGCGCGATTTCGACCGCACGCGGCGCAAACCGCCAGATCGTCTCCGGACCGTCGCCCTGTCGCACCCTCGCCAGCCGGCTCCCCGGCTCTCCGCCATACTCGAACCGGTGCACGGGGCCGCCCGGCAGGCGCACCTGCGCCACACGACCGTCCGCGTCGTACTGGACCCCGTACGCCGCCCCGTTCCACTGTACCGACACCATCCGTCCCGCGGCGTCATAGCCGTACCGTTCGTCCGCGGCGCCGCCGCTCGTGCCCGCCAGACGGCCCGTCGCATCGTAGTTCATCCGCCGCACGCCGCCGGAGGCGCGCCGCACGGCGACGAGCCTGCCGGCATGCCACTCCAGCACCGCGGCCCGGCGTCCGTCGAGCGTGAGCCCCGTAACATGCCCACCATCGATCTCGACGCCGATGCCGGCCGCCATGGGATCCGCAGGCCGGAAGATCTCGAAGGTCCATCCGCGTCCGCATCCGACATCGACATCACGATCGCTCCGGTACATGCGGCCGCAGACCATCAACGGACTGCCGGGCGGATCCGACACATCCTCCGCTATCCACACAAGGCCCCCCGTATCGAGTCGCACGCCGACGCGCCCCTCCATCCAGTACATCGGCGAGGCCGTCGCATCCATCCGCGCCACGCCCTCGATCAGAGCATCGGGCAGAACGACATCCGCCGAAGCTTCGACCGGAGCGGCCCGCAGCAGGGCCAGTGCCGGAAGAAGCGCTGCCACGCGGAGCGCGCGGCGATGCAGGAACGTGCAGGGGATCATGGTGCCCGCCTCATGGCGCCGACGCGACCGGCGGCCGGATCTCGATCACGGCCGACGGAGGACTCTCCAGACCTTCTTCGTCGACCGCCGTCACGGTGACGGAGATCTTTTTGCCCACGACGGCCGGCGCAATCGTGACCGCCGATTCGACCGCGGACAGGATTCTCTCGGACGACAGGAAGCCCTTCCGGTACACACGGAACTCGCGCATCCCGTCGCGCGGCGGCGTCCAGGACACCTTCGCCCCGTCCGCCGTCCATTCTGCCTTTACATCGGCAGGCGTCCCGGGCAGCCCACGCGCCGCCCCGGGAATCTCCTCCGACCACGCACTCTCCAGCGTGTCGCGATCCACCGCCTTCACCCGGTAGATCCGCTTCTCTCCATCATCGAGCCCCTTGTGCGACGCGCCCGACGCCGGCACCCTCGCAACCTCGCGCCAACGCGAACCGGAGTCCTCGCGCGACTCGACGACGTACGCCTCAATGTCCGTCTCCGGGTTGGCCGTCCACTTCAGATCCACCGACTTGGGCCGGTCCGCAGTCGCCTGCAGACCCGCCGGGGCCGCCGGGGCCGGCTTCGTGGTCGCCGACGCATCGGCCGACCATTCCGAGTGTGCGCGCGCGGTGTTGACCGCGCGGACCTGATAACGATAGATCGTCCCATCCTTCAGCCGGCCCGCCGGCGCCGAGCGCGACGCACCGGCGCGATCGAGGAAGATCGCCGTGCCATGCCCCTCCACCGTCCCCGCCTGCACGAAGGCGCCCTCCGCCCCCTCGGCCCGCTGCACGACATAGCCCGTCACCTTCTCGTCCTTCGACGGCTGCCACGAGATCTCCACCGCCCGGGGAAGCCCTGCCTTGGCGGAGAGACCCTCCGGCGCCGGCGGCGGAGGACGTGTCGTCACTTCGACCGGTTCCGTCCATGCGCCGAACGAGCCGACACCGTTGAACGGGCGGATGCGGTAGGCATACAGGTGAGCGTCGAGAAGCTCGCCCGGATCACGCCGGCCGTCGAGATGGGTCGCCACGGGCCGCCCGGCGATCTTCGTCAGCCGCGTGAAGCTTCCGGTCGGACTGTCCTTCCGTTCGATCTCGTACCCCATCACATCCGTCTCGGGACTTGGCGTCCACGACAACGGCACACACCGGACCTGCGCAGAAAGCCCCGCGAATCCCTGCACCGCCGCCGGCGGCGGAAGCGTCGTCACGCGCGCGACGGCCGAGGGGTCACCCGTCGCCCCCACCCGGTTGATCGACAGGACACGATAGAGGTATTCCGTGCTGTCCTGGAGGTCGGTCCCCGCCCTGCCGCCATCCACATAGTTCGTCCCGGCCACTTCGCACCGGAGGCTCCAGGCATCGGCCGCGGCGGCGGTCCGTTCGACGCGATAGCGCACGACGCCATCGACGCGCGGTGGCGTCCACGCGACGCTGACCGCCCGCGACCCGGTTGCGACCGCCGTGACCGGCTTCGGCGGGTCCGGCGGCGGTGCGGTCATGCTCTCCACCACGGCCGACGGCGCCCCCGTCAGTCCCGTCGCCCCGATGCCGAGGACCCTGTAAAAATAGGTTGTCGCATCCTTCAGTCCCCCGCGGTCGGTGAACTCCCCCTTCACCGGCGGCACGCCCGCCACGAAGGCGAAGGGGCCCGCGGCCGCTTCCGCCTTCTCGATCCGGTAAGTCGCCACGGGAGCGACGGGCACCTTCCATTTCACCGTGACTTCACGAAGCCCCATATCCGAGGCCGCGACATCCATCGGCGCCGTCGGAGGCTGAGGCGGCGCGACCGGTGCGGCGGATCCGCCGCCGCCCATCGTCGCCGGCGCATTCATTGGCCTCGACACAACCGGGGCGCCCGTCTTCTGCACGCCCCACTTCTGGTACACCCCCGCCATCAACTCGTGGACGACAGCCCGACCGTGCGCCGCGAGCGGCGTCTTGGAGTCCTCCGCGATCTTCGCGAGGTCGGCGCTCCACATGATCTGTCCGCTTTGGCAATGGATCAGCCGGATCGCGACCCCCGCCACCGCGTGGGTCCGGCCGCCCTGCGCCTGAGTCGCGTACTCGTCCACCGTGCCGATCACCACGCCGTCGGCTCCCATCATCCGGGCGATCTCAACCGCCTTCGATTCGGAAAGCCCGGCCATCGCCAGCTCCGTCTCGCTGAGAACTCCCGCCATCTGGCTGCGCTCGACCAGCGTGTAGCGATTCGCGCGAAGAAGCTCGGTGACGACCATGTCCGATACGGAGGCTCCGATCAGCTCCGTCGGCGCCTTGAAGGGGAGAACGGCAGCCTTGGTAATGCTGGTTCGAACCGGGGCCACGTAAACATTTGCGGCAGACTTCACCTGCGCGAAATAGGGATCGACCCCCGTCGTTCCGCAGCCGGCAGCCGCGATCCACGCGAGACCTGAGAGAACTCTGAAAGGCAGGATTCGATGCGCCATCGTCCACTCCCATTTGCGACCCGATGATACATCCACGCCGGCCGCGGAAACAAGAGCCGACCGGGACGCACCGGGATCGCGGGACGGGGCTACGGGAGCCGCGTCAGATGCAACGCACGGACCTCCATCGCCTGCGAGCCCGGAATCCGCATGGCGCGCAGGGTCAGCGGACCCCGCCCCACCGGCAGATCGATCACACCGGCATTCATCGGACGGAAATCCTTCACGTACGACTCCGAGTCCCGCGACACCCGGTCATGCTCCGAGCCCGTCAGAGGGGGATCGTTGGGCGCATCCACCGTGAATGCCAAGCGGCTCGCTCCAAGCGACACTTCGATGGCCGATCCGACATCCACCGCCGGGCATGCGTAGAGGATATCCACCGCATAACGCCCCGCCGTGGCGACATCCACATCCCATGTGATGGAATCCTCCGTCGACGTCCAGTGCGTGAAATAGGAGCAATTTGGAGCCTTGGCGCTTCGCCGGACCCCGCCGTGGGGAACACCATCTCTCGCCGGAAGCTGCGTGAGTACGCATCCGGGATGGCCCACCGGGAAGGGGCGATCGTCCGCCATACGTCCGACGCCCATCTCCTCCTTCCACGCCGCCACGGCCGCGGACAGCCGCGCTGCCTCATCCTTGTTCGCCGCCGCGACATCCCGGGTCTGACCCGGGTCCGTGACCATGTCGAACAACTGGCCGGTCGCATCGAGCCGGAACCTCTGGGTCCTGACGCTCACCCTGCCGCCCCAGTGCGAGAAGATCGTGCGGTCGGCCCGGCCGGTCGACACGCCGAGAAGGTGCGGAGCGAGACTGGTGCCGTCCAGGGGTTTCGAGGCAGTCACGGGCACGCCCGAAAGATCCGACAGGGTCGGCAGCAGATCGATCGCACCGGCAATCTGCGGCACGCGCAGACCGGCCGGAATCCGGCCCGGCCAGCGGATCAGCAGCGGCGACCGCACACCGCCCTCGTCCGTCGACCCCTTGCGCCCCTTCATCCCGCCGTTCCACCGCCAGCCGTTCGGACCGTTGTCGCAGAAGTAGAGCACAATCGTGTTCGTGGACAACTTCAGCGCGTCGAGCCGGTCAAGCATCCGCCCCACGTTCCAGTCGAGGTTCTCGCACATCGCCAGCGCCGCGCGTGTGTGGGCGGGATCCTCCTTGTCCGGCTCCGTCCCGCGCATCGCGATGTCCTTTCCGTCGAACTTCGCGAAGAACCGGTCCGGCACCTGCATCGGCGAGTGCGGTGTGTTGTAGGGGACATAGCAGAAGAACGGATTCCCGCGGTTCCGCTCGATGAACTGCATCGCATGGTCGGTCAGGTCGTCCGCGAGGAAGCCGTTGCCGCGGACCGGCACCCCGTTGCTGTCGAGCGGCGGGCTGAAATAGCTGCCCCAATGCCCGGACGTGAACCCGTAGTACTCGTCGAACCCGCGTCCGTTGGGATGGTACGGATACTGCGACCCGTTGTGCCATTTGCCAAACGCGCCCGTCGCATAGCCCGCAGCCTTGAACGCGTCGGCAATCGTCCGCTCGTCGAGATTCAGCCGCTCCCCGCCCGTGGACACGCCCCGCACGCCGCCGCGAAGGTGGTAGCGGCCCGTCAGGAACTCGGCCCGCGTGGGGGAGCAGACGGGACACACAAAGAAGCGGTCGAACGTCGCGCCGTCACGGGCCAGCGAATCGATCCGCGGCGTCGAGAGATTCGTGTTCCCGTTTACGCTCAGATCCCCCCACCCCTGGTCATCGGAGAGAACGACCAGCACGTTGGGTGGCCGGCCCTCCGCCGCCAACGCCAATCCCAAGCCAACCCCAGCTGCCATCCATGCTCTCATCGTCGTCTCCCGTTCGGCTCACATGCCGCGGGGCTGCAAACCCTCCCGGATATGCACACAAACCGGACTAGACGCTCATATCGTAGCCGGCCCGCGCCCTGAATCCGAGCCACTCGTTGGCCTCCGGCAGGTTCGTGAAGCGCCGAGCCGCGGCATCCCACGCGAGCTCGCGTCCGGGAAAGCGGAGCGCGATGCAGCCCAGGAGGATCGCCTGCGTCATCGGAACCGAGTACTCGAAGTTACTGCCCGGCTTCGCCGCATCACCGGCCTTCGCGGCCTCGACCCACTGGCGGTGATGGTCGCCGCCCGGGATCTTCTTCAGTTCGTCGCGCCAGTAGCCCTCGGCATCCTTGACCGCCTCGCCATAGGCCTGGCCGCCCAATGCGATCGGCCGTGGCGGTGCCGCGTGCGATCCGCCCATCGCCGTCATCTTCGTGCCGACGATCATGCACCCGTTCGCCCCGACATCGAGGCTGGGATGCGCGTTCTCCGGCCGCGGCGGCAGCTTCTTGCCATCGTGCCACGTCAGCTTCACGCCCTTCGGGCACGCCGGCGAAGGCGGGAACGTGTATTCGATCACCGACCACGCCGGGTACGCGATCCCCGCCGGGGCCGAGGCCTCGGCCTTGACCGACGCCGGCAGCCCCAGTTGAAGGACCCAGAATGCGGGATCCATGTTGTGGCACGCCATGTCGCCCATCGCACCGCAGCCGAAATCCCACCAGCCGCGCCAGTTGAACGGAAGGTAGGACTTCGCGTAGGGCCTCATGGCAACGGGGCCGATCCACGAATCCCAGTCCAGCGTTGCGGGCACGGGTTCCTCCGCGGGCGCCGCCGTCATGCCCTGCGGCCAGGTCGGGCGGTTCGACCATGTGTGGACGTGCACGATGTCGCCAAAGACTCCCGCCTCCATCATCTTCTTCCACAGCACGAGCCCGTTGCCGGAATGACCCTGGTTGCCCATTTGCGTCACGACCCGGTGCTTCCGCGCGGACTCGAGCAGCAGCCGGCACTCCTCGAAGGTCCGTGCGAGCGGCTTCTGCACATAGACATGCTTCCCGCGCCGGATCGCATCGAGCGCCGCCACCGCATGCGTGTGGTCCGGGGTGGAGACGACGATCGCGTCGATATCCTTCCCGTGCTTGTCGAGCATCTTCCGGTAGTCGGTGAAGACCGGCACGCCGGGGTGCTTTTCGCATGTCTTCGAGGCGCGCACCGAATCGACATCGCACATCGCCACCAGCCGGCCGCCGGCGCCGATCGTGTTGCCCAGGTCGCTCGTGCCCTTGCCCCCGCACCCGATCTGCGCGAACCGAAGTCCGCCGCCCTCCTGCGACCACCCTCGCGATGGCAGGATGGCGAAGGCCGCACCGGCGGCGGTCGAGGCTAGAAAACGACGGCGACTTACGAGTGTGACCGTGCGCATGTCCGGGATCCTTTCCGTTCGGCGTTCACGAAAGCGTCATCTTCCACACCCGGCGTCCGCCGCGCAAGCCGGACACCGGCCGACTTTGCGCGTGAAACCCTGCGGCGCCGGCCATGATCGAGGGCGCCGAACGCTACTTCAGCACCGCGCTCCTGTAGGCACCGCCGAGCAGCGCCTTCAACTCGCGTACGGTGTCCGCATGGTCCGGGTCGGCGGCGAGGTTGCGCCACTCGTGGGGATCGGACTCGTGGTCGTAGAGTTCGGCGCCCTCGCGGCCCTCGTCCCACTCCGTGTAGCGGTAGCGCTCGGTGCGGACGCTGCGTCCCATGATGCCTCCGGATCCGGTCCTCGGCCCCCGGCTGCCCTTGCGGTTGTGGATCACCTGCGTGAACGCGCCCTTCTTCCCCGGCGCCGCCGGATCGTCGAGAAGTGCACGCAGGCTTGAGCCCTCCAATTCCTTCGGCGCCGGCAGTCCGCAGAGGTCGGCGAGCGTGGGATACACGTCGATCAGTTCGGCCACGCGCCCGGTCGTCTTCCCCGCCGCTTTCATGCCGGACGCGCGGAGGATCAACGGCACGCGGGCAGAGTCCTCGAAGACGCTCATCTTCTGCCACTGGCCGTGCTCGCCGAGGTTGTAGCCGTGGTCGCTGATGAACGCCACGACGGTGTTGGACGCCAGACCCAGGCGATCGAGTTCGTCGAGCACGACGCCGAACTGCGCATCCATGAAGCTCACGGAGGCGAAGTACGCCTGCATCACCGTACGCTGCTGCGCCTCGTCCATGCCGTAGTGCGGCGGATCAACCGTGAACGCCGCCGCCGGCTTGCCCTCGCGGTCGCCAGCCGGGTTCTTCGCCGGGGCCAGCTTCGCGGGATCGTACAGGCCGAAGTACTTCTTCGGCGAGACATACGGTGTGTGCGGGCGGAAGAAGCCGACGGCGAGGAAGAACGGTTCGTCCTTGTGCTCGCGCAACAGCCTGCATGCCTCCTGCGCGATCTTGCCGTCGGTTTGCTCTACGTCCTGCCCGTCCGCCGCAAGCCAGCTGAGGGTCCCGCCGTACCGCCCCGTCCCGACGGCAACCGACGCCTTCTCACCCGTTACGATGCTGAAGATCTTGTCCTCGTCGTCGCAGTCCCGGCCGCGCGGGTTGATCACCCGCTCCCATGAGGCCGGGTCGTCCATGCCGTCCGTCCCGATCTGCAACGGCACGCCGTAGTGGTAGAGCTTGCCGACGCGGGCGACGTGGTAGCCATGGTTCTTGAAGAGCTGCGGCATGGTCACGATGTCCGGCACGTTCGTGCGGAAGTGCGTCTTGTTCTCGTAGACCTTCGTCGTGTCGGGCCGCAGGCCGGTCAGAAACGACGCGCGGCTCGGATTACACAGCGGGTACTGGCAGTAGGCCCGATCGAACCGGAGCCCCTGCGCGGCGAGCCGGTCGATGTTCGGCGTCAGCGTCGACCCGCCGTAGCATGCCATCGCCGCGCGGCAGTCGTCGGACACCAGCAGCAGGACATTCCGCTTCGGCGCCGCATCCGCCGCAACCGCCGCCGATCCCCACGCGATGCCAGCAATCGCCCAACCGATCGTAGCAAGAGTCCTCATCGGTCCCTTTCCCCGCGACAACCGGCCGAAGCCGTCGCACGCGGCACCCACTCTGATTCACCGCCGGCACAAGGCCGGCGGGGTCAACGCCTCACAACTGCACCATCTTCACCACACCGCAAGGCCGGCGGGGTCGCCACGCCATGACCACACCGGCTCCGCAGCACAAGGCCGGCGGGATCACTTCTCTTCCCTTATCCAGACGATCGAGCGCCCGCCGCGATTGCTGCGCGAGTAGTTCGGGACGGCCTTCAGCGGCGCGCCACCGGCAAAGGCGCCGCGAATCGCAACGACGCCGCCGAGCAGGTCCGGCTCCCACGCGGACACAAGCTCTGCGCCAGGGGCGAGGACGCCCTCGACGTCCTGGTCGACCGTCTCGATGTTGTAGACCAGCGGTCCGCGGCGCAGTGCGACGCTGCCGCGCACCGACTCGATGCGGTCGTCCGCCCGCACGCGCTGGATGAGCAGCGGCAGTTCGATCCGCACCGCGTCGCCGGCCTTCCACTCGCGATCGAGCACCGCATAGCCGTCCTTCATCGTCGGAGTCTGCGCCGCACCGTTGAGGCCGAATGACGTGAATCCGTCCGCGTCCGGCACGGCCCGGTAGAGGGCGCTGGCGTTGCGGCCCGGCGAGCGAACACGAAGCGCAAACCGGACGGGCTTCGCCGGGTTCACGACGATGTCGACGGCGCCCTTCCACGGGTACTCCGTTCGCTGCACGACCTCGACCGGCACGCCCGCAACGTCGCCGACGCTGACGGTCCCGCCAATGAACAGGTTGACCCACAATCCGTCCGCGTCCTTCGCGTACATCCACGACGGCAGGCTCAGCAGCGTGCGCGGAATATTGCCGATGCAGCACGGACATCCGTGCCAGTCGTAGCGCGCGAAGTCCTGGTCCAGCGGGTTCGTGTAGGTGAAGTTTGTCCCCTCCAAGTCGAGTGATCCGAGCACGCCGTTGAACAACGTCTCCTCCATCAGGTCGGCGTAGCGCGACTGCGGCCACGCGCGATGCATGCGGTGGTTGAGGAACAGCAGTCCGCAGTTGGCGCACGACTCACAGTAGGAGTGCACGGGCATCGAATAGTCGCGACCGAAGCCCTCGGACGTCTCGCCGCTGCCGAGCCCACCGGTGACGTAGTGCTTCCGGTTCACGATGCTGTCCCACAGCGACTTCACGGCCGACTGGTAGCTCGCATCCCCCGTGATCCGTGCAACGTCGGCCATCGCCGTGTAGTTGTAGGAAGCCCGCACGGAATGGCCGAGTGCCTCGTATTGCTGCACGACCGGAAGGTGGCTCTGGTCGTAGCTCTCGCCGCCGCCCCGGCTGTCGAGCAGGAATTTCGCCAGCGCCGCGTAGCGGTCGCCGATGCCCGGCCCCTCGGTTTCGTCGACCAACTCCGCAAGCCGGACGAGCGCCATCTCGAGCGCCTGGTGACCGTCGTACCACGTCATCTTCGGTGCGGGACCGATCGCCGCGTCCCAGCAGCCGGCCAGTCTCCTCGCGGCGTCATACATGCGCCGGTCGCGGCCGCCGGTGAGCCGCATGTGCGCCACGGCCGCCTCGATGAAATAGCCGGCCACGTAGCCCTCGTGGTCGCCCCGCAGTGTCCATCGTGCCGGCGGCTTCCCCTTCTCGCCCGGCATTCCCAGCGTGAAGCGCGTCTGCAGGTAGCCGTCCGGTTCCTGCGCGGCCAGCAGGATCGGGATCCACTCGTCGAGCTTCGCGCGGATCGCCGCCTGCGCCTTCGCCAACTCCACGTCGGTCCCTGCGTCGAGTTGCAGCGCGAGGCACATCGATTCGACCGTGTTCATCGTGTAGGCGTTTGCCCACGGCGCGCCCGCATGCGGCTTGTTCGGCCGGCCGGCCAGCTTGTTTCCGGCCTCGACGAAGTTCACGATGCCGCCCTCCTTCAGACCCGGATCGGACAGCTTCGCGATGCAGTGCGGGATCCAGTTCACCACGACCTGGCGCAGACGCGCGGTCCACAACGGGCTGGCGGCCGTCCACGGCCTCACGGTCACCGTCGCGAGACGCGCCGGCACG
Organism: uncultured Verrucomicrobiota bacterium; assembly: GCA_964423465.1. Classification (GTDB taxonomy): domain Bacteria; phylum Verrucomicrobiota; class Kiritimatiellia; order PWTM01; family PWTM01; genus VGWF01. The sequence continues at coordinate 7,145 of CAYRFK010000025.1, read as the reverse complement.
TACGGGGCCTCGACCCGCACCGCAAGCACGTCGGAGGCAACCGTGTCGCCGTGGCGGACTGTGAGCCGCAGAACGTGATCGCCGGGGGTCGCGAAGGACGCGGTGGTCGTCAGAGCGTTCGCGTCGCCAAACGTCACCCCGCCCGGCCCCGAGGCGCAGCTCCACGTCCACGTGTCGGACGGGCCGCGCACCTCGCCCGACACATGCGTCGCGGCCGGCATGACGACCACCCGGTCCGGCCCCGCCTCGACGCGGGGCGCGAATTCCGGCGATCCGCCCGCATCGAGAACGCGCCACTCGATGATCCCGGTTGAGAACTTCGCGCGGCCGTCGAACTCGAGCCGGAGCCGGGCCGTCTCCACCGGACGAAACGTCGTCGCATTCCACCGGCCGCCCTCGACTCCGAGCCCCGCTGGGGCGGCGACCGGGGTGAGCGCGCCCCGCTTCTCATAGAGCAGCCGGCACACGACGGGCAGGCGCACGCCGCGGCCATCGTCCCACCAGTACACCTCGATGCGCCCCGTCTTCACCGGACGGCTCCACGCCAGGTCCACC
>CAYRFK010000025.1:0-6580 GCA_964423465.1 uncultured Verrucomicrobiota bacterium | reverse complement strand
TACCCGTCTGAGGCCAGTTTCCGTACGCCCCGTGGCTGTGGTCGTCGACACCGTGCGGCTCGTATCCGTCGTTCACCGCGTCGAGCGTCTCATGCCCCGACACGAAGGATGTCGACGGCGTCGCATAGACGGCCAGATTTCTGTCTCCGGCCGCCTCCGCCGCGCACGCGGCTCCAGCCAACCCCATGGAGAACGCCGCCGTGCACATGATTCGACGCATGACCGGACTCCTTTGAACCCGCCTCGATCTACTGCTTGGCCGGACGGGCGTCCGGCTTCGCCAACTTCCGCTTCGCCGCCTTCTCCGGACGCCCGGCGGCAGGGGCCGCACCCGTGATGGTTTGGATCAGACGTGCCACATACCCGTTGGCACGGCCTGCGGCCTTCGGATCCTGCGCAGGAAGGGCGGCGACCATCGCCTTGAGCGATTCAGCCTTGGGACCGAGCGCATCGATCGCATTGAGCGCGAGCATGGCAAGGTAGGCGCCGTTATCAACCGGTGATGCATGGTCGCGCAGCACCGGCAGCGCGAGCGCGAGTCCAGCCTCGCCGCCGTACTCGCCCAGCGCGCGGGCCGCGATGACGCGTACGGTCGGCGACTCGTCCTTGAGCGCCGCGCCCAACTCGTCGCGGGCGCCGGCCACCGCCTCCGTACCGCGGACGAGGAAGCCCATGGCCGCCCAGTAGCGCACGCCGCTGTCGGAATCCTTGAGCCCCTCCTTCAGTCGTCCTTCCACGCCGGGCTTCCCGAAAGTCGCGATGTCGGCCATATCGAGGATGCGCTCAAGCGGGTACGTTGCAGCGTCGTGGCCGAACTCGTAGATCGACACCCCGGCGACGGCGGCGCGCCGGTGGAACTCGGCCTCCGACAACATTCCCACATCGCGGATGGACAGCGCATGGTCACGCTGGGCTATGCGCAGTTGCGCAAGGATCGCCTGATGCTCCGGCGATCCGACCAGGTTGCGCGTCTCGTCGGGGTCGGACTGGAGATCGTAGAGTTCCTCCGGCGGCTTTCGCTCCCAGAAATGCGTTTGCGGCGGCTTCAGCCTCCCGGCCTCGTACATCTCCTTCCAGAGCCGCGTGGTCGGCGTCTGGAACATGTAGTCGATGTGCTGGCCGTAGATGAGGTGCGGCATGTACTGCCGGACGTAGACGTAGCGGCCGTCGGTGACGGAACGCACGAGATCGTAGCGCTCGTCCATGCGGCCGCGGAATCCGTGCTGGAACTTCGGCGGCGACGCGGCGTGCGCGCCCATGATCGCACGGCCCTGCATCCACTCCGGCGGTTTCGCCCCGGCGAGGCTCACGAGCGTCGGGGCAAAATCGACGAATCCGACCAGCCGGTCCGACGTGACGCCCGCCTTGTACCCTGCGGGGGCGAGGTCCTTGAACTTCTCCGGAACATGGACGATGAGAGCGACATGGAGCCCCGAGTCGTAGGGCCAGCGCTTGCTGCGCGGCATGCCGCTGCCGTGGTCGCCGTAGAAGAAGACGATCGTGTCGTCGGCGAGGCCGTCCTCCTTGAGCTGCTCCAGCACCTTCCCCGCCTGCCCGTCCATCGTCGTGATGTTGTCATAGTACTGGGCCCAGTCCTGCCGCACCTCGGGTGTGTCGGGGTGGTAGGCCGGGACCGGCGCCTTCGCGGGATCGTGGACCGCCGTGTGCGGCCGCTTGCGGATCTGGCTCTCGTGCGTCGTGGTGAAGTTGAAGATGGAAAAGAACGGCTGGTCCGCCTTGCGATTCCGCCAGTGCGCCTTTCCTGACGATTCGTCCCACACGGTGCCCGGCTTCGCGACGTTGTAATCCTCCTTGCTGTTGTTGCTGCAATAGTAGCCGGACTCACGAAGGATCTGGGGGTACATGCGGAGGAACGGGGGCGGGGCGACCTCGCTGCGCATGTGCTCGGCGCCAAGGCTGGGCGGGTACATGCCGGTGATCAGGGTCGTGCGGGCCGGGGCGCAGACGGGCGCAGTGGACCACGCGTGCAGGTAGCGCAGGCCGCGCGAGGCGAGGGCGTCCAGGTTCGGCGTCTGCGCGTAGGTGTCGCCATAGCAGCCAAGCTCGGGGCCGGTGTCCTCGCAGGTGATCCAGAGGATGTTCGGCCGCTTCGCATCCGCGGCCCCCGCCGCCGCCACGCCTGCAAGAACCGCCGCCACCAAGGCCATTCCGAATCGCGATCCGCTCATGTCGTCCTCCAACCCGTTGCATCGGTCCCCATGCGGCGCGACCCTACCACCGCCGGAACCCCGAAGTCCAACGTGCCGGACACGTCGCCCGTGAATGGCCGAGAGAGACCGCGTTGCGGGGAGAGCGATCCGATTACCTACGGGAGGTCGACTGCGAGCAGTCCTGGTTAGGACCTGCGCCGGCGGAGCTTCATCAGCACAGCGGCGCTGATGGCAACCAGGGCGATGGAGGACGGCTCAGGGATCGCGAAGGTATACAACGTCCCGCTGCCATAGTCGCCCCCTGCAGCCGTGGTTCCGTAGAGCTTGTCTTCGATGATCGTCGGCGCGCCGTACGGGGTCGCACCGTCATCGTTCCCGCCGACAAAATGGTGCAGCACCTCGTATCCTCCGCCGTCCGTGCTCACTCTGAACAGCGTTCCCTTGTCGTAGGCGCCTCCGGAAGGAGTCACGCCATACAGGTCGGTGCCGGAAAGCGTCAGACCGGTGTTGGGGCCCCTCCCGTCGCCGGTGCCCCCGGCGAACTCGTGCAGCAGCTGAAACCCGCTGCCGTTCGTGCTGATCTTGAACAGCGTGCCATAGTTGAAGTCCCCACCGTTCACGGTCATTCCGTACAGCGTGGAACCGGCGAGCACCGGGGCGCCGTACAGGGGATAGTCGCCGTCATTGGCCCCGCCGGTGAAATCGTGCAGCACCTCGTATCCACTGCCGTCGGTCCTGACCCTGTACACCGTGCCGGACCTGAAAGCGCCGCCACTGCGGGACCACCCGTACAACATCGATCCCTCGATCGCCATCGCACTCCAGGGGGTGATTCCATCCTGGTCGTTGAAGATGAACGATCGCAGATTCTGGTACCCGCTGCCGTCGGTGCCGATCTTGAACAACGTGCCGGCGTTGAGGCTGCCGCCCGAAGCGGTGACACCGTACAACGTCGATCCGCCGATCGCCAGCCCGGCACCGGGACTGTCCCCGTCACCCGTCGCATACCCGGTGAACGAGTGCATCATCTGATAATTGACGCCATCCTTGTCGAGCTTGTACACCGTACCGAGATTCGAGACGCCACCCGCCATGGTCAGGCCGTACAGGCTTGATCCGCTGACCGTCACCTCCATCCGAGGAGAACGCCCGTCACCGGCCCCGCCGGAAAATTGGTGCAGAACCTGGAAACCGCTGCCGTCCGTGTTGACCTTGTACACCGTGCCGGAGTTGAAGCTTCCCCCGGAGAACGTCGTTCCGTAGAAGGTCGACCCGTCGAGCGTGAGACCGGTGGGCGACCGACCTTCGCCGGGGCCGCTACCGAATTCGTGCAGCAGGGTGATTTGCGCGCGAGCGCTCACGCCGCTCATGAGGAGAAGCGCCGCCATCGTCGCGGCCGCGTGCAAGTTCGGTTGCCATTTCATCTTCAATCTCCCGCTCCGATGCTCGAAACCCGTATCGCTTATGTATGACGGATGAGAACCGAGTCAACCATGGAGAGCTTCACGATCTGTGAAGTTCCGGGGGCAACAGGATCCTCTCACGCCCCGCACCTCGCCCCGGTCCGGCGCGGGAACTCTTTTGACATCGACCCGGCCCGGCCCGTATCTTCGCGGGCCGTTTGCGCGGGCGGAAACCTCGCGGAGGAGTATCGGACATGCGGAAAGACGATTTCGTTCGGGAACTGAACCTGGCCGGCGGACGGGCCGTGAGGTACTGGTCGCTGCCCGCCTTGGAGAATGAGGGATTCGGGCCCTTCTCCCGCCTGCCCTATTCCATCCGCATTCTCCTTGAATCGCTGCTGCGCAACCTCGACCAGCCCGGGTTCGGCGACGCCGCGGTCCGCACGCTGGCGACCTGGACGCCCGCCGCCGCCGGCTCGGGCGAGATCCCCTTCATGCCCGCGCGCGTCCTGCTGCAGGACTTCACCGGCGTCCCCTGCGTGGCCGACCTCGCCGCACTGCGGAGTGCACTGCAGCGGCTCGGCGGACGGGCCGCGGACATCGAGCCGCGGATCCCGGTGGACCTCGTCATCGACCACTCCGTGCAACTCGACGCCTCGGCCGCGGCCTCCGCCTATGCGGCCAAGATGGTGCGCGAGTTCGAGCGCAACCGCGAGCGCTATGTCTTTCTCCGCTGGGGCCGCGGCGCGTTCTCCAAGCTGCGCGTGCTGCCCCCGGGTCTGGGCATCTGCCACCAGGTCAACATGGAGTTCCTCGCCTCGTGCGTGACGGTCGGGCGCGACGCGGAGGGCCGCGAAATCGCCTATCCGGACACGCTTGTCGGGACGGACTCCCACACGGTGATGGTCAACAGCATGGGCGTTCTCGGCTGGGGCGTTGGCGGCATCGAGGCCGAGGCCGCGATGCTCGGCCAGCCGATCCCGATGCTGGCGCCGAAGGTGGTGGGCGTCCGCCTGACCGGCCGCCTGCGCGCCCCGGCGAATGCCACCGACGTCGCCCTCACGCTCACCGACATGCTCCGCAGGAAGGGCGTCGTCGAGTGCTTCGTCGAGTACTGCGGCCCCGGCGTGGACACCCTTTCGCTGGAGGACCGCGCCCCGATCGCGAACATGGCGCCGGAGTACGGGGCGACCATGGGGTTCTTTCCGATCGATGCGGCGACGCTCCGCTACCTGCGCGCCACGGGCCGGCCGGAGTCGCACATCGCCCTCGTCGAGTCCTACGCCCGCGCCCAGGGGCTCTGGCGCGACCCGCTGGCGCCGGAGCCGCAGTTCAGCGACATGGTCGAACTGGATCTCTCCACGGTCGAGCCCACCGTCGCGGGTCCCAAGCGTCCGCACGACCGGCTGCGCCTGGCCGACGTGGGCCGCAGGTTCGAGGAGGCGCTCGCCGACGCCGACCCCAAGCGCGGCTTCGGCATCGCGCAGCCTCCCGCCACCGCGACGGAAGGCCTTGACCACGGCGCCGTCGTGATCGCGTCCATCACCTCCTGCACGAACACGTCCAACCCCGGGCTGCTCGTCGCCGCCGGACTGCTCGCCCGCAAGGCGGTCCGCGCCGGACTCCGCGTGCAGCCGTGGGTGAAGACTTCCTTCGCACCGGGCTCCCGGGCCGCAGCCTCCTTCCTGCGCCGGGCGGGACTGCTGGAGGATCTGGAGGCGCTGGGCTTCCACATCGCCGCCTACGGCTGCGCCACCTGCATCGGCAACAGCGGCCCCATCGCGGCGGAGGTCGAGGCCGCGATCCGCGATCGAAAGCTGGTCGCCGCCGCCGTGCTGAGCGGCAACCGGAACTTCGAGGGCCGCATCCATCCGCTGACCAAGGCCAACTACCTCTGCTCGCCGCCGCTCGTCGTAGCCTACGCCCTCCGCGGAACGGTTCGCGGCGACCTCGCCGGCGGCATCGTGGGACGGGGCACCGGCGGGCGCGACGTCACCCTGGCCGAGATCTGGCCGTCCGACGCCGAGATCGCCGACGTCCTTCACGCCGCGCTCGACCCCGCCGACTACGCCGCCGCCTACGGCCACATCGAGGGCATGACGCCCGAATGGGACGGCCTCCCCGAGGTGCGCGAGGAGGTCTTTGCGTGGGACCCCGCCTCCACCTACATCCGCGAGCCGCCCTACTTCGACGGCTTCCCGGTGCAACCGCCCGCGGTCGCGGACATCGAGAACGCCGCCGTGCTGGGCTTCTTCGGCGACTTCATCACGACCGACCACATCTCGCCCGCCGGATCGATCGCGAAGGACAGCCCCGCCGCGCGCTATCTTGCGGAGCACGGTGTCGCCCCGCGCGACTTCAACTCCTACGGCGCCCGCCGCGGCAACCACGAGGTCATGATGCGCGGCACCTTCGCCAACATCCGGCTGCGAAACCGGCTGGCCGACCGCGAGGGCAACTGGACCGTCCACGCCTCCTCCGGCGAGACGGTGTCCTTCTTCGACGCCTCCGCGGCCTACCGAGCCTCCGGCACGCCGCTCGTGGTCCTCGCCGGCAAGATGTACGGCGCCGGGTCGTCCCGCGACTGGGCCGCGAAGGGCCCCGCCCTGCTCGGCGTGCGCGCGGTCATCGCGGAGAGCTTCGAGCGCATCCATCGCAGCAATCTGGTCGAGATGGGTGTGCTGCCGCTGGTCTTCACGGACGGACAGACACCCGACTCGCTGGGCCTGACCGGCCGCGAGTCGATCACCATCCGCGGCCTCGCCTCGTTGACGCCGCGCGCCGCCGTGCGCGTCGAGGCCCACCGGGGCGACGGCACCGTAATCGCATTCACCGCCCTCGCCCGCGTGGACAACGCCCAGGAGATCGAGTTTCTCCTCCACGGCGGCATCCTCCCGTTCGTACTGCGCGGGTTCCTCGGGTCGGGCGGGTGACGGCGACGGTGCCGGCTCAGCCGGAACGATTCAGTTGACCGTGAACTGCAGGGAGTCCATGGCGCCGATAAGG
>CAYRFK010000024.1:0-35722 GCA_964423465.1 uncultured Verrucomicrobiota bacterium | reverse complement strand
CGCCCGCGTAGCGTCCTTAACTTGGGATCCAACTGAATCGTTCCGGCTTAGCCGACGATTTGGGGCCGCGCCTGCGGGTTGGATTCCTCGCCGCGTTGCCGTAGAGTGTTCCGTCTTACGGAGCACGCCAATGGCTTGGGAATACAGCGAGAAGACGAAGCAGATCTTCATGGATGCGGTCCACGGCAAGCCGGGGACGCACATGGGGGAGATCGAGAACCCCGACGGGTTTGGCGAGCACGGATCCATCGTGTGCGGCGACGCGCTGCGGTTCACGTTCCGCGTGAGCAAGGACCCGGCCGACCCGCTGAAGGACGTCATCACCGAGGCGCGGTACCTCACGTTCGGCTGCACCTCGGCCATCGCGGCCTCCGAGGCCCTCTGCGCGATCATCGAGCAGGGCCATTTCACGCCCATCCAGGCACTCCAGGTCACGAACGAGAGCATCGTCGCGTTCCTCGGCGGACTCCCGTCGCAAAAGATCCACTGCTCCGTGATGGGCGCCGAGGCGCTCGAGGCGGCCGTGTTCAACTGGTCGGTCAAGCGCGGCGTGGATTTGGAGGCGCAGGGCGTCCGGCTGCACATGAAGGATGAGGACGAGGGCCGCATCGTCTGCAAGTGCTTCTCGATCACGGAGCCCTACCTGCGCCGCCGGATCCGCGAACTGAACCTGCGCACGATCCCGGAAATCACCGCGGCGCTCAAGGCCGGGGGCGCCTGCGCCTCGTGCCACCATGCGCCGGGCGGACTTCAGGATCTGCTGGACGAGACGTGGGGCCGCACCGCGACGACGGTCAAGGACGCACCGCAGCCGCCCGAGCCCGTCGCCGCCGCCCCCGCCCATGCCGAACTCACCCCCTTCCAGTTCATGCGGCGCGTCGAGCAGGTGGTCGACACCGGCATCCGCCCGATGTTGAAGGCGGACGGCGGCGATCTGGAACTGGTCGACATCAAGGATCAGCTCGTCTACTGCCGGCTCATCGGCGCCTGCGCCGGATGCGCGGGGGCGCAGATGACGCTCAAGATGATGGTCGAACGGACGCTCAAGGAGCAGGTGGACGAACGCATCCGCGTCGTCGCCGTCTAGGGAGCATCGATGCACCGCGTGTACGCCGACAACAACGCCACCACCGCCGTCGCCCCCGAGGTGCTGGAGGCGATGCTTCCGTTCCTGAAGGATCACTTCCACAATCCCAGCTCGCTCTACGCCGCCGCAGGCGACGTGACGCGGGCCATCGAACAGGCCCGCGCATCAGTTGCCGCGCTGGTCGGCGCCGCGATCCCGGGCGAGATCACCTTCACCTCCGGCGCGACCGAGGCCAATACGACGGCGCTCCGCGGCGCGGCGCGCGCGCGGCCCACGCGGCGTCACATCGTCACGACGGCGGTCGAGCATCCGGCCGTGCTGGAGGTCTGCCGCGACCTGGAGCGCGAGGGCTACGACCTGTCCGTCCTTCCGGTCGACCGGGAGGGCCGCCTCGATCTGCGCGACCTCGTCCGCGCGCTGCGGCCGGACACGCTCTTCGTCAGCGTCATGCTCGCCAACAACGAAACGGGCGTCCTCTTCCCGGTCGCGGACGTCGCCCGGATCGCCAAGGAGACCTCGCCCGAGATCCTTGTCCACTCGGACGCGACGCAGGCATTCGGCAAGATCCCGGTCGATCTGGCCGCGATGCCGGGCGTCGACCTGCTCTCCCTGTCCGGCCACAAGCTCCATGCGCCGAAGGGCGTCGGGGCGCTGTACACGCGGCGCGGCGCAGCGGTGCGGCCGTTGCTGATCGGCGGCCACCAGGAGAACGGCCGGCGGGCGGGGACGGAGAACGTTGCGTCGATCGTCGCGCTGGGCCGCGCCTGCGACATGGCGCGGGAGCACCTGCCCCGGGCCGGCGGGGTCGCGGCATTGCGGGACCGGCTGGAGGCGACGCTCCGGACGGACATCCCGTGCCTGGAGATCAACGGCGGCGGCGCGCCGCGGTTGCCGAACACGCTGAACCTCGCGTGCCACTATATCGAGGGGGAGAGCATCCTGAATGAACTCGACGGGGCGGGCATCTGCGCCTCCAGTGGTTCGGCCTGCACATCGGGTTCGCTCGAGCCCTCGCACGTGCTGCGCGCGATGCACATCCCCTTCACGGCGGTCCACGGTTCGGTGCGGTTCAGCCTGAGCCGCTATACGACGGAGGCGGATATCGACCGCATCGCCGGAGTCTTCCCGGGCATCGTGAAGGCGCTCCGCCGCATCTCGCCGTACTGGGACCCGGCGCGCGACGCGCCGCGGCCGGACGCGCCGTCCATGACCGCCGCCGCGCCGTGACGCCGCCCGCCCCATCATCCGGCTGCGATGCCGCGGGGCCCCGCCCCGGCGTGGCGGTCGATCGCGACGGCTCGACCTTCGTCCTCCGCTGCGCTCCCGCGTCGCGTGCATGGCTTCTGCTCTTCGACTCCATCGGCGACGACCGGCCGTCGCGCGAGATCGCTCTCGAACGCTGCGACGACCTCTGGAGCGCGCGCGTACCGGGCGCCGGCCACGGCACCCCCTATCTCTTCCGCGTCGAGGCGCCCGGCACCGATCCGCAACAGTGGCTGCTGGACCCCTGCGCCGCCGCGGTCGCCACGCCGCGGCGGTGGGGCGCGACGAACGGGCTGACGCCGGGCCGCTGGCCGAGCCATGGCGTCGCGTTTCCGAAGGCGCTGGTCGTGGACGACACCCGCTACGACTGGGGCGGCGACCGTGCCCCGGGCACGCCGCTCCGCGACACGGTGATTTATGAGGCCCATATCCGCGGCTTCACCGCCCACGCGTCGTCCGGCACGGCGGCACCCGGCACCTACGCAGCCTTCGCGGAGAAGATCCCCCACCTGCGGGAGCTTGGCGTCACGGCCGTGGAGTTCCTGCCCGTCCACGAGTTCGACGAGATGGAGTTCTTCCTTGAGAACGGGCGGCGGAAGGCCCTTCGCAACCTCTGGGGCTACAGCCCGGTCGCCTGGTCCGCGCCGAATGCGCGGTTCGCGGCGGGACATGCCCCGGGGGCGTCGGTGGACGAGTTTCGCGACCTGGTCCGCGCGCTGCACGTGGCGGGGATCGAGGTCATCCTCGACGTCGTCTTCAACCACACCGCCGAGACCGACCGCCACGGCCCCATCCTGTCGCTCAAGGGCCTCGACCGTGCCCTCTACTACATTCTCAAACCCGGCACGGACCAGTTGGCGGATTTCACGGGATGTGGCAACACGGTCAACGCGAACCAGCCGTCGGTCACGGATCTCATCCTCGACTGCCTGCGCCGGTGGGTCGAGCAGTACCACGTCGACGGCTTTCGTTTCGACCTCGCCTCCGCCCTCACGCGCGGCCCCGACGGGCGCCCGATGTCGAACCCGCCGCTGATGGAGCGGATTGCCCGCGATCCCGTCCTCCATCGCGTGAAGCTTATCGCCGAGCCGTGGGACGCCGCGGGGCTTTACCAGGTCGGTGCTTTCCCGGGCCTGCGCTGGCAGGAGTGGAACGGCAAGTTCCGCGACGACGTGCGACGCTTCTGGCGCGGCGACCCCGGCATGCTGGGTCTGCTGGCAACGCGGCTGGCCGGCAGTTCCGACCTCTATCACCGCCACGCGCGCGGCCAGCTGAGCGGTATCAACTTCATCGCATGCCACGACGGCTTCACTCTGGCCGACCTCGTCCGCCACGCGCGCACACACAACGAGGCGAACGGCGAGGGCGGCGCGGACGGCGAAAAACACAATCACTCGTTCAACTGCGGCGTCGAGGGGATTTCCGCGGAGCCGGCGGTCGAGGCGCTGCGCCTGCGGCAGCAAAAGAATCTACTGGCCACCGTTTTCCTCGCGCAGGGCGTGCCGATGCTGCTCGCCGGCGACGAGTTCGGCCGCACGCAGCGCGGCAACAACAACGCCTATGCGCAGGACAACGAGATCTCGTGGGTGGACTGGTCCCTCGCGGACCGCCACGCCGGTCTCCTCGATTTCTCGAAGCGGCTGATCCGCCTGCGCGCCGCCCACCCGGCGCTGCGGAGGGAGGCCTTCCTGACCGGCCATTGCGACCACGGCGCCCCGGCGGATGTCCAGTGGATCGGCCCCGCAGGCGCCGCGCCCGACTGGGCCGCGGGCACCGCTCTCGGGATGCGCCTCAGCGGCAGCGCACGCTGCACCGGCGCGGCGTCCGACGGCCCCGATCTGCTCGTGCTCCTCAACGGGGGCGGATCCGATGCGCGATTCATCCTGCCAACCGGCGCATGGACGCCCGCACTCTCCACTGCCGAACCGGGGCCGCAGGTCCGCGACGGCGCCCTCACCCTTCCGCCGCACGCGCTCGCCGTGCTGCTCGGACCGCACTGACCCGGAACGATTCAGCCTAGGAAAAGCAGCTGGACAGGATAACAGGATGTACAGGATTGCGGCGGAGCCTGTTACAGAAACCATGGACTTCATCAGGTGAGTTCAGCGAGGGTCTGCCACAACTCCATCCTGTTGATCCTGTTATCCTGTCCTGCCTGTCTTCCTTGGAGTTCGGAGTCTTTCCACTTTCCGGATCGGTTCCACCGGGCTCCCGTGCATCAAGGCCAACTGCATCGCCCCGGCTGAGCCGCCCTCGGCTACAGCGGCCACCTATCCTCAGACCTTGCCCATCTTCTTCAGGCTCTCGAAGCACTTGGCGACGCTCTCGAGCGGCTTGTCGCCGCTCTCATGCTCGACGATGTACCACTTCGTGCCGCCGGTGGACTCGCTGATTGCAAAGACCTCGCTCCACTTCACGTCGCCCTCGCCCGTCACCGCGCCCTTCGGACCGCCATGCTCCTTGAGATGCACCGTCAGAGAGCGGCCGGGATATTTCTTGAGGATCGCGATCGGATCCCCGCCGCCGCCGAGGCAGTTGCCCGTGTCGAGTTGCATGATGACGCCGGGACCGGCGTTCGAGAAGACGATCTCCCACGGCGTGCTGCCGTCGTCGAATTTCTTGAAGTCCCCGCCGTGCGCGTGGTAGCCGACGTACATCTTTTCGCCCGCGACCTTCTCGGCCTGGGCGGTCAGGATCTTCGCCGTCTCCTTGCACGCGTCGATCGTGGCCAGGCGGTCCTTGGGCATGCCGGGCACGACGAGATACGGATTGCCGAGCGTGCGGTTGAACTCGACCGTCGACTTGAGCTGGTCGTCTTGGATGGTCGGCCAGCCGGTGTGAGTTCCGCAGCAGACGAGACCGTTGTCGTCCATCAGCTTCTTGAGTTCGTCCGCCTTGCGGTTGTAGTAGCCGGCGTATTCGACGCCCTTGTAGCCCATCTTCGCGACGGCCTTGAGGACGCCCGGCAGATCCTCCGCGCATTCCTTGCGCACGGAATAGAGCTGGAGTCCGATCGGGATCTTCTCCCCCGCCGCCTGCAGGCGGGCCGGGATGCCAAGGGCCGACAGCGCGGCGAGGGCGGCGCTGCTCTTCAACCAGTCACGACGCGTCACGAGCATGGGAGCCTCCGTGTCCGCGGGTGTGAGGGCGCGGACGTGCCCGACACCATAGCGCCCCCGCCCCGCGGGGAAAAGGACGAAGCTCGCCCGCCTCCCGCTTTCCATCTTCCGTTTTCCGTTTTCCGTCTTCCGTCCTTGATCCATCCTCGCCCGCCGCGCCGCAAACGTGTAAGGTCGCGGACCGGACCGTCGGGGCGGATCCGCGGCGAAGGGCGCCGCGAGCCCGCAGCGGCGGCGGCGGGAGATCGGGCGATGTCGCTGGCGGATGTGGTCTTTGTGATTGCGCGGACTTCGCTGCACGTCTGGATCAAGATCTGGCACCGGTACGAGGTGCGCGGGGCGGAGAACATCCCGGAGTCCGGCGGCTGCCTGATCGCCTCCAACCACACGAGCTACCTCGACCCGGCGGCGGTCAGCTGCTGAACCGGAAAGCGGCGTGCGTGGTTTCTGGCCCGCGACACGCTCTACGGCGGCCGGCAGTTCTTCTTCGACGCGTTCCACTGCATCCCGCTCAACCGCGAACGCGGCGAGGTTGCGGCGTTGCGAAAGTCCATCCAGATGCTGAAGGACGGCCACCTGCTGGCCCTGTTCCCCGAGGGCACGCGGTCGCTGGACGGCAAACTCAAGCCCGGGCAGGGCGGCATCGGCTTCATCGTTGCCAAGGCCGCGCAGCCGGTCGTCCCCGCCCTCGTGCAAGGCGCCTTCGAGGCCTATCCGAAGGGCGCGAAGCGGATCAAGCCGCACAAGGTCACCGTCACCTACGGCAAGCCCATTCTGCCCGCGGAGTTCGAGGCCCTCGGGGGCGGTCGCGATCAGTACGCGCGCATCAGCCGCCTCATCATGGAGCGCATCGCCGCCCTCGGCCCCGTCGACGCGCCGCCCGCGGCCTGAGCTTCAATCTCCCCTTCCTACAGCCCACCGATCATCTTCAACAGTTCGTCGAGCTTCCCGCCGATGCTCGTGGCGCGAAGGCGCGGGATGCGGCCTCCCGACAGGACCGGTTCGCCGCGGCGCATGAGGATGGCCCGGTCGCCGTCGGTCTCGACCGACTCGATCCCCTTCGCGGAGGCCGCGATCTTCAGGCGCGAGAGGCGCAGCAGGCGGTCGAGCGGCGCGGGCAGCGGGCCGAAGCGGTCGCGGAACTCGGCGGCGATCTCGCGCACGTCCGCCTCAACGCAGGCGCCGGCGAGACGGCGGTAGAGATAGAGCCGCTGGACCTCGTCCTCGACGTAGTCCGTCGGGATCACCGCCGCGCCGCCGCCGGCGAGCGGGTCGGGACTGAGTTCGACAAAATCCAGCGCCAGCCGCGCCGTCGCCGGCGCCGGGGGCGTCTCGCCCTTGAGCCTCGCCACGGTGCGGCGGAGAAGCTGGCAGTAGAGGTCGAAGCCGACGGCCGCGATGTGGCCGCTCTGCTCCGCGCCGAGGAGGTTGCCGGCCCCTCGGGATTCGAGATCGCGCAGCGCGAGACGGAACCCCGCCCCCAGCCCGGAATGGCGGCGCAGCGCGGTGATCCGCTGCCGCGCGGTGTCGAGCAGCCGGACGTGCCGCGGCAGCAGCAGGTAGGCGTAGGCCTGGTGCTTGTAGCGGCCGACGCGCCCGCGGAGCTGGTACAGGTCGGCCATGCCGAACCGGTCGGCCCGCTCGATCAGGATCGTGTTGACGCGCGGAATGTCGACGCCGCTCTCGATGATCGTCGTGCAGAGAAGGACGTCGATCTCGCCGGCCGTGAAGCGGTGCATCAGATCGGCCAGTTCGCCTTCGTTCATCTGTCCGTGCCCGGCCTCGATGCGCGCCTCGGGGACGAGTTTCCGCAGCGTCTCGAGCCGGTCATAGATGGACATGACGCGGTTGTGGAGGAAGAAGACCTGTCCCTCGCGGTCGAGCTCGCGCAGGATCGCGCTGCGGACGAGGGCCTCGTCCCACGGGCGGACGATCGTCTCGACCGCCAGCCGTTCCTGCGGCGGCGTCTGGATGACGCTCAGGTCCCGCGCGCCGGTGAGGCCGAGATAGAGCGTCCGCGGGATCGGGGTCGCAGTCATGGTGAGCACGTCGACCGTGCTGCGGATGCGCTTGAGGGCCTCCTTGTGCTCGACGCCGAAGCGCTGCTCCTCGTCGATGACCACCAGGCCCAGATCGTGGAAGGCGACGTCGGGCTGGACGAGCCGGTGCGTGCCGATGACGACATCGACCTTGCCCTCGCGCAACCGCTCGATCGTGTGCCGCTGCTCCATGCGCGTGCGGAAGCGGCTGAGCATCTCGACGGCGACCGGAAAGGCCGCCATGCGCTCGCGAAACGTGTCGTGGTGCTGCTGCGCGAGGACGGTGGTCGGCACGAGGACGGCGACCTGGCGGCCGTCCATGACCGCCTTGAACGCGGCGCGCATCGCGACCTCGGTCTTGCCGTAGCCGACGTCGCCGCAGATGAGGCGGTCCATCGGCCGCGACGCCTCCATGTCGCGCTTCACGTCGGCGATCGCGCGGAGCTGGTCGTCGGTCTCCTGGTACGGGAACGCGGCCTCCAGCTCGTGCTGCCACGCGCCGTCCGCCGCGAAAGCGTGACCCGGACGCGTCTGGCGCATCGCCTGCGTCTCGAGCAGGCTGCCCGCGAGGTCGCGCACCGCCCGCTCCGCGGCCTCCTTCTCCGTCTTCCACCGCCGCCCGCCGAGTTTGTGCAGCTCGGGCCGGCGCCCGCCGATGCCGACATAGCGGCTGAGCAGGTGCGCCTGGCCGACGGGAACGTAGAGCTTCGCGTTGTCGGCATACTCGACCGCAAGCGCCTCCTGGAGCTGTCCCGCGATCTCGATCTCGAGGAGGCCGAGGTAGCGGCCGATGCCGTGCTCGACGTGGACCACCAGTTCGCCCGGCTCCATCTGCCCCGCGTCGAGGAAGCGCTCCCCTTCGGTGCGGCGCGGACCGGGGCGCTTCGCGTGGAGGTCATAGCGCCCGCGCGAGGCGCGCCGCGGGAAAAGGTCGCCCTCCGCGACGACCGTCAGCGAGCCGTCCTCCAGTTCGAACCCCTCCGAGAGTGCCCCCACGTGGATGCGCGCGTCCGACGGCCAGTGCGCGTCGCCCGCGTACAGCTCGCGGAACCTGTCCCTCGACCCGGCGGTCGCAAACAGGAACCAGACCGCCCCGCCCCGGCGCGCGCGGGCAGCCAGTTCGCGCACGCGCTCCGCCCGCCGCGCGGCCAGCACGTCCGGCTCGATCGTCGCACCCCGCCGGCCGCCGTCGGACAACCCCGGCATCGGCTCCACCGGCCGCAGCCCCAGCCGTACCGGCGGTTCGTCGCACTCGTCGAACGCGACGAACTCGATATCCACCCCGCCCCGGGCCGCGCGGAAACGGTCGTAGGCGGGGGCGGGGTTCGGAGGTTCACAGGTTCGGAGGTTCGAAGGTTGCGTTTCAGCATCCGGGTCCCGGATTCCGGATTGGTTGTTGGATGTTGGATGTTGGCTGTTGGCTGTTGGATCCGGACTTCGGTGTTCGGTGTTCGATGTTCGATGTTCGGTGTTCGATGCTCGGTGTTCGATATTCGGCGTTCGCTCCCCGCCTTCCGCCCTCTCGTGCGTCTCGGCGTGGTCGCGCAGGCGTGCGGGCTCGTTCCAGACGCGGATGGCGTCGGCCGGGAGGTAGTCGAGGAGGGTCAGTCCGGCGGTGCCGGCCTCTTCGCGGGCGGGGGCAAGGACGAGCGAGTCGAGGCGCTCGCGGGAGCGCTGCTCCCACGGATCGAACGTGCGGATGGACTCGATCTCCTCGCCGAGGTACTCGACGCGCGCCGGCCAGGCGGCGTGCGGCGGCCAGACGTCGACGATGCCGCCGCGGACCGAGGCCAGCCCCTTCGCGTCGACCTGCGGGACGAAGTCGTATCCGGCCGCCTCGAGCCGCGCGACGAGCGCGGAAGGACCTCCGCCAGCACCGACGACGAGTTCAAAAGCGTCGCGATCGACGCGGTCCACATCGACGGTGGTCTGCAACAGCGCCTGGATGCAGGTTGCGATGACCGGGGGCGGTTCGGTGGAGCGGCATCGGCGCAGCACGTCGAGCCGGTCCCCCGCGACATCCGGGGCGCGGCCGCGCGCCGGACCGGCCGCGGCCTCACGGGCCGGGAATACGCCGATCCGCCCGGACTCCGCCGGCGCAAGCGACTCAAGATCCTGCGCGAGGGTATCCAGCGACCGCGGTCCATCCGTCACCCATAGCACCGACCGCCCGGCCGCCGCGTGCAGCGCCCATGCGATGCATGCCTGTCCGGACGACGCCAGCGCCTCGAATCGCGGGGGACCGCCCGACAGCGCGCGCACCAGCGCGTCGCGGTCGGCGGACGAGAGGAGGATCTCCACGGACGGCTCGGACACGGTGAAAAACTATGCCCCGGACGCCTGCAAGTCAAAGGCGTCCTCCGACCCCGCCCCCATCTCACATGGCCCGAGTCCTGGCGCGCATGTGGCGGAGGATGCGGACAGCGACCGTGACTGGGCAGGATCGCATTCCGCAGGTACGGAGCGGCGGGCCGCCGGGGCCCAGCAGACGGAGAATGGACTTCGCCGGCCCGGACTCGTCGGGCACGCCGTCGACAACGCTCGCGAACCGGCCGATCCTGCGTTCCTCACCGGCGAAGACCAGCGGGTCCGAACCGGCCAGCACGCGGAATCCCTCGTGCAGTCCGCGGCGGAGCAGATCCGGCATCGGCCAGCCGATCGGCCGCAGCGTTGAATCGGCAAGAACAAGGACGTCCGGACCGTAGCGGTCCATCAACGACGCCACGGTACGGCCGCGACCGCCGAACCACTTACCCGGCGCCCAGGGCAGGACAGGCAGCGCCCCGGCGCTCCGGACCCGCTCGATCGTGTCGACCGTCGCGAGCCTGTCGGATATCTCCGCACGCAATCCGAGCGCAAGCACCTCGATGCGCTCGCGCGTCACAATCTGCCGGCCGGCCAGGATCCAGAGGCCTTCCCCGCCCGTCGCGGGCTGCATCCGGAGGGTCAGATCGTCGGTCGTCGGGGCCACGGTCCACCCCCGCACGGCCCACCGGCCTTCGCGGAGCGCGCCGAATGCGTCGCACACGACGGCCTCGCTCAGACAAAGCGCCATCGATCCGCCCGCACCCGCCGCCGCCGACAGCGCCGCCCGTGCCCCGTCGAAACCGCGGGCGAGGTTATAGAAGGAATGCAGGTGGACGTGAGTATCGAAGGCGGTTCGCATGATGCGCGCAGTCTAGCACGAAAACGCCCCGCCGCCGGGCGGGATCGCGGTCTCGGTGCCGTCCGGAAGGCGCACCGTGCCCCCGATGCCGGCGGGGAGTTCCACGCGCAGGCGAAAGGCGCGGGCGTCGCGCGTCCACGCGGCGAAGACCCGGCCGGCGACGGTCGCGACGGAGGCCTCCGCCCGCGTCAGCGGACCCGGCTGCGGGGCGACGCGCACCGTCTTCCAGCCGGGCGATGCCGGCTGCAGCCCGACCACATCGCGCACGAAGAAGGCCAGCGCCCCCGCACCCCACGCATGGCTCAGCGAATGGCCGTTCGGCACCTTGTCCCCGCCGCCTGAGTGGCTCTTCCAGTGCTCCCACGTCGAACCGGATGCCACCTGCTCGGCGTATCGCGAGGCCAGCATCGGGAACACAAGGTCCGCCCGGCCGTGACGGCCGAGCGCCTCGAAGACGGAGTTCATCATGAAGGGGCTCGCGCGGATCGGATTGTCCTGCGGTTTCGCGAAGACGTTCTCCAGGATGCGGACCGCGCGCGGAGAACCCGGCGCCTCGAGATGAACGAGCGCATTCGCGTTCGCCCCCTCCGAGAGCGTGCCGAACCGCCCCGCCGCCTCGATCGAGTCGCGATACGCGCCGGCCTTGTCGTCCCACAGCGCGGCGTGGATCGCCGCCTCCAACCGCACCGCGCGGGCGGCCATGCCGGCGGCTGCGCCGGGATCCGACGGACGCAGCGACTGCGACGCGCAGCGCAGCGCGCCGAGGTAGTAGAGATTGAGCGTCGTGTTCACCGCGCCGACCGACGGGATCCGGCCGGGACTGTTTTCGCCCAGATCGATGTACATCCAGTGCGGCACCCGCTCGAGCAGGCCGTCCGCCCGCTCAAACGCCGTGAACCAGCGCAGCACATGCGGAATCATGAGCCGCCAGTCCGCCAGCAACGACGCGTCGCCGGTGAACCGCTCGTAATCCTGGAACGCGAGCACCCACTGGAGCGCGTAGAGCGGGATCGGCGACACGTTGACGTTGCCGGTCGGGAAGCGCGGCACCATCGAGCCCATCCAGTCGATCCCCTGCCCGACCTGGTCGATGAGCCGGCGGTGAAGCACCGCCGCGTTGAATCGGTGCTGCAGCGTGATGGCCGTAAATCGCCCGTCGCCGATCCATTGCTGCTGCTCGCGGCTGCTGCTGTCGAGGATGCCGTCCTGCGAACAGAGCCGCAGCGTGTGCTCGCAGATGCCGTCGAGGCGGTTCAGGAAGTCGTCACTGCACCGGAAGTGGCCGGCCGTGCCCATCGGCAACTCGAGCCGCTGCAGCACCGCATCGTGGATCTCCAGCGGACCCGGCGTCCAGATCCAGAGCTGCGCAAACCGGAATGCGAGCCAGTTGAACGCCAGCCGGAGTGTCTGCCGGCCCTCCCGGAGGATGAACCGGTTCGTGTGCACGCGCGCGTTGCCGGGGATCGGAACGCGGCCGTCGACCAGCAGTTCGGTGCAGAGCACGTCGATCGTCGCACCGGCAGGCCCCGTCACGTCGAGCGTGAAGTAGCCGGCCTCGGTGCGGCCGAGGTCGAGCGTGACGACACGCTCGGCCGCGCCACCCGCGACACGTACCGGCAGCGACAACGTCTCGCCGCCCGGCGCCGCGGGCCGCACCGAACCGAGATCGTCAACCGGGGGAAGAGGCAGCGCAACGTCAACCGCCTGAACGGGGCGCGGAAACGGATGCGCGGTCAGGGTCCGCGCCGGCAGCGGCTCGGGCGCGAAGTGATACCACGGCGTGTTGGAGAGCGACGGCTTGATATAGTCGCTCGCCGCCCACGCGGCGTCGTCGTAGCCCGGCAGGTGCCAGCCCTCGTCGGCGCGGCGGAGATCCTGCACCTCGGCGCAGCCAAGCGTCGCGTGGAGGCGGGGCGTGGGGCGGAGGAACTCGTCCGCCGGGCTCGCCTTCCACGAGCGGTCGCTGACGACGTACGAGCGTTTGCCGTCGGCGGATTCCATCTCCAGATGCGCCAGCAGCGCCTGCATGACGCTGCGCCGCCCGCCGGTGCCGAAACCATGGAACAACGCAAGCACCGCAAGCACATTGCGGCCGGGTTTCAGGAGCGCGGCGACGTCGTAGGTGTCAAACAGCGCCCACGTCGTGTCACTGCGCCCGGGCCCGCGGCCGACTTCGACACCGTTGAGCCATGCGATGTAATGGGTATCCGCGAAGATCCGGAGTTCCGCCCGCCGCAGCGGCGCGGCGACGTCGAATGCGCGGCGGAAGCGCATGAACCGGTTGCGGGGGTTCTCAAAGAAGACACACTCGCCGGCCATCCAGATGAGCCCGGTACCTTTCGCCCAAACGAGATCAAGGCATGACGGCCGCGCGCGGCCCGGCGTGATCGCCGCAGGGATTCCGTCCGGAGCGTCGGTCGCCGCCACAGCCGCCGGACCGCCGATCCCCGCCGCCCCCGCCGAGGCCAGCGACATCTTCAACAGGTCCCGCCGCCTCATGCCACCGCGATTCATTGGAGTTTCCATGAGTCTCTTCTCTTTCGCCGGATGCTACTCCGCCGGTAGACCGCCCGCAATCCGGCCCCTGGGGGCAGACACATCTTCCGACCGCCACTGTGCGCACCTCTTCTCCATGCGGTGGATTGCATTGAGACTGCCGCCCTGTTGCGGACGCTCGTAGCGCCGGCATCTGACCGGCGCCACCCAACGTTTCATGTCAACCGTTGCGCCCGACGGATTCGGGCGCTACGACGGAATCCCACCCGAACTCGGCGTTGCGCCCGCCCGGCGAGGATGGCGCAGGGCTTGCGCGGATGGCGGGACGGAGTAGACTGCGCGCGCTCGCGAGGGGTGCTCGAAGAACGGGCTGAGATTCCGGCGACGGGCCGGGGACCCTTGGAACCTGCACGGGTAATGCCGGCGGAGGAACTGCGATGAAGCCTGAACCATCCGACGATGCGCGTCCCCTCGGGACGGCCGATCTCTTTGTGCTCTGGGCCGGCGCGGGCATCGCGCTGCCGGAGATCTGGGCGGGCGGCCTGGTGGCCCCGCTCGGCCTCGCCGCGGGGCTCGCGGCCGTCCTGATCGGCCACGCGCTGGGCGTGATCCCGTTGGGACTGGCCTGCGTGATCGGCGCGCGGCACGGCGTGCCGGCCATCCTCAGCACGCGGGCGGCACTCGGCCTCGGCGGGGCGCGCGTGGCGGCGGTGCTTAACGTCGTGCAGCTCGTCGGCTGGACCGCCGTCATGCTGTGGATCGGCGGCCAGGCGGCGGCCCGGATCTTCCCCGCGCTCGGCACCCGCGAATGGACGCTCATCTGCGGCGCGCTGACGACCGTCTGGACACTGGGCGGACTGCGCTGGTGGCGCCGGCTTCAGGGCGTCGGCGTCGCCCTGCTGGCGGGCGTGTCGGTCTGGATGACCGTGCTCCTGTTCCGCCAGCATGGCGTGGGAACCCTGTGGGCCGCACCCGCAGCCGGAGGCATGTCGTTCATGACGGGCCTCGACCTCGTCGTCGCCATGCCGGTCTCGTGGCTGCCGCTGGCAGCGGACTACGCGCGCCACGCCCGCACGGCCGGCGGCGCGTTCCGCGGATCCGTGGCGGGCTACTTCCTTGCGAGCTCCTGGATGTACGCGCTCGGACTGGCCGCATCGATCGCGACGGGCACGGACGCGCCGGACACGATGCTTGTCGGCCTCCTGGCCGGCCGCGGCGTCCTGGCCGCCCTGTGGGTGGCGCTGGCGTCGACCCTGACAACAACGTTCCTCGACATCCATTCCGGCGCGATCTCGGCGCAGGCGCTGCTGCCGCGCCTGCCGGTGCGCGGACTCGTGACCGCCGTCGGTCTCGCCGGCACGGCGCTGGCGCTGATCATCGATCCGACGAAATACGAGACCTTCCTACTCTTCATCGGCTCGGCCTTCTGCCCGCTCTTCGGCGTCGTGCTGGCCGACTACTTCGCCGTCCGCCGCGGCTCCCTCGACGGCGCCGCCTTGATCGAAGGACGCGGCATCCCGGCCGCGAACCTCCCCGGCCTCGTCGCATGGGCCGCCGGCTTCGCGCTCTACCAGGCCCTCGCCCGCCTCGCCCCCGGCGTCGGCGCGTCGATCCCGTCCATGCTCTTCGCCGCCGGCCTCTACGTCGCCCTGGCCCGGGCGCGGACGTCCGCCGCGGGGACCGGAGGAACCGCGGCAGGCTGAAGGCGGTTCACGCCGTCTGCGCGAGCCTCCGAAATCCAACAAGCTTCCGCTCTGTGTTCTGCGTTCTCCGCTCCACGCTCCGAGGAAGGCTGCGAGGAAGATGAGGCCGACACTCGACACCGGCCACTTGGCACTGTCCTCATCCGGTGTGATGGAGGGCCGAGCTATGCGAGGCCGGACGGAGCGTCACGGGATGCAGGGTTCGGGCTCGCGGTAGCTCGCCCCTCCAGGATGCAAGCGCGAAGCACGAACGTGGAGAGGCTCAAACGGGGTATCTGTCGTCATTCGCTTGCCATCTTTCAGGGCCGGCACCCGGCACCCGACACCCGGACCGGTCCGCCATCGCGGCGTATGTCACGATGAGGCGCGGCAGGTCTCCGTAGCGGAGGCCTTTCGCTCGTTGCCGCAGGGGCGAGTTGTGCCGTCGCCGATCCGTCAAAGGGTTGGAAAGCGTCAGTGAGTCTGTTTCCAAGCCTTGGAAGACAGCCTCCGCCGTGGCGCCCGAATCCGTCGGGCGCGGGAGACGTCAACATCCAACAGCCAATATCGAACACCCAACAACCAACAACCAACGGGCATCGGCCGACACTCGCCACCGGCCACTCGCCACTCTCTTCCCCCCCCACCCTCCACCTTCAACCCTCCACCCCGCCCGCCCCCCGCCCCTCGTCCCTTTCCGGCGATGAACTTGGAACTTGAAACATGGAACATGGACCCCCTACGCTCCCCGCACGAATGGCCCACGGGCCGGGAGTGGTGACATGAGCGAGTCCATGGAGCAACTCTACCAGCAGCGCCTACGCCGGTACCTGACCGCGATGCGGAACGAGAAGCCCGACCGGGTGCCCGTGCGCCCGTTCGCCGCCGAGATGACGGCCACGCACTGCGGCTACACCTGCCAGCAGGTCACGCACGACTACCGGATCGCCTTCGAGGCCGTCTGCCGTTGCTGCAAGGACTACGACTGGGACGCGGCCGTCGCGAACATGGTCTACGTGTGGACCGGCCTCTCGCAGGCGCTGGGGTTGAAGTACTACGGCATCCCCGGCCTCGATGTGCCGCCGGACACCGGTTTCCAGTACCGCGAACCGGGCGAAGACGACGCCTTCATGAAGGCCGACGAGTACGACGCGCTGATCGCCGATCCGACCGGCTTCCTCTACGAGACCTGGCTGCCGCGCATCTCGACCGAGATCTCGGCCCCCGGCCCGCTCCACCCGACGCGCAGCACCCTCGCCCTCGTGAAGGGCTCCATGGCGATGCTCGCGTACTTCATGGACTTCGGTCCGCAGGTGCAGCGCATGCGGCAGGAATGCGGAACGGTCTCCGCCATCGCCGGCATCCTGAAGGCGCCGATGGACATCATCGCGGACAAGCTGCGCGGCTACCTCGGCCTCGCCACCGACCTGATCGAGCGCCCGGAGAAGGTGAAGGCCGCCTGCGAGGCGCTGCTGCCGCACCTCTTCCACGTCGCCAACACGACGGCCGACCCGCTGAAGCAGGTGCCGATCGGCTACTGGATGCACCGCGGCTGCATTCCCTTCGTCTCACGGGACAACTTCGAGGAGATCTACTGGCCGACGATCAAGCCCATCATCACCGAACTGTGGCGGAACGGGCACCAGACGCTCTTCTACGCCGAGGGCAACTGGGACCATCACCTCGACCGCTTCGCCGAGCTGCCCGAGCGCAGCATCGTCTACCACGTCGACCGCGGCGACATCTTCCTCGCGCACAAGAAGCTCCACCACAAGTTCTGCCTGAGCGGCGGCATCCCGAACTTCCTGCTCGCGTTCCGCGGCCCGGCCGAGGTGCGGGACATGGTGCGGCGCGTGATCGAGGGCGTCGCGGGCAACGGCGGCTACATCGTCGACGCCAGCGCAATCATGCAGAACGAGATCCGCCCGGAGAACGTGAAGGCGATGACCGACGCCGCGCGCGAGTTCGGCATCTACTCCGGCGCGCCGACCGGCGGGGACGTCCTCGCCCCGGCCGACGGCGCCGCGCAGCCGCCGCACGATCCGGCGATTGACCACCCGACGCGCGTCCCGCCCGGCATCTGCCGCTCCTGGGAGGACCAGGCGCCGTTCTCGCCCGAGATCAGCGGCGACCCGGAGCTCGTCCGTCGCATCTGGAACCAGTGCGAAGGCCTCGGCAACATGTTCATCTGGCAGGTGCTGCTGTCGTTCTGATCCGCCGCAGGGGGAAAGGCGAAGAAGTGGGAAACTCCAAACTCCAAGGAAGTGAAAAGGTAAGAGTGGGGAAGTCTGAAGCCGTTCCGCCTTCTGTAGCCGGGACCGCCGGTCCCGGCTTGCCTGTGTCCCCGTGCACATCGCCGCGACCAGCGGTCGCGGCTACAGGGGTCCCGTGTCGGAGGATCTCTTCTGCAGCCGCGTCCGTCGGGCGCGACCGGCCGGGGATCCGCACCCTGGCGTTCCTGAGTTCGATGCTGTTGACGGGACTCCCGGCCACCGGCGCCCCCGCGCCCGACACCGCGCCCGCGCTGGGTGCGATCTACACGGGCTCGTCCGGCTGCCGCGACTGCCACGTGAAGTTCTACGAACTCTGGGAAACCTCCCACCATGGCCGCGCGATGCAGCCGATCGCCGCCGTGCTCGCGCGGGGCGAACTGCCGCCCCACGAGGCGCCGCTCACCATCGGGCCGCACACCTACCGGATGCTCATCGAGGGCAACGCGGCGCGGATGACCGAGGACGGGCCGGAGGGGTCGAAGATCTACCCGGTCCTGTACACGCTCGGCGGAAAGAACATCTTCTACTTCCTGACGCTGCTCGACGGCGGCCGCCTTCAGGTGATGCCGCTGGCGTACGACGTCGTGATCAAGAAGTGGATCGACACGACCGGCAGCATGGTCCGCCACGCCGAGGGCATCCGCGACGAGGCGCTCTACTGGAAGGAGCGTCCGCTCACGTTCAACACCGCGTGCTTCGACTGCCACGTCAGCCAGCTCTCGCGCGGCTATGACCCGGTCTCGAACAGCTACCACACGACGTGGAACGAGCCGGGCATCAATTGCGAAGTCTGCCACGGCCCGGGCTCCGAGCACGCCCGCCTGTTCCGCGAGGCGCAGGAAAAGAAGCAGCCGCCACCGAAGGAACTGCATCTCATCCGCATGGCGAACCTCACACCGCAGCAGCGCAGCGACACCTGTGCGCCGTGCCATGCGAAGATGCGGCCGCTGACGCCCGGGTTCATCCCCGGCCAGCGGTTCTTCGACCACTACGACCTCGTCACCTACGAGCATGCCGACTACTACCCCGACGGCCGCGACCTCGGGGAGAACTACACGATGACGTCGTGGATGATGAACGTCTGCAACCGCGACGGGAAGTTCGACTGCATCCACTGCCACACTTCCAGCGGCCGCAACCGTTTCGCCGGCGAGAAGGCCAACCAGGCATGCCTCCCCTGCCACAAGGAGCGCGTCGAGAACGCCCCCGCCCACACGCACCATCCGGCCGGCAGCAAGGGCAACCTCTGCGTCTCGTGCCACATGCCGATGACGGTCTTCGCGCAAATGCGGCGAAGCGACCACTCGTTCCGCCCCCCCGCCCCCGCCGCGACGATCGCCTACGGTGCGCCGAACGCCTGCAACCTCTGCCACACCAACGCGACGCCGCAGTGGGCCGATGCGAAGGTGCGCGCGTGGCGGACGCGCGACTACCAGGCACCGATCCTCGAGATCGGCCGCCTCGTGCAGTCGGCGCGGTCGAACGACTGGACGAAGCTCGACGGCATGCTGGAGTACCTCACCCGCCCGAACCGGGAGCAGGTCGTCTCCGCCTCGCTGCTGCGGATCCTCGCCACCTGCCCCGATCCGCGGATCTGGCCCGCCGCGCGCGAGCGCATCGCGACGGACGCATCCCCGCTGGTCCGCGGCGCTGCGGCCGAATTGCTGGCCTACAACCGCGCCGACCCGGCGAACCGCGACGCGCTGCTCGGGGCCTGCCGCAATGAGTACCGGCTCGTGCGCATTCGCGCAGCCATCGCGCTGGCCGGCGCGCCGATGGACGGCGTCGCCCCGGAGGCCCGCGCGGCCTTCGATGCGGCGCTGGCCGAATACCGCACGTCGCTCGACTGCCGGCCGGACGAGTGGTCGTCGCACTACAACATCGGAAACCTCCACCTCGACACCGGCGAGCCCGCGCGCGCGATCGCGCCGTTTGAAACCGCCTCGCGCCTTGCGCCGGAACAGCTGATGCCGTGGGTCAACGGCGCCATGGCGCATGCGCGAACCGGCAACATGGGCGCGAGCGAGACGTGGCTCCGCAACGCCCTCCAGCGCGACCCGACCAACGCCATCGCGTGCTTCAACCTCGGCCTCGCGGTCGCGGAGCGCGGGGATATCGCCGAGGCCGAGAAGCTGCTGCGACAGGCCGCCACGAGCGACCCGCGCATGGCGGAGGCCGCGTTCAACCTGGGCGTGCTCGTGGGCCAGCGCGACCCGACCGGCGCCATCGAATGGACCGGGAAGGCCTCGGCGCTCCGGCCGCGCGACGGACGCTACGCCTACACGCACGCCTTCTACCTCCGCCAAGCCGGCCGCATCGCCGAGGCGCGGGGCGTCCTGGAGGAACTGATGAAGGCGACGCCCGTGAATCCCGAGGCCGCGGCGATGCTCGGCGAACTCCATGAGGCGGAGGGCCGCCGCGACGACGCGAAGCGCGTCTACCAGCGCGCGCTCGAGGATCCCGCCATGCCCGCCGAGGCCGTCCGGTATCTCCGCCAGCGCCTGCGCGGACTGCAGTAGACTCGGCTCCGGCTCAGGGCAACTCGAACCGGTCGACCGTGCCGTCGAGATTTCCGACCCATAGCCCGCGCCCGACGGCCATCCATTGCAGGACCGACGGACCGCGGCCGGTGCGGAGCCGGTGCAGCACGCGGATGGAACCGTCCCGCAGCGCGCAGAAGAGGATCTCCGCATTCGCGCCGGTTCCGCATGCCGCCGCCCAGACGTCCGTGCCGGGGATCGCGATCAGCGCACCGACCGGCCCCCCGGCCGCCATCTCGACGGCTGGGGCGGCCTCGGCAAGCACGCCATCCATCCCCTTCTCGATCTTGCGGAGCCGCTCGACGATCTCCGGGTCGTCCCACGTCCATTTGCGCAGGTAGGGCCGCAGCGCCTCCCCCATCGCCGCCAGTTCGCGCGTGGCGGCCTCCCGCCCGGCATGCGTGTCGGCGCCGAGCTGCGCGATGCGGGCGCGGACTGCCTCGTCGTCCGCTCCGCCGCCGCCCCCCAGCGGCAGCGCGAGGATCGCGCGCTCGCCGGCCACGACCAGAACCGGCGTCGCCCCGTCGGTGACGGCGCATCGGTTGACGGCATCATCGCCCACCCGCAGGTCCGGCCACCGGCGTCCCGTGGTGCGGTCCCACAACGCGACGACACCCTTCCGGCACCCGACCGCGAGGTGGCGGCCGTCCGGACTGACGGCCACGCTCTCGATATCCGGCAGGTCGGAACCGTCAGCGGCGGTGTGCATGTCCACGAGGTCCATGTCGAGATCGGCCGGCCTGCGATTCGCCGCTGCGCCCCGCTCCGAAGGCGTCCGTTCGAGCCGCCATTCGCGCGACTCGGTGAAAGCGGGCACGGCGTATTCGCGGATGACGTGGTCGCCGGCCACCACAAACACGTTCGATCCCGACGCGTCGCCAGCGACGGCGGGCTGGACGTATGAGCCGTCGATCGGAAGCTCCGCGACCTTCCGGCCGGTGGCCGCTTCGAAAACAAAGTAGGGCTTGTCGGTCCCATAGGCCTCCGCCGCGACGACGAACCGTCCACCGCCTGCGGCCGCGACCCGGCAGTTGTCGTCCTGAAGCGCCACGCGTTCGCCGGGCGCGCCGGTCTCCCCGTCGACCGGCACCATGGCGGCCCCGGTCCCAAGCCACAGACGCTTCCCGTCGGCGGTCGCGGCCATGGAGGTGACCTCGCCGGGGTCCGCGGATCCGGGCGGGGGGAACACCTGGCGGCGGGCAGCGACGTCGACGACGGCCAGGGTGTTCCGGGCGCCGCAATAGACGGTGGCGCCGTCCGGCGACCATGCAACCCCCCACGAGGCCTTCGGCGAAACCGCAATGGGTTCCCCGGGCTGCCCGGTGGCTGAATCGACCAGGAAGATCGTGCCGTCGGAGGGCACGGCGAGCCGCGCCCCGTCGGGCGACCACGCGCAGATGTGGACGGCCTCCGCGAACGTGTGCGTCCACGCCACCGCGCCCGAGGCGGGATCGAGGCGGACCAGGTCACGGCCGACGCAGGCCGCCAGCGCCTTGCCGTCCGGCGACAGCGCCAGCGTATGCACCGATCCGGTCACACCCGCGAGATTGCCGCGCTTCCCGCCCGCGGCGGCGTCCCACCATTGCGGCCCCTTCAGATCTTCGCCCCCGGTGACGAGCACCCGGCCGTCCTGCGACACGGCGACGGCATAGACGGAGTCCTTCGGAATCGAATAGGACTGCAGCGGCGCGGCGCCGTCCCACGCCCACCGGAGCGCGCCGCCCTTCGTGTCGGTGGCGACGAAGGACGCAGCGTCCGGAAACTCCGCGAGGCGGAACACGGTGCCCGGGTGCTTGTGGCGCGACAGCTCGCGGCCGCTTTCAAGATCCCAGCGAACGACATCCCCCGCCCCGGTCGCCGCGAGGATCTCCGCGTGGTCGCGGCGCGGGAGGACATCCCAGATATCGGCGTCGGCGGTCACGGGAAAGCGGCGGATCTCGCGGCGGGCGGCGGCATCCCAGAGGCGCACCGTGCCGTCGCGCGCGGCGGAGAGGACGCGCCGACCGTCCGGCAGAGTGCGGACACAGGTCACATCGCCCGCGTGACGGAATGACGGATCGCCAAGGGTCCGCACGTGCCGGAGCGTGGTGAAGTCGGTCTCGGCCGCGGCGAGGGCCGCGGTCCACATCGCCACCGCCATCCCCGCCCCGATCGTCGACGCGCGCATCGGCATGGTCCTCCCTCCAGTTCAGCCAAGAGATACTCCCGAGCCGCACCCGAGGCAAACCGCAAGGAACTGAAGAGAAACGGAAGACGGAAAACGGAAGACGGAAGGCGGGCGTGCTGGTAGGGTGAAGGGATAACCACGAGGTGGACCATGACGCGTCGGACGCTGGCAGGATTGATCGGAACCGCCCTCTTGTCGCTCGCCTTCACCGTGCCGGCGCCGGCGGCGGACAAGCCGGTCCGCGTGTTTCTCGTCTACGGCGGGCACGGTTTCGACACGAATGCCTTCTTCGCGACCTTCGACGCGATGCCGGGAATCACGGTGGAGCGCGCGAAGTTCCCCGAGGCCGCGGCGAGGCTGAAGCCCGGGTTGGAGAAGGACTTTGACGTCATCGTCCGCTACGACATGTTCCGCCCCGCCACGCCGGAGGACCGGAAGAACTTCATGGACCTGATGGCCACCGGCATCGGACTGGTCGCCACGCACCACTGCATCGCGTCGCATCCCGACTGGCCCGAGTATGCGCGGCTGATTGGCGGGAAGTATTTGCAAAAGCCCGAGACGATCGACGGGAAGGAGCACGGCAAGTCGAACTACTCGCACGACGAAGACGTCGCGGTGAAGGTGGTCGACGGCCGGCATCCGGTCTCGCGCGGGATCGCGGACTTCACGATCCACGAGGAGACCTACGGCGGCATGTGGGTCTCGCCGGACGTCCGCGTGCTGATGAAGACCGATCACCCGAAGGCGACGCCGGAGCTTGTGTGGGTTCGCGAGCAGGGGCCGGCCCGCATCGCCTACGTCCAACTGGGGCACGATGCGAAGGCCTACGCGAATCCCGGCTATCAGGCGGTCATCCGACAGGCCATCCTCTGGGCCGCCCGCCGCGACGCGCCCTGACGGCCTCAGAACTGCGAGAGATACCGCACGTCGTTCTCGTAGAGCATGCGGATGTCGGGGATGCCGTAGAGGATCATGGCGATCCGCTCGATGCCCATGCCGAACGCGTAGCCGCAGACGCCGTGGCGATCGTAGCCGACGGCCTTCAGGACGTTCGGATGCACCATGCCGGCGCCCGCGATCTCGATCCAGCCGCTGTGCTTGCAGACGCGGCAGCCCTTGCCGCCGCACACGTGGCAGGAGAAGTCCACCTCCACGCTCGGCTCCGTGAACGGAAAGAAATGCGGGCGGAACCGGACCTTGACGTCCGGCCCCATCATCTCGCGGGCGAAGTGGGTCAGGTCGCCCTTGAGGTCGGCCAGTGATACCTCGCGGTCGATGAAGAGCCCTTCGATCTGGTGAAAATTCGCGCTATGCGTCGCATCCGGCGTGTCGCGACGGTAGCAGCGCCCGGGTGCGATGATCCGAACGGGGGGCTCGTGGCTCTCCATGTAGCGAACCTGCACGGGCGACGTATGGCAGCGCAGCAGATCGCCGCTCGCGAGGTAGAAGGTGTCCTGCGCATCGCGCGACGGATGATCCGGCGGCGTATTGAGGGCGTCGAAGTTGTTGCGGACGGACTCGATGTCCGGCCCCTCCGCCACGGTGAACCCGATGGACCTGAAGATGGCGGTCGCGCGCGAGATGATGGCGCTGATCGGGTGCCGCGATCCCATGCCGCGCCACTCGCCCGGGAGGGAATCGTCGAACCCCTCCGCCGGACGCGATGCCGCAGCCTCCTCCAGCGCAGACTTTCGGACTGCGACCGCAGCCTCGACGACGTCCTTGATCTCGTTCACCGCCCGGCCATAGTCGCGACGGCCCTCCGGCGCGATGTCCTTCATCCGGCCCATCAGCGCGGGGACAAGCCCCTTGCGTCCGAGATATTTCAGGCGGACGGCCTCGAGCGCCGGCAGATCGGCCGCCGCCGCCGCCTCGTCCACCGCCTGCGCGCGCAGGGCGGGAATCTGCTCCGAACCCGTCTGATCCGTCATGATGCGCCTACCCGGCCGGAGGTTGGTCCGGCCTGAAACATCCAATCCTTGGAAACCCCGGTCCGCGGGGTTTCCAAGGATTGGAAAACTCTTTCGGCCTTCGGGTCTACAGTCCGAGCGACTTGCGGCGCTTCTCGAGGAACGCCTCCCACTCGGCACGCTGGCTGGCCTGGAGAAGTTCCGCACGCACGCGCTCGCGCGCCTGCTCGAACGTCATCGGGCCCGCCTTGCGGTAGTCCGAGCGGCGCACAAGCCACACGGTGTTCTGCACACCGAACGTGCGGCTCTCGCCGTTCTTCTGCGACGCCAGCGCCTTCCAGACCTCGGGGACGATGTCCTTCTCCGTAACCCAGACATCGCCCGCGCCGGACACAAGCTGCCGCGCGCCGGCCGTCTGCAACGCCGCCGCATCCGGGGCCACCGTGCCGGCCGCCGCCTTGAGGGCCGTCACCGCCGCGGTGTTCGTGGACTCGCAGGCGAAGATGTCGAGTTTGAAGCCCTCGGGCAGGATCCAGCGGTCCTTCTCCTTCTTGAACGCGGCCTGGACATCGGCATCCGCCGGCTGGGCGGCGTGGCGGACCACGTCCTGCTGCAGGGCCTGCAGAAGAATCTGGTACCGCGCCTGCATGATCGCGCGCTGCACGTCGAGGCGTTCGGCGATGCCGCGGCGGGCGGCTTCCTGCGCCAGTTCCTGCTCAATGACGCTGATCACGTAGTTGCGCTGGAGGTCCGGGCTCTGCGCCAGGGCGTTCACCGTCTGCCCGGCCACCGCGCCGCGAAGAAGCTCCGATGCCACCGCCTGGTCCAGCACGTGCGGCCCCTGCTGCGCCCACGCTCCGACTGCCGCGCACCCCGCCACTGCTGCTGCTGTCAATACTCGTTTCATGCGTTTTCCTCTTCGCGCCCCTGTTTGGGAACGTTCGTAACAAATATGCCCGCTCCCGGGGCCCTTGTCGAGAGCGTCTTCGGCGACTACGCGAACCGGGTGACGAACCGCGCGTCGAGGGCCTCGCCGGCAGGGAGGACGATGACACCGTGATCCTTCCATCCGCGAGCGAGAAGGTTCACGCCGTTGTTCGCATTGGCGGCCGGCTCGGCGGCAAAGACGGGGCGTTCGGTCGGGTTGAAGTAGACGAAGTGCGTCACGTTCGGCGAGCACTCGTAGGCAAGCTTCACGCCGCTCTCCGGCCACTCGATCGCGCCCTTGCCGTCGTACCCGCCGAGGCAGGTGTCGTAGCGCCTGTCGGTCGGAATCGCCCGGCCCGAAGCGTAGTCGAGGTCCGGCGGAAGCGGCTCCATCGGGCCGTCGGGAATGCAATCTCCGTTGGCGTCCGGATACACGCCGCCGAGCTTCATCCGCATGAGCACCGGCTCGCCGGGCTTGGTGAGGGCGCGCTTGTAGTAGGGATGCCAGCCGAACCCGGCGGGCATGGCGGTCGCGCCGCGGTTGACGATGCGGAGCGTCTGCGTGAAGGCCGGGCCGTCGAGGGCGAGGACCGCCTCGACGTCGATGGGCCACGGCCAGTTGAAGTCGGCGAAGTCGGCCGAACGGAGGGTCAGCTTCAGGCGCGCGGGCCCCTTCTCCGCCACGGTCCACGACCGCGACCGCGCGTCGCCATGGATCGAGTGGTTCTGCCCGTTGCGGAGCGTGTGGGTCTTGCCGTCGAACGTGAACGTGCCGTTTTCGACGCGGTTCGAGTAAGGGATCATCATCCAGCTCGCATAGCGCATCTTCAGCGCCGGGTCGCGGACGTCGGGGTAGACGTCCACCCAGTCGCCGCCGCGCCGCGTCTTGAGCG
The DNA here is from genome assembly GCA_964423465.1 of uncultured Verrucomicrobiota bacterium. Taxonomy (GTDB): domain Bacteria; phylum Verrucomicrobiota; class Kiritimatiellia; order PWTM01; family PWTM01; genus VGWF01. The sequence continues at coordinate 10,157 of CAYRFK010000024.1, read as the reverse complement.
CCAGGAGGCCCGCGCCGTCCTGCGGGCTTGCGACCAGCTTCAGGAACTCGTTCGCCAGTTCGATCTCGTCGCGCACGACCGCACCTCCTGCCGCGGCCGCGGGCGCAGCGGGGGCCTGTCCCCGCGCCGTCGCCGCGCCAGCCAGCATTCCCGCCGCCGCCAGTCCCGCCCGCCGCATCGCCTCGCGCCGCGTGCAGGCGTCCGTCCGTCCCGTCGTCTCGTTCATGGTTTGGGTCCTTCTGTTGCGCGGATCACGGTCTCGCGGATGAACTCGGCCTGGATGACCTTGGAGAGATCGAGCGAGTGGTGGATGGTCCGCTCCTCGAACAGCGTCTTCACCTCCTCGTCGTGGCGGAAGTGGGCGGAGATGAGGCCGAGGATCAGGGGCGGTGCGGCGGCGGGGTCCTTCGCGCGCGGGTCCTCGACGAACATCGGCCCGCCGCTGTCGCCGCTGAAAGTGCAGAAGTCGGCGAGGAACCACCGGTGGGACTGTACGGGCGTGAGCGGGAAGCTGGCGATGGAGGCATGGCGGCAGACCGGGATGCCGGCGGCGTTGGCTTCGAAGCGGGTTGGGAAGCCGAGCACCCAGCCCGACGATCCGGTGTGCAGCCGAGCCTCGATCAGGTCCTTCTCGGTGGCAAGCGAGGCAAAGGGAAGCGGATCGATCGCGAGATCGACCGGCACGTCGACCACCAGCGCGGCGATGTCCTCGCCGGGATGGCTGGTCCAGCGCGGGGTGCGGTCCGTGCGGATCCGCACCGGGACATCCTGACGCCCGTACTGCCCGTCCGGCCTCGACTTCCGCATCACCAGCAGCACCTCGTCGCCCGGCGTCTTCTCCAGCACGTGCTTCGCGGTCACGAGGACGGCCTTGCGCGGACCGAGATCCTTCGACGGAAGGACGAGGAAGCCCGTGCCGACACTGTCCTTGTGGAAGATCTTGACCGTCGCCCGGACCATGCGGGACGGGGCATCGTCCTGCGCGACGGCGGCGCTGGCGGCGAGCACAGCCAAGACGATGACGGCAACGAAGCGGCTCATGGTTCGGCTCTCCCGCCCGCCGGCGGCGGAAGATCGCGGATGCGGATGTTGCGGACGGCGGAGGCGGTGCGCCAGCAGGAGACACCGAAGGGAACCGCGTCCTCGATCTCGCCGGCGCGCATCGAGATCCGGCGGTCCTCCACGTTGACGTTCACGACTTGTTTGCCGTCGATCCACGCCTCGAGTCGGCCCGGCGTCACGCGGACGCCGATCTCGTACCACGTGCCGTTCTTGAAATCCTCGAAGGAACTCGTCTCGTTCTCGGAGGCGTCCATGCCGTCGATGCTCGATATGCCGACGAGTCCCCCGCCCCATCCACCGACGACGAGGGTGCAGTGGTTGCTGTCCACCGGGAACGTGAGTCCGCAGAAAAAGTCGCCGCCGGAGACGCGCATCGCCTCGAGGCGGACCTCGTAGTTCATCGTCGGAAGGCGGTTGGTGTGGATGATGCCGGTGAGGCCGTCACCGGCGCCGAGGTAGATGGCCGGCCCCGCCGGCACGTTCGTCGGCATGTTCGACGGCGGAACCTTGGGGAGGAATCGCATTTCGCCGGGGCTCAGAAAACCGGCCGGCTTCCATCCGTCCAAACTCTTGCCATCGAAAAGCGACCGCCACGCCTCGTCCGCCGTCCGCGCCGGAACCGCGCCCAGCAGGACGCACGCCACACCTGCCGCGATCCACATCGTCTTCATGGTCCCATCCGCCTTCCTGGTCCGCGCCCTCGCGCCGTTCGTTTATAGCCCAAGCCCCCGCCCCGTGCGAGACCGCACGCCCCCGCCCCAATCATCGGCCAAAACCAGACGATCGGGAACGAACGATGCTTCGAGGGCCTCCTGCACGGCGCCGACGGAGCGGCGCCCTCCAGGGCCATCCTCTCGCATCTCTATGGAATGGGTTTGGAGGGCCGCGCTCCGTCGCGGCCGTATCCATGCGCTCTTCACGCGAGTTTTCATCGAGGGGCTCGTCGTTAGCCGATGATTTGGGCCCCCGGCTTCACCGTTGGACCGCTACTCCCGCACTTTGCTAAGTGTGGGAGTTGTCCGGCGCGGGAGCCGGGCGGCGGGTCAGGGGGCGAGGGAGGCGGTCCAGTCGGCGACGAGGGATGCGACGGCGGGTTCGCAGCGGTGGAAGCCGTGGTCGGCCCGCGGAATCAGCCGCGTCGCCACGAGGCCGGGCGGGTGCAGGGCGGCGAGACGGTCGAGCATCCGCGACACGGGCATGACCGCGAACTCCTCGCGGGAGCCGAAGAGGGCAAGAACCGGCGTCCGCATCCGGAGGAAGTCGCGCATGGCGCCCTCGTAGTCGAACACTGCCGCCTCGGGCCGCCGCCGGTCGGCGATGCTGAGGAAACGGCGTGCCGAGAACGGCTGGTGCAGGCCGGTGATCCGCTCGCGACCGCGGCCGGCCTTGACCAATTCACGGGCCCGCGCCACCACGGCGTCGAACCGGACACCGAGGTCGCGGCGGCAGATCGCAAAGTCGTCGGCGGGCGCGAGCAGCACCAGCCCGGCCACATCCCGCCGCCCGCGGCGCGCCTGGTAATGCACGATCTTCTGGCAGCCCGTACTGTGGCCCGCGAGCACGAACCGGCGGAACCCCGCGGCGCGGCCGAATCGAAGCGCCGCATCGATGTCGGCCAGGCAGCCCGTGAACGGCTCGTCCTCCGTCCCCTGCTCCGCCCCGCGGTTGTTGAACGACAGCACCGCCGGACCGCCCGCAAAGGCCGCATCGAGGAACGCCTTCTTTAGCGCCGAGCGGTAGAAATTGCTGCCCATGCCGTGCACGAACACCAGCAGCGTCCGTCCGGGACGCGGGGTGCGTGCAAGGAAGCCGTCGAGGCGAAGCCCCTTCGACACGGGCAGCGTGACGAGCAGACCGGGACGGGACTCATAGTGGGATCGTGTCATCATAGGGAACTCCCGCGAAACGTGCCGTGATGATCATGCCCCCGGGATTCCGGCGGCCGCGGAGGCGACGGCTGTGCGAAGCGTATCGATCTCCGCCGCGTCGGCGGGCACCCACCGGGACGTGCGCACACGGAAGGCGGCGCCGTCGGGCGGCAGCACGAAGCTGGTCACATGCCGGCCCGTCTCGTTGAACACGTGGGCGCGCCCCTGGGGACCGCAGACGACGATCGTCTCCTCCTTGTCGTCGCGGAAGAACGCGTCCGGACGCGCCGCGGCAAGATCGTCGAGCGCCTTGTGGACCGGCCGGCGGTCCTCGACGCGACGCTGCTCGACGTGGCGCGTCCTGCGCCCGCTCTGCCGTCCGCCTCGCTCCAGCGACTCCGCCAGGCGCCGCAGGATCGCCGGCACGCGGCTGAAGGCGCGATGCAGAAGCGCCGCATCCGCCGGACCGCCCGCCCCGTCGACCATCCGCTCAACCTGCCCGACCGCACGCCGCGCCGCCTCGCGGGCGCGCGCCACGCCGGCGCCCGTCTCCGACGCCAGCCACGCCTCCATGCGCTCCGGCCCGCCCGCGGGTCCGCCCAGCATGTTGAGCCGTACCTCTCGCCCCCCGCCCGCCCCCCGGGTCTCGACGGCTTGGAACGTGAGCGCAAACCGCGAGGCCGGGTCCGCCGCCGGTCCGCAGAGGAAGTAGCCGGCCGTGACCTGGCCGAGAATCGAGTAGGTGGTCGTCGCCCGGCCGAATGTGGCAAGCTGGCGCTCGCGCAGATCGCGGCCGGACTGCAGGGCCGTGACGATGCGCGGCGGCCGCTCGAAGAGGAGTCCGACCCGCTCGTCCTTCCTCTCGATCAGCGTCTGCGCAAACTCCCTCCACTCGGGCAGGCCCATGGGATCGAAGCCGGCGAAGACGGACAGCGGCGCGGGCGGCGCGGCGTGGGCACAGGTCGTCGATCCGCACTTGAAGCAGTAGAGTGCGCCGTCGCGGTAGACGCCGAGCACCGAGTGGAGCTGCTCGATCTGCGCGAGCACCTGCCGCCCGAGCGGAGGATCAAAGGCGAGCGACCAGCCTTCCGACGGGCTCGCGCGCAGCCGGAGGGTCAGTCCAATGCCGGGCGTCTGCGGCGCCACCGGACCGAAGTGGGTCTCGTGGAGGTCCCGCACCAGTGTACGAAGCGCATCGGCCACCGCGCGCTCGCGCCGCTCCGTGCGCGAGAGCGCGGGCGTCGGAGGCGCGTCCGCAGCCTCCGCCGGCGCGGGGGCGGGATCGCCGCTACCAGCCGTTCCAGTGGACTCGGGAATCGTCACGGCGGTCCTCGATCGTCGACTGCTCGTCCGGACGGCCGATCGCCACCAGAGCGAACGGAATCACATCCTCCGGAATCCCCAGGATCCCGCGAACGGCGCGCTCGCGATCGTCCACGGGATGAAGCCCGATCCAGACGCCGCCCAAGCCGAGGCTGTGGACGGCGATCAGCAGGTTTTCCGCCGCCGCCGCGCAGTCCTGCGGCCAGAAGCCGGGGATCTTCCCGCGCGACGGCTCGGCGCAGACCAGGATGGCGAGCGGCGCGGTCTTGAGCATGTCGCACTTCGGCATGGCGGCGTCCAGCCGGTCCAGCACTCCGCGGCGGTCGATCACGACGAACTGCCACGGCCGCGCATCGGCGGCGGACGGCGAGCGGTGGAGTACATCGAGCAGGCGCGTCACAGTCTCCGCCGGAACCGGCTCCGGCCGGAACCTCCTGATGCTGCACCTCGTCATCAAGGCGTCGATCGCGTCCATCATCCCCCTCCCGCCCCTCCGGGCAGCCGCGAAGCGTACGGCTGGTACTCGGCCGGAATCTCGCCGGCCTCCATCTCGACGGCGTCGATGCGGCGACGGCCCTCGCCGTCGGGCATCTCGCGCTGGTCGCGGATGCGGATGACCGGATCCGATTCCGCGTCGCCGTAGACCAGCTCGAACCGGATCGTTCGCGTCCCGCGGCCGAAGCCGCCGAACCGCCGCTCGAGATCGCGCCCCGCGACGGAGGCCGCCCAGGGCGCCCGGTTGGAGCCCAACGCGGAGTCGAGCGCCGCGACCAGATGCTGGCGCACCTCCTCGCCTCGCGCCTCGTAGGGCGGGATCTCGACCAGCCCGACCTCGGGCGTCGGAGAGAGAGCCACCAGAACTTCGTCCTCGGCGGCCTGCACCATCTCGCGCGCGGACAGGAACGCCGCGTTGATGCGTTCGCGCTCCTCGGGCGTGATACGCAGCACCTCGGCAAGATCCTCGTGCAGCGTGAAGTCGTCCGCGACGGCCGCGACGTCGAGCTTCCCGACCAGCCGCTCCGGCACCGCGTAGCGTCCGCGGAAGTTCGTGAGAATCCAGTTCAGGACCGAGGAAAGGTGTTCGCGCAACCGGTCGTTCTCGCGCAGCAGGTCCTCGTTCGCCGCGCGCATCGCCTCGCCCTCTTCCAGGAGCGCCTCGGTCCGCGTCGGCACCGCCGGGGCCTCCACGGGTTCGGACGCGGCAGCCACGGCCTGCGTCGCCACCGCGGCGGGCGCCTCCCAGGCGGGCCCGACTGCCACAGGATCCGCCGACACCGTCCGCGGCGGCGACGGGGCAAACCATGCGGCGGCTGCGACGGCGATGAACGCCCCCGCAACCGGCACCACGCCCTGCCATTGCCCGCCGCGCATAGGATTCCTGTGTAGCACGGCGGCGGCACCCATTCCAGACCGATCGGCCTCGCCGCAGATACGCTGCAACGCACTTGACCGGAGGCGGCGGGGCCGGGATGGTAGCGGGGTTGCAGGCACTCAGGGAACAGCGGTGCAGGAATCATGGCGACCGGGAGGCCTCGGCCCGGTGTCCGTCGTGCGGCGGATTCTTCTGCCGCGAATGCGTGACGGAGCACGACGGCCGGATCCTGTGCGCCACGTGCCTCGATCGGACCACCCGGCCCGACGCGCCCCCGGCGCGGAGCCTTCGTCCCGGCCCGTGGCTCGCCGGCATCGGGGGCGTCGCCGCGCTGTGGCTCGCGATCCATTTGGCGGGACGGCTCCTGCTGACCATCCCGGCCGAGGTCCACGAGGGCACCATCTGGGAGGATGCCTCCTCGTGGTGGAGTTCCGAATGAAGCGGCACGTCGCCGGCGACGGCCCGGGGCCGATCGAACTGATCGAGGAGGCGGTCGGGCTCCTGCGCCGCGCTCCCGCGGGCGCGATCGCCGCCTACCTGGCCGGCGCCGTGCCGTTCCTGCTGGGCGTGCTCTTCTTCTGGACCGACATGGCCCGCGGCGCCATGGCCTGGCAGCGCTGCTCGGTCGCCGCGCTCGGCGTCACCCTTCTCTACCTATGGAAACGCACCTGCCACTCGAGGCTGGGCGCGATCCTGCGCGCCACCGCCGCCGGCACGCAACCGGCGCTGTGGACCGTCCGCGACTGGCTCGCCGCCGCGGGCCTGCACGCACGCCTCTCGACGTGGTCGCTCCTGCTGCTGCCCGTCGCCTTCGTGGTCATGATCCCTTTCGCATGGGTCTTCGCCTATCACCAGGGTCTGACCGCCGTCTGCGTGTCCCCCGCACGCGAGGGGGCCGATGCCGGCCGCCGCGCCGCAGCCCTCTCCCGGCTCTGGCCGCACGCAAACCACTACGCCCTGCTCATCGTTGCGCTGTTCGGCATCTTCGTGTTCATCAACCTGCTCTTCGCGGCCGTGATGCTGCCCTCGCTGATGAAGAGCCTTCTCGGGATCGAGTCGTGGTTCACGCGCACGACGGACTGGGTCTTCGACAGCACCTTCTTCGCGGCCGTCTTCGCCCTGACCCACCTCTGCACCGACATCCTGATCAAGGCCTTCTACGCCCTCCGCTGCCACTACGGTGATGCGCGCCGCTCCGGTCTCGACCTGCTCGCCGAACTGCGCCGCCTCGCTCCCGCGACCCGCGCCGCCACAGCCGCCATTCTCCTCGCCGCACTGCCCGCCGCCGCCCCCGCGGCCTTCGAACGCATTGCAGTGCCCGCGCCGGATGCCGTCGTACCCGCGGCCTCCACCACGCCCTCGCACCCCGGCATCGCAGAGGCCGACATGGAGGCGGGGCTCCGGCGCGTCCTCGCGCGACCCGAGTTCGCCTGGCGCCTGCCGCGCGAGGCGGTCGCGGAGACGGAGGAACCCCGGACCTGGCTCGGCCGGACGCTGGCCTCCATCGGGCGCGGCGTAAAGGACGCAATCCAGTGGTGCGGTCGCGCGTTCCGCAAGATGGGCGAGGCCATCGACCGCTGGTTCCGCCGTTCGGGAAGCCGTCCGGAATCCGGGGCGGCCGACCGGACCGGCGACGGACTCAAGCTCTTCGGCTGGATCGCGCTCGGCCTCATCGCTGCGCTCGTCCTTCTGCAAGGCCTCCGCCTGTGGCGCGCGAAACGGCGCACGCCGGCCGACGCGCGGGCGGCGTCCGTCGCGGCGGACGCGCCGGACCTTGACGACGAATCGCTCCTCGCCACGCACCTGCCCGAGAACGACTGGCTGGCCCTTGCCGCGCGCATGCGCGAAAGCGGCGACCTGCGCAAGGCCCTTCGCGCCGTCTTTCTCGCCACGCTCGCCTGCCTCGCCCGCCTCGAGTGGATCACCGTGTCGAAGGCAAAGTCGAACCTGGAGTACCGCCGCGAACTCGGCCGGCGCGCCCGCGGGGCCATGCCGGCCTTCGAGGAGGACGTGCGGCTGTTCGAACGAAGCTGGTACGGCCCCCACCCCGCCGCCCCCGAGGCCGTCGAGACGCTCGAGAAGAACCTGGAGGCCCTGCGTGGCGGCCCCACGGACTAGAATCGCCGCGCCGCTGGCTGTGGCGGCTGCGCTGGTCCTCCTCGCGGGGGGCCTGTACCGGCTGTTCGGCCTGCGCTTCGAGACGGGCGACATCCTGCCGGCCTACTCCTCGTACCGCGCCGATCCCCTCGGAACGCGCGTCCTGTTCGAAACGCTCCACAGCCAGCCGGGCTGGCGCACCGGACGGATTGTCACGCCGACCGACGAATCGGACCTCGCCGGTCCGGGAACGCTGTTCGTGATCGCCTTCGAACCCGCGGGATTCACGCGCATCGCGCCGGCCACCTTCGACCGGCTGTCCGCCTTCGCCCGCGACGGCGGCCGCATCGTCGTCAGCCTCCCGCCGATCCAGCACCGCGACGACGAGGCCGAGGCCCGCGCCAAGGACCGTCGCGAACGGGACCGCGCACGGAAGGCCTTCGCGGAGGGCGGCACCAATACAGCCGGCCGCGCCGCGCCGCGCCGCCCCTTCTGGAACCCCGGCGACGACGAGGAGGACGACGATCGCGCGGAGGCGCTGCTGAATCTCGTCTCGCTCCCCGACCGCTGGGGCTTCGACATCGCCTTCTCGACCCAGCAGGTCGACACCGCCGCATCGGACGGCGACGCGGAGGCCGTCGAGGCCGGCGCGAACGCGATTCCGTGGCGATCCTCGGCCTACTTCGAGCCCCGCGATCCCGCCTGGCGCACGGCATGGACGCGCGACGGCAAGCCCGTGGCAATCGAACGCCAGTGGCACAGGGGAACCGTCGTCCTCGTCTCCGATTCCTACGCGCTCAGCAACGAGGCGATCCTGCGCCACCGCCACGCCGGGTTCCTCGCGTGGCTCGCGGGGCCGGGCCCGGCGGCATGGTTCGACGAGTACCACCTCGGCGTCCACGAGCAGCCCGGCATGATCACCTTCGCGCGGCGCTTCCACCTCGGCGGCGTGATGGCGGCGCTCCTGCTGCTGGCTGCGCTCTTCATCTGGCGGAACGCGACCTCGCTGCTGCCCGCCTCCGACGACGCCGACGGCGATCCGCGTCCGCCCCCCGACGGCTTCGAGTCGCGCGACGGCTTCGTCAACCTGCTGCGCCGCCACGTCCCGCCCTCCGACCTCGCCGCCGTCTGCCTCCGCGAATGGAAGCGCACCCTCCCCTCCGGCGACCCGCGCCGCGCCCGGCAGATCGCCGCCATGGAGACCGAACTGCGCGCCGCCGGCGACGACGCGCGCCGGCCCGCCGCCATGGTCCGGCGCCTACAGGCCGTGCTGGCACCCGGTCGCCCCGACGCCACAGCTTCCGCGCCCGACACCGCTTCCGCCCCAGACAACCGATCAAAGGAGACGCCATGAACCCCGACACCGACCGCATCCAGACGATCCTCGCCCGCGCCCGCGAGGAGGTCGCCCGCGTGATCATCGGACAGACCGAGGCCGTCGACATGGCCCTCATGGCCATCTTCACCGGCCACCACGCGCTCATCGAGGGCGTCCCGGGCGTCGCCAAGACGCTCCTTGTCCGCACCCTTGCCCGCGTGCTCGGCTGCGACTTCAGCCGCATCCAGTTCACGCCCGACCTCATGCCCGCCGACATCACCGGCACCAACGTGTTCAACCTGCAGACGAACACGTTCTCGCTCGTGCCCGGGCCTGTCTTCACCACCTTTCTCCTCGCGGACGAGATCAACCGCGCGCCCGCCAAAACGCAGTCGGCCCTGCTCCAGGCCATGCAGGAGCGCTGCGTGACGATCGACCGCGTCACACACCCGCTGCCGCCGAACTTCACCGTCTTCGCCACGCAGAACCCGATCGAGTTCGAGGGCACCTACCCGCTGCCGGAGGCGCAGAAGGACCGCTTCATGCTGAAGATCCCGATGGCGTGCCCCGACCGCGCGCAGGAACTGGTGCTCGCAGGGCGGACACTCGGCGCCGACGCACCGGAAACGCTCCTCGACCGCGGCGTCGTCGCGCCCGTGATCGACGATGCTGCCCTCGCCGACCTCCGCGCCGCCCTCGCCGCGATGACGGTGCGGGACGAGATCACCGCGTACGTCGTTGACCTCGTGCGCGCGACCCGGACGCACGACAGCGTGCTCGTCGGCGCCGGACCGCGCGCGACGCAGGCACTGATCCTCGGGGCGCGCGCCGCCGCCGCCGTCGCGGGGCGCGACTTCGTGACACCCGACGACATCAAGCGCATGGCGCAGCCGGTGCTGGCCCACCGGCTGATCCTCCGGCCGGAGTACGAGGTCGAGGGCCTCTCGGTCGGCGAGGTGATCGACCGCATCCTCTCGGAGATCCCGGTGCCGCGGTGATGGTCCCATCCTCCAGACTGCTTGTCCTCGCCGCCGCCGCGGGCCTCGGCCTCGCGTCGCTCGCCGCGTCGCGTCCATCCGCGGCCGCGCCCGCCGCCGCCGCGGCCGCCCTCGTGGCG
>CAYRFK010000023.1:26217-36844 GCA_964423465.1 uncultured Verrucomicrobiota bacterium | reverse complement strand
AGACCCGCGCGGCGTTGAGGCGCAGTACGAGGCGTTCGTGGACAGGATGCTCGCCGCCGCCTCGCCCGCGGGCCGGCGCGCCTTCAGGCACACGTGGATCGACAGTTGGGAGGTCGGCATCCAGAACTGGACTGCGAAGTTCCCGGAGGAGTTCCGCGCGCGCCGCGGGTACGACCTCGCGCCCTGGCTGCCGGTGCTCGCGGGCGGCCGCATCGTGGGTTCGCGCGACCAGTCCGAACGGCTTCTCTGGGATTTCCGCCGCACCATCGCCGACCTGCTCGTCGATCATTACTGGAAGCGATCGATGGAGCTGGCGAAACAGCGCGGCCACGAGTTCCGCGCCGAGTCGTTCGGACGCCAGCAGTTCATGTACGATCCGATGAACTACGCCCGCGCCTGTGACATGCCGTGCGGCGAGTTCTGGGTCGGCGGCGGTCCCCGGGTGGACTGCAAGGTGGCGGCCAGCGCGGCGCACCTGAGCGGACGCCAGATCGCCGGCGCCGAGGCCTTCACCGAGGGGCGCGGCCGGTGGCTCGACGATCCGTGGGCGCTCAAGACGCTCGGCGACCGCGCGTTCTGTCTCGGTGTGAACCAGTACTACTTCCACCGCTACGCGCACCAGCCGTGGACGAATCTCGTGCCCGGCATGACGTTCGGCCCGTACGGCATCAACTTCGAGCGCACGAGCACCTGGTGGGAACCGGGCCGGGCGTGGGTCGGGTACCTCACGCGGTGCCAGTCGCTCCTGCAGCAGGGCCGCTTCGCGGCCGACGTGCTGGCGATGCTGGACGAGGGCGCGCCGAGCTACGGGGGGTGGAAGGGCGAACTGGCCATCCCGCTGCCGGACGGCTACGACTACGATTTCGCCAACCTCGATGCCCTTCGCGAGTCGCGCGTCGAGAACGGCGTTCTCGTGCACGAGAAGGGTATGCGCTACCGCGTGCTGATGCTGCCGGCCACGGGCCGCGCGACCGCGGGCCTGATGCGCGAGGTTCTGCGGCTGGCCCAGGCGGGCGCGAAGATCGCCGCGCCGCGGGACTTCGTGCGCGCGCAGGGCATGGCGCCGGACGAGGAGGTCGCCTCGACGTGGAAGAGGATCGTCGCCACCGGCAACGCCGTCGTCGCTGCGGGCTTCGATGCCGTGGCGACGAAGTTCGGCCTCGTGCCGGACTTCGCGCACAACCGGGACGCCGAACTGCTTTGGATTCACCGCACCGACGACGCGGGGGCGGACTGGTACTTCGTGTCGAACCAGTCCGACGGGGATTTCGACGCGCTCTGCACGTTCCGTGTCGCCGGCCGCCAGCCGGAGCTGTGGGACGCGGCGACGGGCCGGATGCGCGACGTGGCGCGGTTCGAGGAGCAGGGCGGGCGGACCACGGTCCAGGTCCCGTTCGATCCGCGCGGCTCGTGGTTCGTCGTGTTCCGCAAACCCGCGTCGCCGTTGGCGGTGAAACCCGAGGCGCGCGCCGCCGCCGCCGCGATCGCCGGCCTGCCGCCGCAGAACGCCGGCACGACCAACGACTTCACGATCCTGCTCCGCGCCAGTCCGTCCGTGGACATCGAGTTGGTCGCGGCGGCCGACCGGGGCATCGCCCGGACGCGGGGCCAGAACTTCGCGGTGCTCGCCCCGCAGGGCGAACTGGCGTTCGGCGCGGGCCATGTCGGCACCGGCCTGAGTGTCGGGCGCAACGGCGTCGCCGTCTGGGAACACGGGGCGCGCTACCTGGTCCCGCGCGTGGTCGTGAAGCGGGCGGTTGGCGACGGTACGCCCATCGCCCTCGTCTACGGGCACGGCGCGCCGACACTGTATGTCGACGGCAAGCCGGCCGGCGCCGCCGCGGCCTCGCAGTTCGTCGTGCATCCCGGCGGGCCGGGGGCGTTCAAGGGCGAGGTCTCCGATCTCGAATGGGTCCCCACGGCGCTGGACGCCGCGCAGATCGCCGCCCGCGCCGCCGTCCGCCGTGTCGCGGAGCCGAGGCGCGAGCTGTGGATCGAGGACGGCCGGGTGGTGGAGGAAGCCCTGCTGCCGGACGGGCTGACGCTGAACGACGGATGGGACGTGGCCTTCCAGTCCGGCCGCGGCGCGCCGCCGACGGTCCGGCTGCCGCGGCTCACGGACCTCGCGCGTCACCCCGACGAAGGCGTCCGCCATTTCTCCGGCACCGCGGGCTACCGCAGGTCGTTCGAGTTCACGAAAACGAACCGGGATTCCAGGATCGTCCTCGATCTCGGCGCGGTCCACAATCTCGCGGAGGTCGTTCTCAACGGTCGCAGCGTCGGGGTGCTGTGGAAGCAGCCGTTCCGCGTGGATGTGACCGATTCGGTCCGGGACGGTCGAAACGACGTGGAGATCCGCGTGACGAACCTGTGGGTCAACCGGCTCATCGGCGACGAGAAGAAGATGGCCGCGCTTGGCGCGGCCTACAGCCCGCGCAACGGCGCGATCTCGAAGTGGCCGGCGTGGGTGCCGCAGGATGCGCCGCCCGGGGGCGCCCCGGTGACCTTCGCGACGTGGCGCCAGTGGGAGGGCACGGAGCCGCTGCAGCCCTCGGGCCTGCTGGGGCCGGTGAAGGTCGAGACCGTGGCACGAGCTTGGGTGAAGTGAGGACGTCTCAAGGAGCATGGATATGAAGAGCCGACCGTCCGTTGTCGTGCTGTCGCTGACGCTGCTGGCCGGCGCCGTCCGGGCGGACGAACTGGAACGGGGGTTCGTGTCGCCTCCGCCTTCGGCGCGTCCGCAGACGTGGTGGCACTGGATGAATGGCAACGTCACGAAGGCGGGAATCACGGCCGACCTCGAGGCGATGCAACGCATCGGGCTCGGCGGAGCGCAGGTCTTCAGCGTGGCGTCCGGAACGTCAACGGGACTGGTGAAGCAGGTTGCCTACTTCAGCGATGAGTGGCGGGCGATGATGCAGCACGCCGCGGAGGAATGCTCGCGGCTGGGCCTCGAGCTGAGCGCGCTCTGCGGGGACGGGTGGAGCGGGGGCGGCGGGCCCTGGATCGCGCCGGATCTCGCGATGCAGCGCGTGACGTGGAGCGAGACGCAGGTGGACGGCCCCGCAAAGTTCGAAGGCGGGCTGGCGCAGCCGGAGACGAAGCTCGACACGTACCGCGACATCGCCGTGTTGGCGATCCCGGTGCGGTCCGTGTTGCCCGTCCCGCGAAGGACCGTCAAGGGCGCGACGATCGAACTGGCTTATCCAGTGCCCGTGACCGTGCGAGCGCTCACTCTGGTGAAGAAGCGGGATTCGGTTGCGTCGCGCTGTGATCTGCAGGTCTCCGACGACGGCGGGGACTTCCGTACCATCGGGGCCTTCGATCTGGATCAGGACCGCAAGTCCAGTTCCGCGCCCGTCACGGAGGGGTTCGCCGCGGTCACCGGCAGGGTGTTCCGCCTGCAATTGGACAGGGCGGACGGGGTCGATGCCATGCTCGATGCCGAGGCAAGGGTCATCCGCTGGAGGCTGAAGGCCGGATTCGACCAGATCCGGGAACATGGCGGCGGCGCATCCGTCTTTGCCGAGATCGGCGGTGATCCGGCGGACAAGGGAGTCCCCGCGGATCAGGTCGTCGACCTCACCGGTCGGATGACGGGCGAGGGACGGTTGGCGTGGGATGTCCCCGCGGGCCGCTGGACGATCCTGCGCATCGGATTCACTCCGACGGGGGCGCAGTGCGCACCGGCGACGGAGGCGGGGCGCGGGCTGGAATGCGACAAGCTCAGCGCACGCGGCATCGAGGCGCAATTCGACGCCATGATGGCCAAGCTGCTCAAGCAGTTCGGGCCGCTCGCCGGGAAGGTCTTCACCCAGGCGATCATCGACAGTTGGGAGGTGCGCGACCAGAACTGGACCGCCGGGTTCCAGAACGAGTTCAAGAAGCGGCGCGGCTACGACATGACGCCGTGGTTGCCGGCGATGACCGGCGGCCATATCGTCGGCGATCGCGCGCAGAGCGAACGATTCCTCTGGGACCTGCGCCGCACCATCGCGGACCTGATCGCCGAGAACTTCTGGGCCCGGCTCACGGGTCTTTGCCACGAGCACGGCATCCTCTTTCAGGGCGAGCCGGCCGGACGGCAGCAGTACCTGTACGATCCGATCGTCTTCCAGAAGCAGGCGGATATCCCGATGGGCGAGTTCTGGGTCGGCGGCGGTCCGCGGATCGACTGCCGGACGGCGGCCTCGGCGGCGCATCTCCACGGCAAGTCCGTCGTCGCCGCGGAGTCGTTCACGAAGGGGAAGGGGGACTGGTCCGACGATCCGTGGTCGCTCAAGCCGCTGGGCGATCTGGCCTTCACGCTCGGGATCAACCGGTTTGTCTTCCACCGCTACGCACACCAACCGTGGATGAACCTGAAGCCCGGCATGATCATGGGGCCGTACGGCATCAACCTCGACCGCAACAACACATGGTGGGAGCCGGGCGCGGCGTGGATGACCTACATCACGCGGTGCCAGTACCTGCTGCAGCAGGGCCGGTTCGTCGCGGACGTGGTCCACCTGATCGGCGAGGGCGCGCCGAGCGCCCTCCGCTGGCGCGAGGATCTGCATCCCGCGTTGCCGGCGGGCTTCGACTACGACGGGTGCGATGCCGATGCCGTCCTGAACCTGCTCTCGGTGCGGGACGGGCGGCTCATGACGCCGGGCGGTATGAGCTACCGGTTCCTTTTGCTGCCCGACAGCGACGCGATGACTCCCGCGGTCGCCCGGCGCATCCGCGACCTCGTGCGCGACGGCGCCGCCGTGATCGGTCCGCGCCCCGCCCGCTCTCCAAGCCTCAGCGGCTTCCCGGACTGCGATGCCGATGTGCGGGCGGTCGCCGCGGATGTCTGGGGCGATTGCGACGGCAAGACCGTGACGTCGCATGCGTTCGGGAAGGGACGCGTACACTGGGGCCGGTCGTTCGATGACCTCGCCGGGGAGGCGGGTCTGCGGCCGGATTTCGCCTTCCAGCCCGTCACCGGCGACCTCGAGTTGATCTACATCCACCGCCGGACGGACGATTCCGATCTGTACTTCGTGTCGAACCAGGCTGACGCGGAGGGCGATGCACTGTGCACTTTCCGCGTGACGGGCCGCCAGCCGGAACTCTGGGATGCCGCCACCGGCCGGATCCGCGACGCGGCGCGGTACGCGGAGAAGGACGGGGGCACGACCGTGCAGATCCCGTTCGATCCGCGCGGCTCGTGGTTCGTCGTCTTCCGCAAGCCGGCGTCGCCGCTGGCCGTCAAGCCCGCCGTGGCGGTCGCGGCCCCGGCGCCCGGGTCCACGCCGGTGCCGCTGCGGGCGAGGAATCCGGATCCGACCAACGATTTCACGGTTCTTCTCCGTGCCCGGCCGACGGCCGACATCGAACTGCCGGAAGCCATGGACAAGGGCATCGCGTCGACCCGGCGGCAGAACTTCGCGGTGAAGACGGAACAGGGGCAGAAGATGTTCGGCGACGGCCACGTGAACATGGGCGTAAGCGTCGGGCGGAACGGCGTCGCGGTCTGGGAGCACGGGGCGCGATACCTGCCGCCGCGGATCGTCGCCAAGGCTGCATTATCGGGCGCGACCGACGTGGTCGTGGTCTATCGGCGTGGCGCGCCGACGCTCTACATCGACGGGCAGGCCGCGGGCACGGCGGCCGCGTCGGCTTTTACCGTGCATCCGGGACGGCCCGTGACCTTCGCCGGCGAGCTGACCGGGCTCACACTGTTTGCCCGTGCATTGACCGCGGCCGAGGTGGCCGCCGCCGGCACCCCGGCTGCCTTGCCGGAGCGGAGCCCCGATCTGTGGATCGAGAGCGGTCATCGGGTGGAGGAGACGGGAACCGACGTTGCGTCGCTGAATGCGGACTGGGATGTGGCCTTCCCGCCCCGGCTCGGGGCGCCGGCCGCGCTTCACTTGGAGAAGCTGATGGATCTCTCGCAACATTCCATGGAGGGTGTCCGGCACTTCTCCGGCACGGCAAGCTACCGCAGGACGGTTTCGCTGAACGCCGGCCAACTCGCGCCAGGCGGGCTCTGGCTCGATCTGGGCAAGGTCGCGAACCTGGCGGAAGTCATCGTCAACGGACGGAATCTGGGCGTGCTCTGGAAGCAACCCTTCCGGCTGGACCTCACATCCGCCCTCAAGGCCGGCGACAACGAGATCGAGGTGCGCGTCACGAATCTCTGGGTCAACCGGCTGATCGGGGATGCCTCCAAGTCGGCCGCGACAGGGATCAAGTACAGCGAGCGCGGATCGATCGCGAAATGGCCCGAATGGGTCTCGCGGGACGCCCCGCCGGCCGACTCGCCCGTCTCGTTCGTCACCTGGCGGCATTGGACGGCCGAAGACCCATTGCCGCCTTCCGGCCTGTTGGGGCCGGTGACGCTGCAGCGCATGGAGCGCAAGTTCCAATGATGGGAAGATGTGGAAGCCCGGGCGTCCAACCCTTGGACGGGGATCGGGGCAGGGGCCGTGCAATACGAGGTGCCGATATGAAGCGATGTCTGGGGATGCTGGCGATCGTGATGGGTGTGACCGCGTCGGCCGGCGACGCGCTCGTGGACGGCTTCCGGAATCCGCCGGATCCCGCCAAGCCGTGGGTCTTCTGGTTCTGGATCAACGGCAACATCTCGCGCGAGGGGATCACGGCCGACCTCGAGGCCATGAAGCAGGTTGGGATCGGCGGGGCGCTGTGGATGGAGGTCAGCGGCATGGCGTGGGCGCCGGACGGCAAGGTCAAGGCCCACACCCCCGCGTGGCACGACTGCATGCAGTGGGCCGTGAAGGAATGCGACCGCCTCGGGCTGGAGCTCGACCTCACGCTCGACTTCGGCTACGGCAGCGGCGGGCCGCACATCTCGCCGACCAACTCGATGCAGCGGCTCTGCTGGAGCGAGACGGAGATCGAGGGCGGCCGGCCGGTTGACCTCGCGCTTCCGAAGCCGGAGGTGGACCGGCGCAACGTGGCGGCGGCGTGGCTGCGGCCGGGCGCGGCGATCGATCCGCGGGTTCGCGAGACGATCGAGACGGTCGATTCCTACCGCGACGTCGCCGTCCTCGCGATCCCCGCGCCCGCGTCGCCCAAGGCCCGCGTTCACCGCATTCCCGAACTGAACCTCAAGGACGGCACGCACTGGGGACTGCCCAAGGGCGCCAAGTCACCGGAGCTTCCGGATGACGGCGTCACGCCCGTCGACCGCGTCGTGGACCTGACCGGCCGCATGGGGCCGGACGGCCGGCTGACCTGGGATGCGCCGCCCGGGAAGTGGCTGGTGATGCGATGCGGCCACGCATCGAACTACAAGATGACGCGGCCCTGCCCGCAGGCGGCCGTCGGACTTGAATGCGACCGGCTTTCGAAGTCCGGGATCGACGCGCACTACGGCGCATTCCTCAAGCCGATCTTCGATGGCGCCGGCGAGGCTGCGGGGCGGGCGCTGACCCACGTCCACATCGACAGTTGGGAGGCGGGCGGGCAGAACTGGACCGCCGCGTTCCCCGCCGAATTCCGCGCGCGCCGCGGCTACGACCTGCGGCCGTGGATGCCGGTGCTTGCCGGGCGCGTCGTCGGCAGCGCGGAGTTGTCCGACCGGTTCCTGTGGGACATGCGCGCGACCGTCAGCGAGATGATCCGCGACAACTACGCCGGACGACTCCGCGAACTTGCGCAGCGACACCGCATGAAACTCTCCATCGAGGCCTACGGTCACCTTTGCATCGACAACCTCGCCTACGCGGGCGTCTGCGACTTTCCCATCAGCGAGTTCTGGGCGCGGGGCACCAACACGTTCCCGGACCTGCTCGCCGGGCGCGGCGGCTATGCGCCGTCCACCAAGGCGATGGCCTCCGCCGCGCACACCTACGGCCGGCCGGTCATCGGCGCTGAGGCCTGGACCTCCGACCGCGGCTGGCGCGACCATCCGTATCTGATGAAGGCGATGGGCGACGAGATGTACTGCCGGGGCCTGAACCGCGTCATCTTCCACCTGTCCGCCCACCAGGCCTACGACGGGATGATCCCCGGGCTCACGCACCGGAAGTGGGGCGAGCACATCCAGCGGCATAACACGTGGTGGGGCTACAGCCGACCGTGGATGGACTACCTCGCACGCTGCCAGCACATGCTGCAGCAGGGCGAATTCGTGGCGGATGTCGTGTACTGGGTCGGCGAGGGCGCGCCGCTCAACGTCGATCAGATGAAGCTCGATCTGCCCGCGGGCTACGACTTCGATTTCTGCTCGTCGGAAAACGTGTTGCGGATGGGCGTGAAGGACGGGCGCATTTTCCTGCCATCCGGCGCGAACTACCGCTACCTGCTGCTGCCCGACACCGATCGCATGACACTGCCGCTGGCCCGCAAGGTGCAGGGTCTCGTCACCGCCGGTGCGCGCGTTATCGGCGGACCGCGGCCCGCGGGCACGCCCGGCCTGACCGGCTTCCCCGGCAGCGATGCCGAGTTGGAGTCCATCGCGACCGCCCTGTGGGGCAAGGGGCTCGTCACGACCGGCGCGACACCCGCCGAGGTGTTCGCGCGTGACAACCTTCCGCCCGACTTCGAGGGCGGCGGCCTGCGCCACATCCACCGGCGCGTCGGCGACACCGACCTGTATTTCATCGCCAATGGCGAACCGGCCCGCGTCGAGGTGGTCTGCACGTTCCGCGTCGCCGGCAAGCGGCCCGAACTGTGGCAGCCGGAGACCGGTCGGACGATGCCTGTCGCGGCGTTCGAGGAGGCCGGTGGCGCGACGCGCATTCCGCTCGCGCTGGAGCCGGCCGGATCGGTTTTCGTCGTGTTCCGGCCCGGGTCGGCCCCGGAGCGTCTGGTATCCGTGAAACGCAACGGCCGGGAGTTGCTGAGCTTCGACAAGCCGGCCGCGAAGTCCGCCGCGACGGAGGCCACCAACACCTTTACGATGGTGGCGTGGGCGCGGCCGTCGGCCGACACCTCGCTGCCGCGCGAGGCGACCGTGGGCACCGTCGCCCGGTTGCCTCGCAACGACGCCGTCTACCCGCCGCCGGGCCACGAGGTCTGGGGCGCCACCCAAGCCGGTGCCGGCGTGGCGGTCGGCCGCAACGGCGTCTGCGTGCACGAACATGGCGCGGCCTACTTCTCCACGTCGCTGGCCCATGCTGCGATGTTGACCAACTGGGTCCACGTGGCGGTCGTATATCGCGATGCCACGCCCGCCCTCTACCTCGACGGCCGCATGGTGCGGACCGGTCTGAAGAGCCCGCGCGCGGTTCATCCCGGCGTGGGCATTTCGCACCAGCGTGAGGTGGCGCCGTTCGGCGGCGAACTGGCCGGCGTGCAGGCGTTCGACCACGCTCTGGCGGAGTCCGAGATCGTCGCTCTTGCCGCCGCGCGGCCGGCCGGGGACGCGGAAGGGACGGCGCCCGCGCTCGACCTCATGAGCCGCAGGATCCTCAAGTCCGGGGAGTACGAGCTCAAGACCGCCGACGGCGGGATGCGCAGGCTCAGCGTCGCGCTGCCGCCGCCGCTTGAGGTCGCCGGCCCGTGGCAGGTGGGTTTCGATCCGAAGTGGGGCGGGCCGGCCGGCCCGGTGGCATTCGAGAGGCTCGAGGACTGGTCGAAGCGGGCGGAGGAGGGGATCCGATACTACTCCGGCACGGCGACGTACCGGAAGGTCTTCGACCTTCCTGCAGAGATCGGAAGTCGGAAGTCGGAGGTCGGCGGCGGCCATCCATCGGCAGCGGACCTCCGACCTCTGACCTCGGACCTCCGGGATTCCATCTTTCTCGACCTTGGCTCCGTCGAAGTCATGGCCCGCGTTCGCGTCAACGGCAAGGACTGCGGCATCGCGTGGAAGCCGCCGTACCGCGTCGACATCTCGGCGGCCGTGCGCGAGGGCGCGAACGACCTGGAAATCGACGTTGTGAACCTCTGGATCAACCGCATGATCGGCGACGAGCAACTGCCGCTGGACGGAAACTGGAAGGACTTTGAGACGCTGTTGGAATGGCCGGAGTGGTTCATCAAGGGCACGCCGCGGACGTCCGGGCGCTTCACGTTCTCGTCGTGCCGGCACTACACGAAGGACACGTCCCTGGTCCCGTCCGGTCTGCTGGGGCCGGTGACGCTGCTTCACGCGGCGGAGGCACCCCGATGATGCGTTCCTGTATGGCTGCCTCGTGGGTGCTGACGGCCGGCAGCTTGCTCGCCGCGGAACCGGCCGCCTCCGCCCCGCCGCAGAAGGAACTGCCGCTGCCCGGCGAGGTCTTCCTCGTGGAGGGGCGCACGGCGTTCCTCCTTCCGCCGAAGGCCGGGGTCGCCGGGAAGCCGACGCCCTGGGTCTGGTACGCGCCCACGCTGCCGAACCTGCCGGGCGGGGCGGAGCGGTGGATGTTCGAAAGGTACCGTGATGCGGGCATCGCCGTCGCAGGCATCGACGCGGGCGAGTCCTACGGCAGCCCCGAAGGCCGCAGGCTCTACTCCGCCCTCTACGCCGAGATGACCGGTCCGCGCGGCCACTCGCGGAAGCCGGTGCTGCTCGGCCGCAGCCGCGGCGGCCTGATGACGCTGTCGTGGGCGGCGGAGAATCCCGACAAGGTCGCCGGCTTCGCGGGCATCTACCCGGTGTGCAATCTCTCGAGCTATCCCGGCCTCGCGAAGGCCGCGCCGGCCT
>CAYRFK010000023.1:23540-26117 GCA_964423465.1 uncultured Verrucomicrobiota bacterium | reverse complement strand
TTCTTCCAGTGCGAGGAACTCGTGAAATTCGTGAAAGAGAGGGCCGGGAGATGACGTGCGGAACCCACGGGTGCCCGTCCGCCGTGCCCGGGCCCGATGCGACCGGAACGGCAGGGGAGGAACCATGAAGATCCAGATCGTTGCGATGATGGCGGCGTTGGCCGCGCTGCAAGGGACCTCGTTCGGAGCTGACGACCTCGCGTCCCGGTTCGTCGCCCCGCAGCCCGCGTCGCGGCCGTGGGTGTACTGGTTCCCGCTCGACGGGAACATCACAAGCAACGGCATCACGGCGGACCTCGAGGCGATGGCGCGCGTCGGGATCGGCGGCGTGCTCTACATGGAGACGGAGCAGGGGACGCCGAAGGGCCCCGCCGACTTCGGCGGTCCGCTCTGGCGCGACCTCTTCCGGCACGCCCTCCACGAGGCGGCGCGGCTCGGGATCGAGATCAACATGAACAACGACGCCGGCTGGTGCGGCAGCGGCGGACCGTGGATCACGCCGGAGCTGTCCATGCAGAAGCTCGTCTGGACGGCGACCAACGTCACCGGCCCCGCTCGGTTCGAGGGCGTCCTCGACCGTCCGCAGGCCGAGCGCGACTTCTACCGCGACATCGCCGTCCTCGCGCACCCGGCGCCCTCCAACGCCGCGCGTATCGCCGGGATCAAGGCCAAGGCTGCGTTCGTCCCGGCCCGCGGCTCGTTCGCCGCCCGTGCGAACTGGCCCGAGCTTCCGCCCGGGCGGACCGTGCCGTTTGCGGAAATCCGCCAGGTCGCGTGCGGTGTCGACGAGGCCGGTCGGATCGCGTGGGACGTGCCGGCGGGCGAATGGACGATCCTCCGCCTCGGCCATACGACCACCGGCAAGGAGAACCATCCCGCACCGAAGGCCGGCCGCGGGCTCGAATGCGACAAGCTCAGCCGCGAGGCGGCGCAGGTGATGTACGACGGACTCATGGCGAAGCTCGTTGGCGACGCCGGGCCGCTGGCCGGAAAGACGCTCGTCTCGACGCACATCGACAGCTGGGAGGTCGGCAGCCAGAACTGGACGCCGAAACTCCGCGAGGAGTTCCGCGCGCGCCGCGGCTACGATCCGCTCCACTGGCTCGTCACAGCGACCGGCACCGTCGTCGACAGCCTCGAGGCCTCCGAGCGCTTCCTGTGGGACCTGCGCCAGACGATCTCCGACCTGCTGCTCGACAACTACGCCGGTGCGTTCCACGAGATGGCGCGCAAGGACGGCCTGCGCCTCTCGATCGAGGCCTACACGACGTGTCCGACCGACGAGATGGCCTACGCCGGACGCTGCGACGAGCCGATGTCCGAGTTCTGGTCGTGGAGCTTCGGCGGCGGCACGGGGATCGGGGCCGCGTACAGCTGCACCGAAATGGCCTCTGCCGCGCATGTCTACGGCCGGCCCGTCCTCGGCGCCGAGGCCTTCACCGCGACGAACGAGGAGAAGTGGCAGGGACATCCTGCGAATATCAAGGCCCTCGGCGACTGGGCCTTCTGCGAGGGCGTGAACCGGTTCGTGTTCCATCGCTACGCGCTGCAGCCGTGGACCGGCCCCGACCGCGCGCCGGGCGTTTCGATGGGGCCGTGGGGTCTGCATTACGAGCGCACGCAGACGTGGTGGGAGATGTCCGGCGCATGGCACGCCTACCTCGCGCGGTGCCAGCACATGCTGCAGCAGGGCGTGTTCGTCGCGGATATCTGCCTGCTCGGTCCCGAGGGCTCGCCGCAGACGCTCGAAGGGCAACGGGCCTTCCTGTCGAAGGAGGCCGGCCGCGACGGCATGCCGCTGGAGCGCCCCGGCCACAACTTCGATACGTGTCCGCCCGAGGCGCTGCTCGACCGCGCCACGGTCCGCGACGGCCGCATCGTGTTCAAGGGCGGTGCCGAGTACCGCATCCTCGCGCTGCCGCGCGCCGAAACCATGACCCCGCGGGTTCTTCGCAAGGTGCGCTCGCTCGTCGAGGCCGGTGCGACCGTGGTCGGCAGCCGGCCGCTGAAGTCGCCGAGTCTCGCCGGGTTCCCGGCGTGCGACGACGAGGTCCGCGATCTCGCCGCCGCCTTGTGGGGCGACGGCCCTGCGCCTGCGACCGTCACGACGCGCACGGAGGGGAAGGGCCGCGTCGTCCACGGTGGCGAGTTCGCCTTTGCGCACCCGCCGCTGTCCGCCGAGGGCGGCGGACTGGGCGCCGCGCAGTGGATCTGGACGAAGGAGGGCAATCCGCGCGGCTCGTTGCCGCCGGGCAAGCGGCAGTTCCGCCGCGTCGTGATGCTCGGCGCGTCCGCGGTCAGGGATGCCCGGCTGGCGATGACGGCGGACAATGCCTTCGAATGCTGGGTGAACGGCGTGAGCATCCTCAAGGGCCAGCACTACCAGCGGGCCTACACGGCCGATATCGCGCGGCATCTCAAGCCCGGCGTGAACATCATCGCGGCGGTGGGTGACAATACGACCGATTCACCGAATCCCGCGGGGCTCATCGCCGCGCTGACGGTGACGCAGGCCGACGGGACCCGGACGGAGATCCGCTCTGACGCCTCGTGGATGGCGTCCGCGGATGCGCCGGA
>CAYRFK010000023.1:0-23440 GCA_964423465.1 uncultured Verrucomicrobiota bacterium | reverse complement strand
GCGCCCGAGTTGTGGGACCCGATGACCGGATCGGTCCGCGCCGCGCCGTCGTGGTGGGTCGAGGGCGGTGTGACGCGCGTCCCGCTGACCTTCGACGAGGCCGGGTCGGTGTTCGTCGTCTTCCGCACCGCAGCCGACGGCGCGGACCGTCCGCGCACCGGCATGCCGTCGCCGCCGCAGTTCGTGAAGCTCGCCGAGGCCGTCGGCCCGTGGGATGTCGCGTTCGATCCGAAGCGCGGCGGCCCGGGGAAGACCGAGGTCGGAAGTCAGAGGTCGGAGGGCGGCAGCGAGGGAGCGGTTGCTTTTGAAAGACTGACGGACTGGAGCGCGCACGCCGATCCGCGCATCCGGTACTACTCCGGCACGGCGACGTACCGGAAGGTCTTCGACCTTCCGGCAGAGGGCGGAGGTCAGAAATCGGAGGTCGGCAGGAGTCCTTCGACGACTTCCGACCTCCGACTTCCGACCTCCGACCTCTCTCCCCGTCTCCTCCTCGACCTCGGCCGCGTGGAGGTCATGGCCCGCGTGAAGCTCAACGGAAAGGACCTCGGCGTGTTGTGGAAACCGCCGTACCGGGTCGACGTGACGGGCGTCCTCAAGGACGGCGTCAACGAACTGGAGATCGAGGTCGCGAATCTCTGGATCAACCGTCAGATCGGCGACGAGCAACTTCCGGAGGACAGCACCCGCACGCCGAAGGGAACGCTCGATGCGTGGCCGGACTGGCTGCTCGAAGGCAAACCCAGTCCCGCGGGCCGCATCGCGTTCACGTCGCACCGGCTGTGGAAGAAGGACGATTCGCTCGTCCCGTCGGGCTTGATCGGCCCGGTGTCGGTGCTGCGGCCGGACGGCGCTACGCCCTGATCCGCCGCCGTATCGGCGATGGGGTTTCAGTAGCGAAAGTGATATATTTCGTTTTCCAGCTTGCATTGCGTTCGATAGGTTGCAACATTCTGAACATGAACAAGCCGATTCCGTCGGGCGCAGTGGCGGTTTGGCGCCCGTCTCCCCGGGGGAGCGGGTTGTGTATCGGGGAGTGTTCACGAACAGGGAGGTCCGGAACATGAAGCGTCTTACTGGCATGCTGGGGATGGTGGCTGGCGTTCTTGTTGTGGCGTCGTCCGCCCCGGCCACGGTCTACAACGACGCCCTCGGGGATATTGATCCAGGCATCGCCACCGGCAACGGCACGCTGGATATCGTCGGCATGGAGGTGACGAGCGATGCCACCGACCTCCTGTTCTCTCTCACGGTAAATGGCGATCTCTCCACGACGGACTGGGGCAAGTTCCTGATCGGCATTGCCACCGGCGACACACTGGGCACGTCCATCGGCAACGGCTGGGGGCGCCCCATCAATCTCAACTCCACGGCGGACGGGATGAACTTCTGGATCGGCAGCTGGGTGGATGGCGGGGGCGGGGCTCAGTTGTGGGACTATGACAACGGGACCTCCTCCTGGATGGGGCCGGCTGCGCTTGGCGCGTATTCATTCACGCCGGGTGCTCAAAGCACGATCGATTATACTGTGAGCCTCGCCAGCCTTGGCCTCTCGGTCGGAGATACGATCTACTTCGATGCCTACTCCTCGGGCGGCGGGGGCGGTGATTCCGCCGTGGACGCCTTGTCGAATCCGAACGTGGCGATCACAAGTTGGGGTGAGACCTACACCTCGTCCGCGAGCCCCCCGGGCAAAGGGTTAAGTTCCTACGCCGTGCCCGAGCCTTCCACCATTGCGCTGCTGGGTCTCGGGGCGCTGGCCGTTCTCCGGGGGCTGAAGCGCCAGGCTGCCTGATCCTCCGGCTCATCGAGGCTCACCCATGCGCCCGCCAGCGTCGGAAGGGATGAGTCTCCCGGAGAAGTCCGCGCGGGTTTGGTCGAGGCGCCGATACCGCATCTGGGCCGCCCTGTCGGTGGCGCTTCCCTTTCTCTGCCTGCTGGCCGTTGAGGGCGTGCTGCGACTGCTGGGCTGGGGCGGCTATCCTTCGTTTCTCCGCGTATCGGGTCCCCTGCCGTCGGGCGGGGAGGTCTGTCTGGTCGAGCCGGCGGCCTCCAAGCCCTACTTCTTTGCCAATCCGGACCGGCCGGGATATGCGGAGCAAACCAATTTCCTCCGCCCCAAGCCGCCGGGCACGGTCCGGATCTTCCTGTTCGGCGAGTCGGCCGCCAAGGGCTATCCGCAGCCCCGGAACCTGGCCATGTCGACCTTTCTCGAAACTATGCTGAGGGACTGCTGGCCCGGCAGGCGGGTCGAGGTGATCAACCTTGGCACGACGGCGGTGGCCAGTTTCCCCATCGTGTACATGGTGCGGGATGCACTGGCCTTCGAACCCGACCTCTTCATCTTCTATGTCGGAAACAACGAGTTCTATGGAGCCTACGGAACGGTCTCGCTGAACGCCCTGGGAGGGTTGCCGCCCGCCGTCGCCCGGGGGCTGCGCGCGGTGCGGGGGCTTGCCATCGTGCAGGCGCTGGGCGCGTGGAGGAACACGGGCCGGGCCGCGGACCGGACCCTGATGGAGGAGATGATCGGCCGGGCCGTGGTGGCGGGGGACTCGCCTGCGCGGGCGGCGGCCGCGCGGAATCTGCGCGAGAATCTGGTCGCCATGCTGGAGACGGCCAAGGCCGGCGGGGTGCCCGCCCTGGTCTGCACCACGGCGGCCAACGAGTCCGGACTGGCCCCGCTGGGCGAGGACGATCCTGCGGGTCTGGATGCCGCCGGGCTGGCGCGCGTGGCGTCCCTGCTGGAGCGTACAGGAGCGGAAGCCTCGCCGACGCAGGCGCTCGCCGCCGCGCAGGCGGCGGTGCAACAGGCGCCGCGCCATGCGCTCGCCCACTTCCTGCTGGGCCGGGCGTGGTCCGCGGCCGGCGCGCCGGCGGAGGCGCGTCGGGCGTTTCTCGCCGCACGGGATCTGGACACCATGCCGTGGCGTCCCACCGCGGCCACCGAGCAGGCCATCCGCGATGCGGCGGCGGGCGCAGGGGCGGTCCTGTGCGACGTGGCGGAGACTTTTCGTGCGGACAGCCCCGAGGGGGCGACGGGCTGGAGCCTGGTGGACGATCACGTTCATCTCACCGTGCAGGGACAGGCCCGGGCGGCCCGGGCCATGGTGGATGCCATGGCGGCGCTGGCGCCCCCGTTGCGTGTGGATCCGGGGATCGCCGCCGCGTTGCCGGACTGGACCGGCTATGTGCAGCGCGTGGGAACGAATGAATACGATGCCTACCGGGTGAACCATACCCTGCGCGTGCTCTTCGCGTTGTCCTTCATGAAGCGCAACAACCCGGCCGCCCTGGCCCGGTACGACACCGCCTGCCGGGAGGCCGAGCGGCGCATGACGCCCGCGGTCCTGCAGGAGGCCAGGCGCTGGCAGACGATGACGCCTCACGCGGGCGGACTGCGGCCGCTGGTGGGCATGGTCGCACGGACGATGCTGGCGGAGGGACGTCCGGACCAGGCGCTTCCGCTGTACGAGCGGGCGCAGCAGCAGGTGCCGGATTACACCTCGTGGTATCTGGAGTACGTGTACTTCGCCCTGGCCTGCCGCGAGAAGATCCAGGGGGCGCTGCGCGATGCCGACCGGGAGACTGCGGCCCACGCCCTTGCGCAGGGGCGGTTCCTCCTGAGCCACGGGGAGTCCTCCACTGGCATGACCGAGCGCTACGTCGGCCGCCTCCATCAACTACGCTCCGAATGGGCGGAGGCGGTTCCATACCTGCTGGCGGCGCGGACGAAGCTGTCGGGCGAAGACCGGATGGCCTGCGACCAGGCGCTCGTCCTGTCGTATGTGCGAACCGGACGGAAGGCGCAGGCTTTCGACCTGCTGGAGGAGGGGATCGGGAACGGCGGACGGTTCTCCGACATCTACCGCAGCCTGAAGCAGGGCCTCCAGACCTCGCCGTGAATCCGCAAAGCCGTCCCGCTTCATGACCGGCATCCCCGGCCTCCCGCCTTCGGCGAAACGGCTGTACGAGCGGGGGCGGAGCGGCCATGATCGGGGCGGAGATTGGGAACCATGAAACGAATCCTCGCCCTCGTGCTCCTCGCGGCGCCTGCCTTCGCGGCGGAAGCGCCCGACCTTCAGGTCGTCGACCTCTCGGGCGATGCGCAGCGCCATGTCGTCATCGCGGCTGGCACGCCGGAGGTCTACCAAGGGCATCCGACGACCGTGCTGATGCCGGATGGGAAGACGGTCTTCGCCGTCTGGTGCATCAACCACGGCGGGAACGCCGGCCCGATGGCGCGCAGCGACGACGGTGGCCTGACGTGGACGCGGATGGACGACCGGATGCCGGCGGCCTTCCAAACCCACCGCAACTGCCCGAGCATCTATCGCATGGTCGATCCTGCGGGGAAGGAGCGACTGTGGGTCTTCTCCGCGCGCCTCGCCACGAAGGAGGGCGGCTGGATGCCGCGCATCGTCAGCGAGGACGCCGGCGCAACGTGGCGCGAGATGCCGCCGCTGGGATATCCGTGCGTGATGACCTTCAGCAGCGTCGTGCGCCTGAAGGACGGCCGACACATCGGGCTCTACCACAAGGGGCCGGGCGTGAAGGACGAGGGGACCCTCGGCGTGCTGCAGGTCACGACCGCCGACGGCGGCCTTACGTGGGGCGAGCCGCGCCAGGTCGCGCTGGTCGAGGGGAAGAAGGCGTGCGAGCCGTTCGGCTTCCGCTCGCCCGACGGTTCCGAACTGTGCTGCCTGATGCGAGAGAACACGCACAAGGGGCGCAGCCTCGTCATGTTCAGCCGGGATGAGGCGGCGACGTGGAGTGCGCCCGTCGACACGCCGTGGGGGCTCACCGGCGACCGCCACATCGGCGTGCAGACGCCCGACGGCCGCATGGTCGTCGCCTTCCGCGACCAGGCGCTGAACAGTCCGACCCGCGGCCACTTCGTCGCGTGGGTCGGCCGCTACGACGACATCCGCGCCGGCCGTCCCGGCCAGTACCGCGTGAAGCTCCTCCACAGCCATGCGGGCGGCGACTGCGGCTACCCCGGGGTCGAACTCCTGCCCGACGGCACGATCGTCGCCACGACCTACATCAAGTATCGCGCCGGGGCCGACAAACACTCGGTCGTGAGCACGCGCTTCAAGCTGGCCGAGACCGATGCGCTGGCGAAAGGGGCCGGCAAGTGACGCGGTCCGGGAGACAGGGCACTGGCTGCGGCGGCGTTCCGTTCGACGGGGGATGTGACAGGGAGATGGAAGCATGAAGCGAATCGTCATCGTCGTATCGTCCGGCCTGGCCTTGCTGGCCGGAGCATGGCTCTTCCTCGCGCAGGAGGCGCGGGCGCAGGCGGCGCGGGGCGGCAAGGTCGCCGACCGGGCGGCCGCGCTGCTCAAGCAGTTCCCGGAGGCCGACGCGGACAAGGACGGCAAGCTCTCGATGCCGGAGGTCTTCGCGTACGTCGAGAAGCATCCCGAGCTTCGCGCACTTCTTGCCGAGAAGCAGGGGCGCAAGGGCGGCGAATCGGCTCCGCCGCGCACAACCCCGCCCGGCCGGCGATCCACGCCGGCATCGAAGAAGCTGTCCGCCGGGCCGCGCGTCTTCGTCTGCGCGCACAGCTTCATGATTTTCACCGGCCAGCTTCTGCCGCCGGTCGCCGAGGCGGCCGGAATCGCCTACCGGGATGCGGGGACGCAGATGATCGGCGGATCCACGACGGTCAAGCACTGGAACGTTCCCGACGAGCAGAACCTGGCGAAGAAGGTCCTGAAGGAGGGCTCTGTCGATGCGTTGCTGCTCTCGCCGCACACGATCATGCCCGACGAGGGCATCGACAACTTCACCCGGCTGGGCCTGGAGAAGAACCCGGACCTGCACGTGTTCGTGCAGGCCTCGTGGCCGACGCGCGACGGCCATCTCGACGCCTTCACCAACGCAATGCGCAACTCCGTGACCCTTGCCGAACTCTCCAGGCAGCGCGAGGTCTACGAGAGCACGTGGGTGAGGGCGCTGGAGGCGCAGGTGAAATCGCTGAATGCCGCCACCGGCAAGGCCGCTGTCCGTATCGTGCCCGTCGGTCGCGCGGTCTTTGCCCTGCGCGAACACATCCTCCGGGGGACGGCTCCGGGCCTCCGGCAGCAGACCGACCTGTTCCGCGACGACCTCGGGCACCCCAAGCCGCCGCTCGCTGCCCTCGTGACCTACTGCCACTTCGCCGCCGTCTACGGCCGCAGCCCGGTCGGACTGCCCGTGCCCGCCGAACTGAAGGACGTCCCGCATGCCGCGGAGTTGAACATCCTTCTTCAGGAACTCGCGTGGCAGGCGGTGTCCGCCAAGTGAGTATGTCCATGCGACGTATTCGGGCCACCAGATTCTGGCCGACGAATGGGAGCGAGCTGTACGCGAGGTCTGGAAGTAGACCGCATGGGGGCGCAGGAGGCCCCCGCCGACCCGGAGGAAGGAAGACGATATGGTGACACGACACGCAGTTCTTGCCGCCGCGGCCGTCGCCGTGGTTGCCGCATCCGCGTTCGCGGCCGATCCGTCCAAACCCGCCGGGCCCGTCGAAACCGACGCGAGGCTCCAGGCGGACGGCAAAGGCTGGCGCCTCGACAAGGCGCGGATCGACGATCCGAAGCGGCCCCGCGTGCTGCTGATCGGCGACTCGATCCTGAACGGCTACATGAAGTCCGTGACCCGGGCGCTCGAGGGCCGGGCCTACGTGGACGCGTGGGTCAACCCGTACTGCCAGTCCGAGCACCTCAACAAGCTGCTCGCCGAGGTGCTCGCCAACGGACCGTACGATGTGGTGCACTTCAACATGGGTCTGCACGGCTGGCCGGAGGGACGCATCAAGCCGGGCACCTTCGAGCCGCTGACGAAGGCCTACGTCGAGGTGCTGCGCGCGAAGCTGCCGAAGGCGCGTCTGATCTGGGCCAGCAGCACGCCGGTGACGGTGAAGGACCGGCCGACGGAGTTGGACCCGGAGATCAACCCGGTGATCGTCGAGCACAACCGGATGGCCGCGAAGGTCATGGCGGAGATGAACGTGCCGGTGAACGATTTCTACGCACTGCTGGCGGACAAGCTGTCGCTCGCCCGCGGCGACCGCTTCCACTGGAACGGTCCGGCCTACGAGATTCTCGCGAAGACGGTCGTCGAGTCGGTGACGCGCGACCCGGGGGCTGCGGCCGACCCGCTGCCACCGCCCGACGCCGCCGCGCTGCAGAGCTGGCAGGCGATGCGCTTTGGCCTGTTCATCCACTGGGGGCCGGTCAGCCTCAAGGGCACTGAGATCGGCTGGTCGCGCGGCGCGCAAGTCCCGGCGGAGGAGTACGACGCCCTCTACAAGCAGTTCAACCCCGCGAAGTTCGACGCTCGCGAATGGGCCCGCATCGCGCGGGCCGCGGGCATGAAGTACGTCGTCCTCACGACGAAGCATCACGATGGCTTCTGCCTGTGGGCGACGAAGCAGACCGACTACAACGTCATGAACACGCCCTTCGCGCGCGACGTGACGAAGGAACTCGCCGAGGCCTGCCGCGCCGAGGGGCTGATGTTCTGCGCCTACCACTCGGTCTGCGACTGGCGGCATCCCGACTACCCGCTCGGCAGTCCCGGCGGCAAGACGGCGAAGCCCGTGCACGACATGGACCGCTACACCGCCTACCTCAAGGCCCAGCTCGCCGAGCTGCTCCGCGATTGCGGACCGCTCGGCGTGTTGTGGTTCGACGGCGAATGGGAGAAGCCGTGGACGACCGCGCGCGGCGAGGACCTCTATCGATACCTGCGCGGCCTGCAGCCCTCGCTCCTCATCAACAACCGCATCTCCAAGGCCCGCGCCGGGATGGCCGGCACCAGCCGCGCCGGCCAGTTCGCGGCGGACTTCGACACTCCCGAGCAGCGCGTCGGCGCCTACCAGGACACGCGGCCGTGGGAGACCTGCATGACGATCTGCGAGCAGTGGGCGTGGAAGCCGGACGACAGGATGAAGTCGCTGGCCGAGTGCCTGCACGCGCTGATCCGGACCGCGGGCGGCGACGGCAACCTCCTGTTCAACGTTGGCCCGATGCAGACCGGGGAGATCGAGCCGCGGCAGGTCGCGCGCCTGCGCGAGATGGGCGCGTGGCTGGCGGACTGCGGCGAGAGCATCTACGGCACGCGCGGCGGTCCGTTCAAGCCGGCGCCGCACGTCGTGTCCACGCGGAAGGACAACCGGATCTACGTCCACGTCCTCGCGTGGCCCGGCGAGGTGCTGTCGCTGCCCGCGATCCCGGCGAAGATCGTCGCGAGCCGCGTCCTCGGCGGCGGCGAGGCGGTCGTGAAGCAGACGGACGCGGGCATCGCGATTTCCGTCCCCGCCGCCGCGCGCCGCGAGATCGACACCGTCGTCGTCCTCGAACTTGACCGCCCAGCGATGGAGGTGCCCGCCGTGGGCATCCCCGCAACGAAAGGAACAACGCCATGAACCGCATGTCCATCGCCGTCACCTCGCTCCTGCTCTGTGCCGTCGCGGCGCGCCCGGCGCCCGGCCCGAAGGTCGGGGCGTCCGCCGCGGCGAAGAAGCCCGCCGGGTACGATGCGTCGGTCCCGACGCCGACGCTGACCAACGTGGCGTACGGCGCGCACGAGCGGCACGTGGTCGACTTCTGGAAGGCGGAGTCGAAGGCGCCGACGCCGCTCGTGTTCGTCATCCACGGGGGCGGGTGGTCGGGCGGGGAGAAGGAGCGGGTGGACCGCTTCGTGGACGTTCCGGCGTTGCTCAAGGCGGGCATCTCCGTCGCCGCGATCAACTATCGCCTCATCAGCAACGCCGTGGCGGAGGGCGTCCAGCCGCCGGTGAAGGCGCCGCTGCATGACGCCGCGCGCGCGCTGCAGTTTGTCCGCAGCAAGGCCGCGGACTGGAATATCGACAAGCGCCGCATCGGGGCGGCCGGCGGCTCGGCTGGGGCATGCTCGAGCCTGTGGCTGGCGTTCCACGACGACCTGGCCGACCCGAAGAGCGCCGATCCCGTCGCGCGCGAGTCCTCGCGGCTTCAGTGCGCCGCCGTCACGGGCGCGCAGACGACGCTCGATCCGCAGCAGATGAAGGAGTGGACGCCGAACAGCCGGTACGGCGGACACGCCTTCGGGATCTCCAGTTTCCCGGCGTTCCTTGCAAAGCGGGGCGAAATCCTGCCGTGGATCGCCGAGTACTCGCCCTACGCGCTGGCCTCCGCCGGCGATCCGCCCGTCTACCTTATCTACTCCGCCCCGCCCGCGCTGGGACAGGAGCAGAAGGATCCCACCCACACGTCCAACTTCGGCGTGAAGCTGCAGGAGCGCCTCCAGGAACTGAAGGTCGGCTGCGAGCTGGTCTACCCGGGCGCGCCGGATGTGAAGCACGCGAAGCCCACGGACTATTTCATCGCCGTGCTCAAGGCGCCGATCCCCGAATGACGTCGCGGCTTCTCCTGGCGGTCGCCACGCTGCTCCCGGCCCTGCCGGCGGTGCCCCGTGCCGCCGACCTCTGGGATATGACGGAGGTGAGGAATCGGGCGTTCGACATCGAACCTGCGGCCCCTCCTCGCAAGGCGCCGCTGGTCGCGGCCGAAGGCGGCGACTGGATGAGCACCGGCGACGCGTGGGTGGCAAAGAAGAAGGACGGCGCGTCCGCGCCGAAGCCGGCGGCGGACGGCGGGCAACTCCTCGTCGAAGAGTTCTTCCTCAGCGCCGGCGGCACCACCGGGGGGCCGAACCGGATCTTCTGTGCGCTGGCGCGGCCGGAGAACGCCGCCGGTCCCGTTCCGGTGGTGCTCATCTTCCACGGTGGCGGCGGACACGCCAGCGGCGCGCTGGCGCTTGCGGCGGGGCGGAGGCACCCGGGCATGGCCGGGCTGGCGATGGACTACAACGGCCAGTTCATGCCGGGGCCCGAGGGGAAGGTCACGCAGTGGCGCAGCGTTTCGAAGGAGACGCGCGACCGGAGGTTCGACCTCGTCCCCGACCTGAAGAACTGGCCGATGTACCACAGTGTCATGGCGGCGCGGCGGACGATCGACTATCTCGGCACGCAGTCCTGGGCGGACACGAACCGCGTCGGCGCTGTCGGCATCAGCTACGGCGGCTGGCTCGCGCTGCTGCTGGCCGGCGTCGACGAACGCGTGAAGTGCGTCACCACGGGCGTCAGCGCGGGCGGGGCCGCGCACACGGCCGGCCGCGCCTCGCAGCAACTGCGGTGGGAGCCGGCGGAGCAGCGGGCGCTGTGGCTGGCCAACTTCGAGCCGCTGGCCCATGCCCCGCGTACGAAGGCGGCGGTCTTCTTCCAGCTTGCTGCGAACGACCTCTATTTCTGGCTCAACGGCGCGGCGATGAACCTCGACGCGCTGCCGGGCGCGAAGGGCTGGGTCGTGCGGCCGAACTCGAACCACGGCGCGGGCGGTCCCGAGGTGCCGGATACGGCCGCGCCGGCCTTCATGACGCACATCCTCGCGGGCGGGCCGGCGGTGCCGAAGGTCATGGACTTTGCGGTCGGCCCCGACGGCCGCCGCTACACGTGGAAAGCCGCGGGGCCGCGCCCGCTCGCGCGGGCGGTGCTTGTCTGGAGCCCCGGCAAGGCGGTGAGCCCGGGGCGCTACTGGATCGAGTTTGCGGCGGTGAAGGACGGCGACACGTGGAGCGCGCAGGTGCCGGCCGACTTCGCGGGCTGCGCGTCCGAGGCCTTCGTCAATGCGGGCGACGAGGAGGGGATCATCGTATCGAGCACGCTCCTCGTCCGCGAGGGACTCGATCCGATGACCGCGCCCGGGCCGCAATGGACGGGCGGGCAGGTCTGGGACGTCGAGCGCGGCGCGGCAGCGTGGCGGACCCCGGCCGGCTGGCTGGCGAAGACGGTCTTCGAGGCGACGGACACCGGAGCGCTCCGGATCGGACCGGACAAGGGCGGGAAGGAATTCATCCTGCTGAGCAACAGTGCGATCCTTGCGAGCGGTGTTGCGTCGAGGCATTCGGGCCTGCGCCTGCGCGTGAACGGCAACGGGAAGGCCGGGACGCTCAAGGTCACGCTGCTGCGCGACACGAACAGCCTCGACGAGCGCGCCTATGCCGCCGAGATCGACTACGACGCCGGCGCGGGCGAGCACGAGATCCCGTGGACCGCGTTCAAGCTCGAGACGAAGAATGTGATCGCGCCGCCGATGCCGTGCCCCTTCGACGGCCTCGTGCTCTCCGGCACGCGCGACGACGGAACGGGGCTCATCGTCGAGCACATCGGCCTCAGCCGGCCCCAGACCGGCGCCACGGACCGGTGATGGGTCCATCGCGAAGGCCGCGATGGGGCGTGAAGAGAAGAGGCGGTCGTGGTCCGGGAACCGACCGCCGCGGTTCGCATCACGGTCCACCACCACCACCAATGTGTAACATTAATCGATGCGACCGCATCGGATAATGTTACATGTTGGCGGTTGCCGCATGGGGCAGGCGGGGAGCAGAACCACGGCGAAGCGCGGCCGGCCAAAATCCGGTGATGCGTCAGGCCGGGGATCGTGAGGAGTCCGGAGGGTTGATCGCGCCGGCCTACCGTGCGGGCGCCACGTCCTCAAAGCGGGCGCCGGCGCCACCGATCGTCACGTCGGTCACATAGACGATCTTGTTCGTCGCGGCCGGGATCTCCTTCTCGAAGGCCTCGCGCTTGCCATCCTTGTCGAGGTGCCATTCGGGATGGTAGATGCCGGTCTTCAGGTAGGGCGTGTACTCGATGCCGATGGTGGAATAGACGTTCGGCCCCGGGCGGTCCATGACGAGGCGGCCATCCCTCCAGATCCGCAGGACGCCGTTGGTGTCCGGCGCCCAGCGGGCGTGGATCACCCAGGAAACCCACGCGCCCGGCTGCAGCGGGTCGGCAAGCACCTGGTTCGTTCGCGTCGGCTTGGTCAGGGCATCGCCGAAGCTCTGCCGGATGTACCAGTTCGTGCGTCCCACGGAGATCTCAAGGTTGGGGTAGGTGGCCTTCCCTTTGCCGGGGATGGCGTGCCACTGCATGACGATGTCGTTGCCGCGGTTTGGATCGGTCACCCAGTCGCCCGGGATGAGGATCCGTCCGCCGTACCAGCGCTCGTTGAACCCGTCCTCGTGGGGCAGGGAGATCTCGGCGCGAAACGAGTTCGGCGCCCGCGGCACGGCGAAGAGCACGGCCTTCCGGCCGGCGGGCAGTCCCGGGGCGTCGACGACCCTGAGCCGCTCGGGCGTCTCTTTCGCAAGGCGGTAGCGGTCGTCCTCGGAGAAGTTCCACCTGCCGAATTGCCCGGACCGGAAGTCGTCCTGAAACAGGATCGTCCGGCCGTGGTCGAAGACATCCCTCGCGCGGAACGGGCGCACCGGCTCGGCGGCCCCGGCATTCGGAACCGCCTGAGCCAGGAGCACGGCGGCCCACATCATCGTCCATCGTATCATCGGGTGCGTTCCTCTGTTCCAAGGCTTGGAAGCCCGGTCACATTCCCCGTCCAAGGGTTGGAAGTCGAGCCGGTTCAGCGCGTGAGTGCCGCGCCGAGCCAGAGGCCCCAGTCGGAGTGGCCGCCGTCCCCGGCGTCTTCCGTGGCCAGTTCGAGTTCGCGTACGCCGACGAGATCGAGGTCGAACGCTTGGGTGCGGCCGGGCTTGAGCGTGGCGCTGCGGAAGACCTCGCGGCCGTCGGCGCGGATGACGAAGACGACCGATCCGCCGGGCTGGGGCGGCAGGCCGCACTTGCCGGAGACGCGCTTCCAGCGTCCGGCGAGATCGTAGCGGTGCAGGGCCGGCGCGTGCGCGTAGATGCCGGTTTCGAAGAGTTCGCCGCCTGATGCGATCACGGCCTCCGGCCGCGGCAGGTGATCGTACGCGGGCCGGTCCCAGCCGACCTGCGCCAGCGACGGAACAACGTGCGACAGCGGAACGGATGTCACGTCCGCCGGTGCCGAGGCCGCCGCGAGCGACGGGACCTTCCCGGTGCGGCCGGCAAGGATGGCGGAGGCGATCCGACGTGCGCGGCTGCCGTCGGGCAGCGCATCGCGCAGGTTCGCGGCCTGTTGCGGACTCGCCGTCAGGGCCGCGAGGAAGGGCTCGAGCGCAAACCCGATCTCCATCGCGGCCACGTCGGGCGTGCCGTCTTTCGCGACGGTGTATTCGTACTGGGTGCTGTCGGTCGCCCCGTTCGCGAGGCAGGCGACGAGCCGGAGGGCGGACGGTTTTCCCGGCACGAGTTCGCGGCAGTCGAGCGTGAACCTTCCGTCCGGCGTCGGAACCGCGACGGCCGTTCGCGCGTCGTAGTCGCTGCCGCCCTCCGGATCGAGATAGGCGATCACCGCGTAGACCGGCGGGGCGCCGGTAACGGCGCCCGACAGAACGAAGCCGGCGCGCCCCGGGGTCACGGAAAGGCCCGAAAAACGGGCGCTCGAGGGGGCGTCGAGCCCCTTGGCCGATCCGCAGAAGAGCGGGTGCGACGCGAGCCGGAGCGCGCTGCCGGGGGTGAGGAAGCTGCCCTTGCCTTCGCCGCGAAGGGGGTCGCCGTACGTGCGGTTGCCGGAGCCCATGAGCGCCGTGCCGAGCGTCCGGGCCTCCTCCGCCGATTCGCGGCAGTGCGGCAGGCCGAGCGCGTGGCCGAGTTCGTGCGCGATGCCGCCGATGAAGATCGAGTTGTGTTTGCCGAGCGAGATCCGGCCGTACTCGCGGTCCCGGATCATCGGCTCCTTCCGCGGCAGGTTGGCGACGTCGAGCCCCGGATGGTCGAGCTGCCACGCGAGGCCGCCGCGGGGACCGCCGGTGCCCTGGTAGGGACTGCGGTGGGAGAACGTGAGTGCCACGGGATCCCACGTTGCGAGGTTGGTGAAGAGGACGACCGTCTCGCGGTCGGGGTCGAGTCCGGCCGCGCGCAGCACGGCCCAGGCATCCCTGCGGATCACACCGCCGCTTTCGCTCTGCGTGTAGTCCTCGTAGGTTCCGCTGCCGACGGCCTCGTGGACGACCAGCGCGCCCGCGGCGTCGAGGTCGAGAGCGAACGTCGCGCGGCCGAGTCCGTTGCGCTCCATCTCGGCGGCGTAGAAGTCACGGATGTGCTCCAGCATCCCCTTCAGGCGGGTCCGGTGACCGTCGGGGAACCCGCGGTCGCGCGTGCGCCAGCAGACGATGCGCAGCTTCTTCGCAACAGGCTGCGGGTCTGTCGCACGCCATGCCTCCAGGATCCGCCGGGCTGCCTCCGCCGGACGGGTGCCCTCGTCCGCCGCGTGCACGCCGGCCGGCGTCGCGAGGGCGAGGGCGAGGGCGGCAAGCAGAGGCATGAAGCGCTTCATGGTGAATCCGGCCGCTCGCGATGTGTGCGCCATTGGTTGCATGCGCCGCACACTGGCGACGCCCGCGGGGGGAGTCAAGCCGCCGCGCGGCGCGATTCTCCCTCGCGCGCCCAGGCGGGGGCCTGATACGATTTCCGGACCGTTGCGGCCGTCGGGCCGGGCGGCTGGAGACAGCGGACGTGATGCGAACGAGATTTCTCCGGCGGGTCGCCCTGTGGATGGCGTCGCTCATTGCGATCGTCGCCCTGCGGGTGGGCGCGGCGGAGCCCGGGGTTCCGATCGATGATTTCGAAGACGGAACGGGCGACTGGGACTTTGCCGCGGGCGAGGAGTTTCCGGGCGCGAAGGGCGCGCTGGCGAAGGATGGCGCGGGTGCGGCGGAGGGCGGGGCGTGCGCACGGCTGACGGGTGATTTTTCCGGGGGTGGGGCCTACGTGGCGATGGTGCGCGAGTTTCCGGCGCCGATCGAGCTGACTGCGCTGCGGTTCCATGCGCGGACGCAGGGCGCCGAGGGCTTTCGGGTGCGCCTGGTGGACCGGACGGGCCAGTCGCACCAGCAGTTCGTCGCATGCCCGCCCGGCGGCGGATGGCTGCGGGTCGATCTGACGTCGCTCGATCGCGGCCCGGGGGCGCAGCACTGGGGCGGGGCGAACGACGGCGTGTGGCACGGCCCCGCGCAGGCGGTCGCGTTCGCCGTCGAGAAGCCGGGCGGCGCCGCGGCGACGCGGGCCGTGCTGTGGATCGACGAAGTCCGCGCGGCCGGATCGAAGGTCGAGAGGCTGCGCATCGAGCTCGTCCAGCATCGCCCCGGCAACGTATTCCTCGAGAGCGAGCCGGTTGCGGTCGGTGTCGAATGCAACGGCGCGGACGTGGTGTGGGAGCTGCGCGACGATTCCGGGGCCGTCGAGGCGAAGGGGCGCGAACCGGCGTCCGACGACGTCGTGACGATCCGCCTGCCTGCGGCGACGCGGGGCTGGCACGGGCTCCGGCTGCGCGCGGAGAAGGCGGGCGCGACGGCCGCCGAGGCGTCGACCTCGCTGGCCGTGCTGCCGCCGCCCGGGCCCGCACCGCGGGGTGCGCCGGCGTTCGGCGTCTGCACGCATTTTGCCCAGGGCTGGAGCACGGGCGCGGTGCCGGTGATCGCGCGAGCGGGGATCCGGAGCGTCCGCGACGAGCTGTACTGGGAGGACGTCGAGGCGCACAGGGGGCGGTTCTCGATCCCGGAGCGGTTCGAGACCTATCTTTCTGCGCTTGCCCGGCACGGTATCCGTCCGCTCGTCCCGCTGACGTTCGCGAATCCGGCCTACGACGGCGGCAAGACGCCGCACACGCCGGAGGGAATCGCCGCCTACGCGCGGTACGGCGTCGAGGTGCTGATGCTCCATCCGGAGATCGAGGCCGCCGAGATCTGGAACGAGTACAACGGGAGCTTCTGCACCGGCCCGGCCGCGGAGGACCGGCCCGCCTCCTACGCCAAGCTGCAGGCCGCGGCCTTCGCCGCGCTGAAGCGCGCGCGGCCCGACCTGCCGGTGGCCGGGGCGGGGACGGCCGCCGTGCCGCTGCCGTACCTCGGCCGGCTCTTCGCGCTCGGCGCGCTGGCGAACATGGATGCCGTGGCCGTGCATCCCTACCGCTACCGCTCGCCGCCCGAGGGGATCGAGAAGGAATTGGCCGCGCTCGACGCGCTGATCCGGACGCACAACGGCGGTGCGCCGAAGCCGGTGTGGGCGACGGAATACGGCTGGGCGGTGAAGCCGGCCGAGGCGCCCGGCGATCTCGAGATCGACGAGGCCTGCCATGCGCGGTTCCTCGTCCGCGGCTTTGCGCTGATGCGGTCGGCCGGCGTGGCGCGGGCCTTCTGGTACCTCTTCATGGACACCGGCGACTTCCCGACGATGGGCCTCGTGCGCGGCGAGGATGATCCATCCGGGCCCTTCACGCCGAAGCCGGCCTATGTGGCCGCCGCAACGATGGTGCGCGAACTGGACGGCGCCCGCTTCGTGGCGCGCGAGGCCGCGGGGCGCGGCGTCCACGCGCTGCTCTTCCGCAGCGCCGGCGGCGCGCCCGTGCGCGTGCTGTGGTCGCCCGCGCCGGCCTCGCTCGCCATCCGCGTTGCCGGCCCGCCGGCGGTGCGGGTCGACTTGATGGGCCGCGAGACCGCGCTGCCACCGGGGCCGCACCGGCTGGCCCTCGACGGATCGCGGGTCTATGTGCGCGGCGCGATCGAGGGGCTTCCCGTGGCCGGGGCGGAGGCCGGCGGACCGGAGGCCGCACCGCTGGCCGATTCCGAGGCGGGCTTCTCCGGCGAGCAGGGGCGGAACGGTTGGACATACGGGTTCCTCGACCCGGCGGCGAAGGGTCCCGACCGCTTCACGCCAATGCCGGCGTACCGCGTGACCGACTGGACGGAGGAGTGGGTCTCGGAGGTGACGTGGCTCTCGCTCGGGCGGTCGTACCAACACCCGGCGTCGGCCGATGGGCGGGCGCTGGCGGCGGTGCGGCGGTGGACGAGCCCGATCGAGGGCCGGGTCGATCTCGCGATCCAGGCGCTGAAGGAGGAACCGAAGGGCGACGGCGTCACCCTGCGCGTGCTCGTCGACGGTGTCGAGGCGCTCTCGCGCAGACTGGGCGGCGGGGAATCGATCCGCGCGGACCTCCATCTCCCGCTGGCGGTGCACGCCGGGACGCACGTCGACATCGCCGTCGATCCGGGCCCCGGAACGGACACCTCGTTCGACGGCACCTCCCTCACCGCGACCCTCCACCCACCCGCCCGTTGACCAGGGGGAAGCCCGTTCCATGAAGGCAGGAAGCGTGCGCGAGCCCGGGACCTTGGAACTGATTCTGCGTCTCGCCGCTCCCTACCTGGCGGTCGCCGTCTTCTGGTGCGGCTTCTCCAACGCGTGGCTGGCCATTCTGGTTTATCACGCGCAGATCCTCTTCTGGTCTCGGCATGCCATCCGCCCGCGCCTCGGGGCCGTCCGTGGCCGGCACCTCCTGCTCGCCGCCCCGGCCGTCTTCGCAGGGCCGGTTGTCTACGGGCTGCTTCCGTCCATGACCCGGGTGCCGCTGTCGGCCTGGTTGGCGGAACACGGACTTTCCGCCGCAGGCCTGCTGGTCATGATTCCGTACTTCGGGCTCGTGCACCCGTGGCTGGAGCAAATGCACTGGGCTTCACTGCGTGAGCGAACGCCGTTCGCCCATGCCCTGTTCGCCGGCTACCACCTGCTCGTGCTCGAGTCCCTCCTGCCGTGGCCGTGGCTTGCGGTGGCGTTCTGCGCCCTTGCAGGCGCATCGTTCGCCTGGGCGCTGGTCACGCGTCGCACCGGGAGCCCTGCGGTGGCTCTTGCATCCCACATGGCCGCGGACCTGGGCATCATCGCCGCTGCCTGGCTGGGAACGCGCGTCTGACGAGGTGGCGGCGTGATGATGCCATCGCGTGCCGGGGCTCCTCCGCCTACTTCGCAGGAACGACGGGCGTTACGGGGGCGTCGCGGTAGGCGGGGAAGGCGGTGTCCACGCCGGCGGATTTCGGGTCGCCGCTGAAGACCAGGACGCGGTACCGGATGGTCATGGAGTCGCCCTTCGCGATGCGCGTCGACTTGCCGTCGGCGGGCCAGAACATCGGCGTGGGGGAGAAGAAGCCGTAGTCGCGGGTGAACCAGGGCGCGGGGAAGCCCGGATTGGCCGGGTGCTGGAGGATCGCGAGGCCTTCGATGCGGTCCGCGCCGCGGCGCCCGTGGCAGACCATCCAGGGGGACGCCTTGCCGAAGGTGGCCTTTTCGCCGGAATCGCCCTCCGCGTTGACCATCGTCCCGCCGAAGGCGGCGCTGAGGTCGGGATCCATCCGCGCGCTGAAGAAGGAGTGGTTCGTCTTCTCGATC
Organism: uncultured Verrucomicrobiota bacterium; assembly: GCA_964423465.1. Lineage (GTDB taxonomy): Bacteria > Verrucomicrobiota > Kiritimatiellia > PWTM01 > PWTM01 > VGWF01. Next base: position 5,304 of record CAYRFK010000023.1, on the reverse strand, counting down.
GTCACATCCTCCAGTGCCTCCATCACGATCTCGACATCGATCTGACGGAGGGTTTTGGACGGCGCCGTGAGGGTGATGCGCCGCGCATCCCGGAACGGCTGCGGGGCGTCGGGGCGGATCCAGTCGCATTCATCGCGGATGACGATCGTGCCGCCGGCCTTCTCGAACGTTGCCCCGCGCGAGGCGATCCGGCCGCGCTCCAGCCCCTCCTGCCAGTAGTTTCCGCCGTTGACCTTGTCGCAGCCGAAGAAGAGCGAGCTGTGGTGCGGATACTGACCGTTGCGCATCGAGGTCACCGACGCGCCGGACGGTCCGTTGACGGGGAAGAAGAACGGGTACTTCTCCTCGGCGGAGAACCGGTAGCTCGTGAAGAAGCCGCCGTCGACGGTCACGTCGATGCGCGTTCCAACCTGCACGGCGCCGAGCACCGGCGCGGCCTTCTGCGCCATCGAACCGCCCGCCGCCAACACCACAACGCCCGCAAGAACTTTGATCGTCCGTTTCATCGTTCCGCCTCCTGAATGTTGTCTCTTCCAAGCGCCTTGTCCGCCGCCAGCGTCCAAGGCAACAGGCTATCACTCCGCGCCGGGTTTGAAACGGCGATTCTCGTCAGGGCTCCCGGGGAGCGTCCTTTCCGGCGGACTCCTCCGCCTCCGCCTCGCGCAGGCGCCGGACCTTGGACTTGGCGCCGTCGGCAAGGTTCACCTGGGTTGAGCGCAGGTGAGCCAGCAGGTGGGCGCGCATCCGGTCGAGCGTCCCGCTGTGCGCCGGCGAACCGGCGAGGTCGTGCATCTCGAGCGGATCGTCCCGAAGGTCGAACAGGCATTCCTCTTTCTCCCCCACCCAATACTTGAAACGCGAGTCGCGGACCATCATGCACCGCTCCGAGCCCCTGCCGATCTCGCTGAGCACGAGTTCGCGGACGGCGGCCCGCGTGCCCGTGGCGACAGGCAGCAGCGATGTCGCAAAGCGCCCCGGCGTCACCTCGCCGCCGACGGCCTCCACGATGGTCGGGTAGATGTCCATCATCTGCGCCAGCGCCGTGGTGCGGCCGGGCCGCACGTGGCCCGGCCAGCGGATCACCAGCGGCACACGGGCGGATTCCTCGAAGAACCGGCCCTTCGACAGCGCGCCGTGCGCGCCCAGCATTTCGCCGTGGTCGGCGGTGAAGACCACGAGCGCCCCGTCCCACGTGCCGCGCGCCCGGAGCGCTCCGGCGAGCCGTCCGATGCACTGGTCCACGAGCGCGATCTTTCCGAGGTAGTTGGCCAGCAGCCTCCGCACGGCGGCGCGGTCGAGCGTGCGGTCCCCGCGCCGAAAGCTCTCCGGCACATTCGCGGGCAACGTGAGCGTGTCGGGGTCGAACATCCGCGCGAACCCGCCCGGTGCGTCCAGCGGCGGATGCGGCGAGTGCAGGCTCACCACCAGGCACAGAGGCTTCTCCTTCGGCTGGCGGCGGATGAAGTCCACGGCCTCGCCGGTGACGAAGCTGTCGTGATAGTCCCCGGGTTCGACCAGGCTTGCGCGCGGCTCGTATTCCCAGTCCAGGTAGCGCCGACGCAGGTCCGCGGCCACGGCGTCGAGCACGCCCAGGCCCCGGAGGTGTTGCGCGTAGGCGTTCTTCGACGTCGCCGCGTCCACCGGCCCGGACACATCCAGCACATGATCCAGCCCCATCGCGCGGTGATAGTCATCGAGGCTCGCAAACTCGCGCTTCCAGTCTGCGCCCGTGAACCAGTGCAGCTTGCCGATCTGCGCCGTCGTGTAGCCCGCCCGCCGGATGTCGCGGAACATCGGCGCCGCCGCCGGCGGCAGGTGGTACTGGTTCGGATTGCCCCAGACCGCGTGCCCGTGGCTGTGCGGATACAGCCCGGTGACCAGCGAGATCCGCGCCGGCACGCAGACGGGCGAGGGCGTGTAGCAGGCGTCGAAGATCATGCCCTCGCCGGCAATGCGGTCGAGCTCCGGCGTGCGCACCTGCGGCTGGTCCCAGCTCAGATAGCGCGGACTCCATTGATCGGTGAAGATGACCAGGACATCGGGCTTTGCCGGTGCCGCCGGTGCCGTCAGCGTCGCGGCCAGCAGTGCCAGGGCCGGCGCCAAGCATGCGCGTCTCATGGCGGGCACGCTGCCAGAGCGCGGGCGGGAAGGCAAGAGCGCGGGCCGGCCAGGGCCGACGTATCTTCCCGGCCGTAGCGCCGGTGTCCGACCGGCGCCACCTTGCGCTTCAGGTCCAACGCTGCGCCCGACGGATTCGGGCGCCACGGATAATGTCTCGCCCATCCGGGCGCTGGAATTGTACGGTGGCGCCGTGGACACGAGACGGGATCCATCCGAATGAACCCGGGGCGCAGGCATATGAAACGTCATCCGCGGCGTGGTGCAGGCAGGCTTTCGGCCGTCGCAGCGGTCGTGGCGATCGCAGCGGTTGCGGCGGAGACGGAGTTCCGACCGTACGACAGCGGCCCCGTTCCCGGCGATGGGCCGGCGCGCGAGGTCTCCGTCGACGTCACCGGCGTGAAGGTGCTGCGTCTGCTGGCCTCCTGCGAGAAGGGCACGGCCAACTGCAACATCTGGGGGGAGCCGCGGCTGATCGCGGCGGATGGCTCGGTCACACCGCTCACGGGTCTGCGCCCGAGCTCGGTCCGCGTGGGCTGGGGACAGATGCTTATCAACTCGAACTGGATGAACCGCCCGCTGCGCGTCGGCGACCGGACCTTCACCAACGGCTTCTGGGTTCACGCCGACAGCGAGCTGCGGTTCAACCTCGACGGCAAGTACACGCGCTTCGAGGCGTGGGCCGGCGAGGACGCCGACCGCGCCAACGGCGTCGCGCGATTCCAGGTACTCTCCGCCGATCCCGCGCGTCCCCTGACTCCCGCGGAGACGCAGGCCGCGGAACTCGACAGCCAGTTCGCCGCGCTCGTCCGCGACATCCGGCAACGCGCGGCGATGGAGAAGTTCGCCGACGAGGTGTTCCATCCCGCGGCGCTGGTGCTTCCGGCCGATCGTGACCCGGCCGACATCGTGCTGCGTCGCACCGCGGCCCTGCTGGCCGACCTGCGGCTGGCACAGTTCGAAGGGCCGCTGGCCGGCCTGAACGAACGAAACGCGGCCACGCCCGTGACCGACGCCGCGGCGCGACGCGCGCTGTTCGACGACGCCTGCCGCCTGCGCCGCCGCATCGCGTTCGCAAACCCGCTGCTGAGTTTCGACCGGATCCTCTTTGTGAAGCGCCACCGTGCCATCTACAACCACATGTGCGACCAGTTCTACGGCATCGCCGCGCGGCCGGGCGGCGGGTTATACGTTCTGGATAAGCCGTTCGGCGAGAGCCCCCGGGTCCGCGACGTCCTCGCCGGCTCGGTCGTGACGAAGGGACGGCTGAAGGGGCAGCGCCTTGTCGGGGGCGACGGCGCCACGGCGCACCTGCAGTGGGATGGCGTCCAGAACCTCAGCGGCGCCGAGACCGAGGGCGGCGCCTTCCTCTCACCCGCGCTTTCGTACGACGCGCGGCAGATCCTGTTCGCCTACGTCGAATGCACCGGCGACCGCGACCAGAAGATGCACACCGATGCGACGCGCGGGCACTGGGATGCGGGCCGCTGCTTCCACATCTTCAAGGTCAACGTCGACGGCTCCGGCCTCGAGCAGCTCACCGACGGCACCTGGAACGAGTTCGACCCCTGCTGGCTGCCGAACGGACGCGTCGCGTTCATCAGCGAGCGGCGCGGCGGCTACCTGCGCTGCGGTCGGGCCTGCCCGCTCTACAACCTCTATGACATGAAGCCCGACGGCTCTGAGATCAATCTCCTGAGCATCCACGACAGCAACGAGTGGAATCCCAGCGTGACGCACGACGGCCGCATCGTCTGGACCCGGTGGGATTATGTCGACCGCCACGGCTGCGTCGCGCACGTGCCGTGGATCACGCGCCTCGACGGCACCGACCCGCGCGCGCTGCACGGCAATTTCGCGGTCCGCGCGCAACGCGCCGACATGGAACTCAACGTCCGGCCCATCCCCGGCTCGCCGAAGTACGTCGCCACCGCCGCCCCGCACCACGGACAGGCCTTCGGGTCGCTGGTCGTCATCGATCCGCGCGTCGAGGACGACGACGCGATGGGGCCCGTGCGGCGGCTCACGCCGGAGGTCGGGTTCCCCGAGAGCCAGGGCGGACGCGAGGTGTACGGCACGCCGTGGCCGCTGAGCGAGACCTATCACCTCTGCGTCTACGACGCCGCGATGGCCGACGGCGGGGCGCGGACCGGAACCGGCGACTACGGCCTCTACCTCGTCGACGCCTTCGGCAACAAGGAACTGCTCCACCGCGATGCCGAGATCGGCTGCTCCAACCCGATTCCACTGCGCGAGACGCCGCGGCCGCCGGTGACGGTCGGGCCGCACTGGACCGCCGACGCCCCGCCGGTGAAGCCCGGCGACCCCGGCGAGGGCGCCCTGGCCGTGCTCAACGTCTACGACACGCAGCGCCCCTGGCCGCCGGAAATGAAAGCGAAGGAGATCCGCATCTACCAGTTGCTGCCCTGCTCGGTGCCGTCGGGCGGCCTCGCGCCGCACCAGACCGGCAAGCGCATCGCCGAAGCCTCGGACTCCATTGTGCCCGCGCGCTGGGTCCTGGGCACCGTTCCGATCGAGGCCGACGGCAGCGCGCACTTCAAGGTGCCGGCGAACCGCGAGCTGTTCTTCCAGGTCGTCGACGACCGCGGCATGGCGATCCAGTCCATGCGCTCCGGCACGGCGATCCGCAACGGCGAGACCCTCCTCTGCCAGGGCTGCCACGAGCCGAAGCACAGGGCTGCGGCCGGCGCCGTGCCGCCGCAGGCGCTCCGGCGCGCGCCGTCCGTGCCGAAGCCCGACGTGGACGGCTCCAACCCGTTCAGCTATCCGCGCCTCGTGCAGCCCGTGCTCGACCGCCACTGCGTTGCCTGCCACGACCGGAACCCCGGCAAGGCGCCGAACCTCAAGCGCGAGCCCATCCAGAACAAGTTCTTCGCCTCCTACAACAGCCTCGTCGGCTTTGGCTTCACCGGCTACGGTGACCATTACCGCACCGTGCCCGGCAAGTTCGGCGCCCGCGCCTCGAAGCTCTTCGCGATGCTGGAGAAGGGCCATCACGACGTGAAGCTCCCCCCGGAGGACTTCAACCGGCTCACGCTCTGGCTCGACACGGTCTCGATGTTCTATGGCGTTTTCGAGAAGGAGCCTGGCGAGGCCCAACTCCGCGGCGAGAGCGCCGGGCCGACGCTCGAATAGCCCGCGCGCAGGCGCGCGGGCGAACAAAAC
>CAYRFK010000022.1:34938-36891 GCA_964423465.1 uncultured Verrucomicrobiota bacterium | reverse complement strand
TTTGGGTGTTGGCTGTTGGCTGTTCGGTGTTCGGTGTTCGGTGTTCGGTGTTCGATGTTCGGCATTCGGTGTTCAGTGTTCGGTGTTCGATGTTCAGTGTTCGGTGTTCATCCTCCTTCCGCTGTTGCGCCACGCGGCGGGGCGCGGTATGGATACGGGCACGCCGGGACCGTCCGGCGCGGGAGACCTGACCATGACGAACCGAATTGCAGCCGTCCTCGCCCTCGGGTTCGCATCCGCCGCCGCCGCGGGCAGCCCCTGGACCTTCCGCGTGCACACGATCAACGCGGAGTCGCGGTTCGAGGCGGCCTCCCTCGCCGACTTCAGCGGCGACGGCAAGCCGGACATCTTCTGCGGCGGGTTCTGGTACGAGGCGCCGAAATGGACGAAGCACGTCGTCCGCGAGGTCGAGGCCATCGGCGGCTACCACGTCGACTTCGGCGCGTATCCGGCGGACGTCGACGGCGACGGGAAGACCGACATCATCAACGCCGCGTGGCACAACAAGGCGGTGTTCTGGGTCAAGAACCCCGGCAAGGCCGGCGAGCCGTGGCCCGTGCACATGGTCGACACGCCGGGCAACATCGAGACGCTGATCCCGGTGGACATCAACGGCGACGGCCGGCTCGACATCATGCCCAACGTCGTCGGCAAGCCGGTGTGGTACGAGTTCGCCGCCGACGCGTCCTCCTCGAACGGCGCGCGCTGGACGCGGCACGACCTGCCCGGCCAGGCCGGCGCGCACGGCATGGGCGTGGGCGATGTCAACGTCGACGGCCGCCCGGACATCGTCACGCCGCGCGGTTGGCTCGAGGGCGCGGCCACGGGCTGGGTCTGGCACGCCGAGTTTGACGTCAAGGAACGCGCGAGCATCCCGATGCTGGTCGGCGACATCGACGGCGACAAGGACGGCGACATCGTGTGGGGCTCGGCCCACGGCTACGGCGTGAACTGGCTCGAGCAGGGCCGCGGCGCCGATGGCGCGCGGACATGGACCGCCCACGAAATCGACAAGAAATGGTCGCAGGCGCATTTCCTGATCTTCGCCGACCTCGACAACGACGGCGCCGCTGAGATCGTCACCGGGAAGCGCTACTACGCCCACAACGGCAAGGACCCGGGCGCCGAGGATCCGAAGTGCGTCTACGCCTACGACTACGACCGCGCGGCGAAGACCTGGACGCGCCACACGCTGAGCGAAGGCGGCCAGACCGGCTTCGGCATCTTCACCAACGTGGCGGACTTTGATGGCGACGGCGATGTCGACGTCCTCTGCCCCGGCAAGAGCGGCCTCTACCTGATCGAGAACCTGCTGAAGTTAGCTGGGAAGCCGTCGGCGCATGGGCCGGATCCGCGGCGCTCTTTACGGGCGTCGGCCTCCTCTGCCTCGCCGGCCTGCTGCTCTCCGCTCTCTCCCTCTCGGGCACATGGTGCGTGGTCGGCGCGGCGGCGCTGGCGGCGGTCGTCCGATCCGATCCCTTCCCGTCGTGGTGGCTCGTCGGCATTTTCGGCGCGGTCGCGGCCGCGATCGAGGGCATCGAGTTCCTGTCGTCCTACCTCGGCGTGACGAAGCGCGGCGGCTCGAAGACGGGCGCGTTCGTCGCGATGCTCGGCGGCATGGCCGGTGCGATCCTTGGCGCGTTCCTCCCCCCGCCCATCATCGGCTCCCTCGTCGGCATGATGGCCGGCGCCTTCGCCGGGGCGTACTGGATCGAGAGCCGGCGCGCAAAGGCGAATGCCGCGCACATCGCCTGGGGCACGGTGCTTGCCAAGATCGTCGTCATCGCCCTCAAGTTCGGGGCCACCGCGATCCTCGCCGGCATCCTGGTGGGCGGCCTGTTGTAGCCGCGAAAGAACCCGATTGCCAAGCCGGCGCCTTTCGTGCAATAGCAATCCGCGCGATTCGTTCAGTGGAATTGACCGCGGAGCCTCCATGACAAGAACGACACTCAG
>CAYRFK010000022.1:0-34838 GCA_964423465.1 uncultured Verrucomicrobiota bacterium | reverse complement strand
AAGCCGGCTCCGCCGAAGCCCGGCGCCGAGACCCCGGGGCTCATCGACCGCGCGCTGGCCGGACCGATGAAGCACGTGAAGGAGATCGTGTTCTCCGTCCGCGTGTCGGGCCGCGATCACTGGTATGCGAACTTCGGCAACTACGCGAGCGACCTGCCCGATCCGAAGGACCGCGCCTTCAAGTGCGAGGACGGCGTCTACTGGGCCTACGGCGACGGCGCGCGGCTGTGCCGGATGGACCTGCGGACGCGCGCGATCACGACGATCCTTGAGGATGAGAAGGGCGGCATCCGTGATCCGCAGGTCCACTACGACGCGAAGAAGATCCTGTTCTCCTTCCGCCGCGGGGGAAGCCACACCTACCACCTCCACGAGATCAACCTCGACGGGACGGGACTGCGGCAGCTCACGGACGGCCAGGACGACGACGTCGAGCCGAGCTACCTGCCCGACGGGCGGATCGTCTTCGTCTCCAGCCGCTGCCGCCGCTTCGTCAACTGCTGGCACAGCCGGGTTGGCGCGATCTACCGCTGTGAGGCCGACGGCTCGAACGTCACCATGCTCTCCCCCAATCCCGAGCACGAGAACACCCCGTGGCCCCTGCCCGACGGCCGCATCGTCTACATGCGGTGGGAGTACATCGACCGCTCGCAACTCGACTATCACCACCTCTGGACGATGAACCCCGACGGCTCGCAGCAAATGACGTTCTTCGGGAACCTGAATCCCGGAAACTCGATGCTCGATGCGAAGCCGGTGGACGGATTCCCGCTGGTGGTCGCCTCGTTCTCGCCCGGCCACGGCGCCCCGGAGCACCGCGGCCGCCTGACGCTCGTCGACAGCCGCCTCGGCCCCGACAGCCGCGAATCCGCACGCACGATCGGCACGCGCACCGACATCCGCGACCCGTGGGCCTTCGGAACGAACTGCTTCCTTGTTGCCGACAACGAGGGCATCACGGTCATGGACGGCACCGGCGCGCGGGAAGTGCTGCACCGGCTGTCCGACGCCGAGGCAAAGATGGAGCCGCGGCGCGCCCTCCACGAGCCCCGCCCCATCATCCCCCGCGCCCGCGAGGCGGTCATCATGGACCGGGTCGACCGGACCAAGTCCACCGGCGAGTTCTTCCTCTCCGACGTCCACACCGGCCGGAACATGGAAGGCGTGAAGCCGGGCGAGATCCGCAAGTTGCTCATCCTCGAACCGCTGCCCAAGCCCGTCAACTTCTCGGGCGGCATGGAGCCGCTGACTATCGGCGGCTCATTCTCGCTGGCCCGGATCGTCGGCACGGTCCCCGTCGAGCCGGACGGTTCGGCCCGGTTCGAGGCCCCGGCCCTCCGGCCGCTCTTCTTCGTGGCGCTCGATGAGAAGGATCTGTCCGTGAAGCGCATGCAGAGTTGGTGCATCGTGCAGCCCGGCGAGAGATCCGGCTGCGTCGGCTGCCACGAGCACCGCACGGCGACCGCCCAGCCGGAAGGAATCCGGATGGCCATGCGCCGCGCGCCCAGCCGGATCGAGCGGTTCGAGGGCATCCCGGATGTCCTCGACTTCCCGCGCGACGTGCAGCCGATCCTCGACCGCCACTGCATCAAGTGCCACGGCCCCGAGCGCTACGCGGCAAAGCTCGACCTCAGCGGCGGGCACACCGAACGCTACTGCGTCAGTTACCAGAACATCACCCGGCGCGGCCTCATCGCGGACGGCCGGAACCGCCCCCAGAGCAACTACGCCCCGCGCACCCTCGGATCGTCGGCCAGCAAGCTCCTCCAGGTGGCGACCTCCGGCCATCAGGGCGTGAAGCTCGACCCGCGCGAGTCGACCCTCCTGCGGTTGTGGATCGAAAGCAGCGCGACCTATCCCGGCACCTACGCGGCCCTCGGCTGCGGCACGGCACCGCTGAGCCTCCCCTACGGCAACCTTCGCCGTTGCGCCGAATGCCATCTGCACGACGCGAAGGATCGGAAGGGCCAGCCGATCAAGGCGTGGTCGTTCGGACACCCCGACTACATGTGCAACCTCGACAAGCCCGACCAGTCGATCCTGCTCCGCGCCCCGCTCGCCAAGGCCGCGGGCGGACTGGGCCTCTGCAAGGACAAGGGATTCGCCACGACCGGCGATCCCGACTACAAGGCCATCCTCGCCGCCATCGCGGCCTCGGCCCGCTCCTTTGAAAAGTACAAGCGTTTCGACATGCCCGGCTTCCGGCCGAACCTCCATTATCTCCGCGAAATGCAGCGCTTCGGCATCCTCCCCGCAGACCTGAAGGACACCGACCCGGTGAATCCCTACACCACCGACGCCGCCTACTGGCAGAGCTTCTGGCCGAAACCCGTTCCTCTCACCGCCGAACGGTAGTCCAGCTTCGTTCGTCCTCCACCGGCGGGGATGACACAAAGACGCAAAGATCGCAGAGAGAAAAGGATGGTCGCCGAAGATTCCGTCCCGGTTCGAAGCCTTCCCGCCTTCGTGCTTCGCGCCTGTTCCGTGTTCCGTGTTCTCCGCCGTCGGCTGCTCTGTCCCCGCGCATTCCGGCGCATATCTGGTATAGTGCAGGCATGAAACTGACTGCGATTCTGGCGATTTCGTTGGGGCTTGGCGCGGCGGCCATGGCGGTCGACCTTGGCGACAAGGCGCCGTCGCTGGACGGCATGGCCGGCTGGATGAACGGCGAGGCCGTCAATCCGTCCAAGCCGGACGGCAAGACAACCTACATCGTCGAGATGTGGGCGACGTGGTGCGGCCCCTGCCGCGCCACCGCGCCGCACCTCGCGGAAATCTCCAAGGAGTTCAAGGACAAGGGCGTCGTCATCGTGGGCGTTACGCAGGAGGACGAGGCGAAGGTCAAGCCGTTCGTCGAGTCGATGAAGATGCCCTATCGCATCGCCTTGGACCCGAAGAAGACGACCACGGCGACGTGGATGAAGGATGTCGAGGGGATCCCTCACGCCTTCATCGTCAGCACCAACGGCGTCATCGTATGGTCCGGCCACCCGATGGACGGCATGCGCGAGGCCCTCGTCGACGTTCTGCAGGGCACCTACGACCCGGCGAGGCGAAAGAAGCAGGAGGAGATGCAGGAGAAGCTGTCCGGCGCCCTGCAGACCCAGAACTTCGACCAGGCCCTCAAGATCGCGGACGAAATTCTCGCCGGCGACCCGAAGCGCATGGAACTCCACCAACTGCGCGTGGGGCTCCTCTCCGAGAAGGGCGACATCGACGGCGTTCGCGCCCACCACCGGAAGATGCTGCAGGTTTTCGCCGACTCGCCGAAGGAACTGAACGATCTTGCCTGGAGCCTGGCCGCCCCCTCGCCCCTTCCGATCGAACTGCGCGATCTTGAGATCGCGCTCGCGGCTTCCCGCAAGGCCGCCGCCATCACGGAGAACAAGGATCCGGCCGTCCTCGACACACTGGCGATGGTCTATCACACGATTGGACTGACCGACCGTGCGATCGCGACGCAAAAGGAAGCCATCGCGATGGTCCAGGATTCCGAGGTGCGGAAGGATCTGCAGACGCACCTGTCCTTCTTTGAAAGCGCGCAACGCGCCCGGAAGACCCTGGATGAAGCGCCGCCCAAGCCTGCGGCTGTGCCCGCCGCCGCCCCGACACCGCCCCCCGCACCCGTTCCACCCCCATCGCCCGCACCGGCCCCCGCGCCCACGGCGCCGACCACGCCGGCTGCGACTCCTGCAACGCCCGGCCCCGGAGCCCCGTGATGTCCAGTTCCTTCGGCACGCTGTTCCGCGTCACGACATTCGGTGAATCCCACGGCCGCGCCGTGGGGTGCGTCGTCGACGGCTGTCCGCCGCGCATGGCCCTGTCCGAGGCGGACATCCAGCCGCAGCTCGACCGGCGCCGGCCCGGGCAGAGCGGCATCTCGACGCCGCGGGACGAGAAGGACCGCGTCGTCATCCTCGCCGGTGTCGAGAACGGCCTCACGCTCGGCACACCGGTCGCTCTCTCCGTCGCCAACCAGGACCAGCGTCCCGGCGACTACGGCGAGATGGCCGCGGTCCCCCGCCCCTCTCACGCGGACTTCACCTACCAGATCAAGTACGGCACGCGGGCCTCCAGCGGCGGCGGACGCTCCAGCGCCCGCGAAACCATCGGCCGGGTCGCGGCCGGGGCCGTCGCGGAGAAGTGGCTGCGCGAATCGTACGGCATCGAGATCGTCGCATGGGTCAGCGGGGCGGGCGAAGTGACCGCCCCCGAGGCGGACGCCGACCGGATCACGCGAGCCGTGGTCGACGCCCACATCACGCGGTGTCCGGACCCGGCCTGTGCCACGGCGATGGAGGCGGCGATCCACGCGGCGCGCGAGGCGAAGGACTCGATCGGCGGTGTCGTGTCGTGCGTCTGCCGCGGCGTCCCCGCCGGCTGGGGCGAACCGGTCTTCGACAAACTCGAGGCGCGGCTTGCACAGGCGATGCTCTCGCTCCCCGCCACGAAGGGCTTCGAGATCGGCTCGGGTTTCGCCGGGGCGCGCATGCGCGGATCGGCGCACAACGATCCGTTCGTCCGCAAGGACGGCCGGCTCGGCACGTCCACCAATCACAGCGGCGGCGTGCAGGGCGGAATCTCGAACGGCGAGCCCATCCTCTTCCGCGTCGCGTTCAAACCCCCGGCGACGATCGGTCAGGCGCAGCAGACGGCCGACTTCGACGGCAATCCCGCGGTGCTGGAGGCCAAGGGGCGGCACGACCCCTGCGTCGTCCCGCGCGCCGTGCCGATCGTCGAGGCCATGGCCGCGCTGGTCCTCGCCGACGCCGCGCTGGTCCAACTGGCCCGCGCCGCCGCGGCCAGGTGACGGTCGCAGGCGCCGCCCTCCCGGAGCACGGCAGGGACGCTGCCTGCAAGACCATGGTCGGCTTCGCCGCCGTCACCGCGTTCCTGACCGCCCCCGTCCTGGCCTGGCTCAACCTGCGCGCCGTCACCGTCCCCGGCTTCCCGGCGGCTTTCCGGCCTGGCCGCTGGCTGCGGATCCTCGCATGGTCCGGCCTCGCCTTCCTCGTCGCCTTCGGCGTCGTGTTTCTCTCATCCTACCTGGGCGCCTGACACGGGCGCATCTCCGATCCTGCGAACGATACGAAGTTGCTCGCGTGGGCTCCCGTTCGGCCGGGCCGGCGGCCCGGCCCTACCCCGGATCCCACGGGTACGGACGCTCCGCCCATCTCACCTGCGGCCGTGCGCAGGGAATGGGAAGCCGGCGGAATTGCTGCTCAACTGCATGGTCCTCCGCAGCGATTGCGACGTGCGCCGAATCCCGACCGGGGGGTGACTTCTCATCCCGGGATTCAAGATGGGACGCCCGAACACCCCCGACCTGAATGGAGCTTTTCCACTCCAGAAGAGGCGCTGGAGGCACTCCAAGCGTTGAGGGCGAAAGCGGTTGACGGGGAGCTCTTGGCACGGCTGGACGACGTGATCCGACAAGTTGCAGGGCACATGAAGGAACGGAGCGGCGGCGCGGCTCCCGGCCCCCGCCCTCCGCCTCCAATCCCTACGGGCTACCGCCCCGCCGGAAGCGGCGGAGTTTCACGCCGGCGGACTTGAGCAACTGGCGCGCCTGCGCGGAGAACTTGTACTCCTCCTCATAGACGACCTCCACGATGCCCGCGTTGACGATCATCTTGCAGCACATCAGGCACGGGCTGGTGGTGCAGTAGAGCGTGCCGCCGCGCACCGGGATGCCGTGGTAGGCGGCCTGGACGATCGCGTTCTCCTCGGCATGGGCGCAGATGCAGTCGCCGAGGCGCTCGCCCGATGCCGCGCCGCTGGCACAGCGCGGGCAGCCGCCCTCGAAGCAGTTGCGGATGCCGCGCGGCGTGCCGTTGTAGCCGGTGGAAATGATGCGCCGCTCGTGGACGATCAGCGCGGCGACGCGGCGACGCGAGCAGTTCGATCTCCTCGCCACAACGTGTGCGATGTCGATGAAGTACTCATCCCACCCCGGCCGGTCGTCCGCCCGCTTCTTCATGGCGCGAGTGTGCGCGGCCCGCCGGACCGGGTCAATCCGCGCCTTGAGCCTGTCCCCCGGCCGTGCCACTCTCGCCGCGGAGACCCATCGCCATGCACCGGATGTCCGTCCAAACCAGGAACCTCGTCTTCGCGTTCCTCGCCGCCACCGCGGGCCGCGCCGTCACGGTCGCGGCCGCCACGGACGGCGCCGTCCCGCGCGCGGCCGGCCTCATCCAACGCGCCGGGACGACGGAAAACGAGAAGGAGCGTCTGGCCCTTCTCCGCGAGTTGACGAACGAGGACCTGAACGCGTCCCTGCGGGCGGACCTGGACCGGCTGCTTCCGGTTGTGGCCGACTGGGCCGACGGCCGGTCGCGTGCGACGAACGATGCGAGCCGTGCGGCGGAGAACGGCTACCTGTGCCGGTTCATCTCCGGCAAGGTGCAGCCCGCCGGCGAAGGCCCGGTGCTCCCGCCGGAAATGTCGGAGAACTCGCCGCTGCGTCCGATCTGGGCCCTCTACCGCGGTCGCATGCTGATCTGGCGCGTCGTCCAGAGCGGCCCCCTGCTCCGCGTGAAGGAGACCCGCGACCGCTACTACGGTGAGGCGAGGCGCCTTCTCGAGGAGACGCGGCAGGCCTTCCCGGAGAACCGGGTCGTCCGCATGTATCTCGGCGAGCCGATCCCGTGGCCGCGCACCATCCCGTCCGACGATCGCGCGCCCGCCTGGGCCAACCTGCAGCGTGAGGGGCTGGAGAAACTCGCCGACGTGATTCACTGGTGGATCGCCGAACGGCAACTCCCCGACGGGCAGTTCGGCGGCGGCTGGGGCGACGACGTGGAGATGTGGCGCTGGTGGACGCCCGTTCTGGTCGCCTTCGAGGACCCGGTCGTCAACGCCGCGCAGGAGCGCATATCGAGCGGTATCTTCCGGCAACCCCACATGCGCGAGGGCTTCACGTCACGCGTGACCGACGTCGAGCATTCGAACGAGGACACGACCGACACCATCCTCCCGATGATGCACCTGAAACCCGACGACCCCGTGTGGCAACAGCGCGCGCTCCGGCTCGCGCATCTCATGCGGGACCGATGGACCGGTCGCAACGAGCACGGCTTCCTGCAATTCAAGTCCATCTACTTCAGCGTCGACAAGGTCGACACCAACGCACACCGGGCGTTCGACACCGTCTATCACCCGTCGATCGTCCAGCCCGCCCTGCTCTACTGGCAGCGCACCGGCGCCCCGGAACTGACAGCCCTCTTCGGCGACTGGCTCAAGCTCTGGGTCGACGCCGCGGCCCGCGAGGGCAACGGCAAGCCCGCGGGCGTGCTGCCCTCGGCCGTTCGCTGGCCCGACGGCGCGATCGGTCTGCCCGGCGAACCCTGGTGGCATCCGTTTTCCGACAGCCACAACGACGCCCTCTACAACTGGCCCGGCGCCACCCGGCTCATGGCCTCCACCCTGCTCCTCGCCCACCACATGACGCGCGACGAGACCTACCTCGCGCCGCTCCGCTCGATGGCCGCCATCCGGCTGAAGCATCCGAAATCGTCCGCGGGCGACCCCGGCTCGGAGGCATGGTGCGCGCGAAACATGCGCGGGTTCCTGGCCGATGCCCTGGCGAAATACCGTTTCCTGACCGGCGACACACAGTACGATGCGCTCCTCCGCGAGGACGCCTCCGGCTACGCCCGCTACCGGATGACCGGTGACCTGCGGCCGATGGAGGACGCACTCCGTCGAAATGCGGAGGCCTTCCGGTCGAACTGGGAGGGCTACACCGGCGAGATGCGCTGGACTGATCGGGTGATCTCGTTCACGAGGAACTACCTCGCCCACCTCGACAAGCCCGCGCCGCCTTCGCCGTCACCGGAGGTGCTCTACGAGACCGCATCCGGCGATCCGGGCAATCCACTTGTCTTCCCGCTGAATGCCGTGCGCTGGCTCACCCCGCCGCGCGACATCGCCGCACTGGTCACACAATCCGGCCGCACCTCCCTCGCAGCCGACCTGTTCCACTTCGGTGCAAAGCCGCGAGAGATGTCCGCCGAGTTCTTCCTCCTCGCACCGGGCGAGTATGAGATGGTCCTGGTCGGCGCGGACGCGCCCGACGGCCCGGCACTCCATCGCACCACGCTCCGCGTCACCGGCCCCCGCGCCCATGCCTCGTTCCTGCTGCCATCGCGCCGCCTCTGTCATCTCAAGGTAACGTCCCGTCCGCCCGGCCAAGGGAAGGAGACCCCGTGAACACCGCATCCTCCACCATCCACCCTCCCGTCACGCGCCGCCGGTTCCTCGCGGTCGCCGGCGCCGTGTCCGCGGCGACAGCCCTCGTACCGCGCCCCGCCGCGGCCGTCGCGAAGCCCGTGCCTGCCGACCGGCCGGTCCGCATCGCCTATATCGGCTGCGGCACGCAGGGGTTCCGACAACTGACGGGCGCGCTCGAGCATCCGGGCGTGCGGATCGTCGCCGTTTGCGATCCGATGCTGCAGAGCGACGACTATCCCGACTACGGCGGCGACGAACTGAACAACCGGATCCGGAAGTTCCTCGGCGATCCCGGCTGGGCGAAGGGCGCGCGCGGCGCACTGTGCGGACGCGAGCCCGGACGGCAGATCGTCGATCGCCACTACGCCAAGCACGGCGGCGGCGACCTGTGCCGCGCCTACGCCGATGTGCGCGAACTGCTGGCGAAGGAGACCGGCCTCGACGCGGTCTACATCATGACGCCGGAACACCTCCACGGCGTGATCGCGGTGATGGCGATGCGTCACGGACTTCACGTCATCACCCACAAGCCGCTCTCCAACGTGCTCGCCGAGGTGCGCGCGGTGCGCGACATCGCCCGCGAGACCGGGGCCGCGACGCACCTCTTCTGCGCCGCGAACCAGACGGACACGCCGTCGATGCGCGAGTGGATCGATGCCGGCGCGATTGGCGCCGTTCACGAGGTGCACAACTGGTCGACGCGACCCTTCTGGCCCCAGGGCATGACCGAGCCGCCTGCGGGCACGCCGCCCGTGCCGGACGGGTTCGACTGGAACCTGTGGCTCGGCCCCGCGGCGGACCGGCCCTATCACCCGGCGTACGCGCACACCGTCTTCCGCGGCTGGTACGACTTCGGCACCGGGGCGCTCGGCGACATGGGGCACTACAGCTTCCACCAGATCTTCGAGGTGCTGGACCTCGGCTCGCCGCGGACCGTCGAAGCCACACGCAGTCAGGTGTGGCGGATGGAGGGCTACCGCTGGCGCCGCCAGGATGCGCACGTCGCGCATCCCCACGCCTCGCTTGTCCGCTGGGAGTTTCCCGCGCGCGGCGCCCGGCCGCCGGTCGCGCTGAGCTGGTACGACGGCGGACTGCGTCCGCCCCTGCTCGCCGAACTCGAGGCCGACGGACTCGAGATACCGCCGGAGGGCATGCTGTTCGTCGGCACGGAGGGGAAGCTGCTCGCGGAGTTCTACGGCGCAAAGCCGCGGCTTCTACCCAAGGCCCGCATGGAGGCTTTCAAGGCCCCGCCCGCCACCCTGCCCCGCCCCGCCGCCGAACTCGACCAGTTCGTCCGCGCCTGCCGCAGCGGGCCGCCGTCGGACGCCAGCTTCGAGGCCGTCTATCCGTTCGCCGAAACGATTCTGCTCGGCACCATCGCCCTCCGCGTGAACAGGAAGCTTCGGTGGGACACGGAGAAGTTCTCGTTCGCCAACTCGAAGGATGCAAACGATCTCATGACCCGCGTCAACCGGCCCGGGTGGGAGGTCTGAACGCATGTATCGCTGCCCGCTGACCGTCCTTCGAGTGGCCGGTTTGTACGCCGCTGCCTCCCTCGTCACCCACGCCGCCGCACCGCCGGCCCTCGGCGTTCCCGGCTGCGGTCCGATCGCCGTGCTTTCGAGCGGCGCCGAGGCGCTGCAGCGCGGCGTCTGGCAGGTCGATTTCACGGCGAAGGAACCGGCGGCGGATCCCTGGTTCGGCGTCGACCTCCGCGTTGTCTTCACGCGGCCCGACGGCACCGAGGTTGTGGCCGAGGGCTTCTTCGCCGGCACGAACACATGGTCATGCCGCGCCTACGTCGCACAGCCCGGAACCTGGAAATGGCGGAGCGTCGCCAATCGGCCCGCGCTCCACGGCCGCTCCGGTGCGTTCACGGTGCGGCCGGCGGACCTTCCGGGCAAGCTGCGGAAGCACCCGGGCGATCCCCGCCAGTTCGCCTTCGACAACGGCGAGTGGTTCCTGCACATCGGCGACACCGGCTACCGGTTCCTCGTCGACACCGAGCCCGAATGGAAGGCCTACCTCGACGAGGCCGCGGAGGCCGGGTTCACGAAGATCCGCGCGTGGACCTGCCGCAGCCGCGGCGGCGTGGAGGCGTACTTCACGAGCGACCGCGGCGCCCTCGACCTCCCCTTCTGGAACGAGATGGAGCAGCGGCTCCTGTACGCGCTGGAACGGCATCCGCGCCTGCAGATCCAGTTCATCCTCTACGGCGAGGACGCCGCCGAACTCCTCCGCTACGGCAACGGCGACCGCATGGCGCATCTTGTGGCACGGTACGCACAGGCCCGCTTCTCCGCCTTCCCGAATGTCCACTGGTGCATCTCGAACGACCGCTTCATCACCGCGAAGCCGGGGCCAAACAACGTTCCGCCGGCGATCATCGACCGCATCGGCCGCGACATGCGGGCGCGCGAGCCATGGGGCACCCTGCTGACCAACCACCAGCGCCGGTTCGAGGGCTACTCGTTCGCCGACGCGGAATGGTCGGACATCGTCACGCTCGAGGATCGCGACCAGATCGCAGGCGTGCGGATCCTTGAATACCGCGCGCGGTCGAAGGACGACCCCGTGGTTCTCGACGAGGATCGCTACGGACTCTACATTTCGCCGAAACACGACCGCTTCTTTTTCCGCCGCATGATGTGGGCGAGCCTCCTCAGCGGCGGCCACGCGACCTACGGCGGCCTCAACACCTACCTCCCCCATGACGGCAGCCGCACCAACGGCGTGCGCGGCTACCTCACGGCCGTGCGCGAGGGCGCGCTCGACGACGGCGCCGCGGACTTCCCCCGCATACGCCGCTTCTTCACCGACGCCGGGCTGACCCTGGTCGGTCTCGAGCCTGCCGACGCGATGGCCGGCGGCGATCCGGCCGCCACCAAGGTCGCCGCCGGACCGCACACCGTGATCGTCTACGTCGCCAACGCCGACGGGCCGAAGCCCGACGCCGCCAACGTGCGTGAGGCGCCCGCCGCCTGCCGCCTCGACCTGCAGTCCGGCGTGTGGCGCGCGCGCTGGTTCGATCCGCGCACCGGCCACTGGCACAACGGCCCCGCCGTCGACGGCGGTCCTGCGTGCGAGTTCAAGGCCCCGTTCAATGGCGATGGCATCCTGCTGCTGACACGACCATGAATGCGATCGCCCAGCAAACCCGACTGACTCCGCGAGGGGCTGGCGCGCCGATCTGCGCGGAGGCGGACTCGTTGTCAACCGGCCGGAGGGACGCTATTCTCCCCGCATGATTCACGGAATTCGGCGGGGAGCATGGGTGGCGGGGCTTTGCATGGCACTCGGGGGCGCCGGCCCCGTGGCGGGCCAGACGAATGGCATCTTCGCCGATTTCCAGACCAGCATGGGCGCCTTCACCTGCCGCCTTGACTACACCAACGCCCCCCGCACCGTGGCGAACTTCATCGGGCTGGCCACCGGGCAGCGGGCCTGGCTGGACACGGCCAACGGGGCCGTGCGGACGAACGGATTCTACCACGGGCTGTTGTTCCACCGCGTGATGGCCGGGTTCATGAACCAGAGCGGATCGAGGAACGCGTTGGGCACGGACGGCCCCGGATACACATTTCCGGATGAGTTCAGCACACTGCTGCGCCACGACGGGCCTGGGGTTCTCTCGATGGCCAATTCGGGGGCGGACTCCAATGGCTCGCAGTTCTTCGTCACCGTGGCGGCCACCGCGTGGCTCAATGATGTCCATTCCGTGTTCGGTCGGGTGGAGTCGGGCATGGATGTCGTCAACGCGATCAACGCGGTCGACACCGGGGGGGGCGAGACGCCGCTGACACCGGTGGTGATCTCGAACGTCGTCATCCGCCGCGTCGGCGCTGCCGCCGCGGCATTCAGCATCGCAACGCAGAAGCTCCCGGTCGTCCGAAGCCTCGACCTCGGCATGGCGGCCGCGACGAACACCGTGACGCTGTCGTTCCCCCGCACGCTCTTCTCCCAGCATTTTCTCCACATGACGACGAACCTTCCCGACGCCGTATGGTCGTCGTTCAACCTCGGTTACGAGGGCGCCGTACCCACGAGTGCTCCGATATCGGTCGATGTTGCGGGCATGAGCCGGAGCTTCTTCTCTGTGGCACAGGTCCAGTATCCCTACGCCCCGGTCAGCCTGCGGAACCGCCTCCTCGGCCTGTTCTTCGACATCGGTGCGCTCATCTATGTCCAGTTCAATGCGGCAAGCGGGGGAACCTATTCCTATGGAGTGGAGTACGGCACCATCCCCGGCTACTACTGGGAGCCGCAGATCTACTACGGGTACCTGTGGCCGATCCAATTCTCCGGAAAACTGGGCGGCAGCACCGCACCGTCCGCCCTCTATCTTCGCCTGATGCCGACCAGCGACGGCGGGGGGCGGTTCGTCCATTACGTGGATGACGGATCCGGGAATGCCGTTCCGGCCAATACCGGCACCTATACCCTCGGCCCGTAACGCCGCGCGACACTCACGCCTTCGGGTGGGCCTTCTCGTAGACCTCGCGCATCCGCTCGATCGAGACGTGGGTGTAGAGCTGCGTCGTCGACAGGCTGGCGTGGCCCAGCAACTCCTGCACGCTGCGCAAGTCGGCCCCGGCGTCGAGCAGGTGCGTCGCGAAGCTGTGCCGCAACGTGTGCGGCGTGATGTCCGCGGGCAGCCCGGCGGCGATCAGGAAGGGCTTCAGCATCCGCTGGACGGATCGCGGAGTCAGCCGCCCGCCCGTGTGGCCCACGAACAATGGCTTGTCACGGCGCGGCAGGTCGGGAAACGCCAGATCGCGCAGGTCAAGGGCCTTGCGCAGGGCGCGGATCGCCGGGTTGCCGAGCGGGCAAAGCCGCTCCTTCTTTCCCTTGCCGAGCACGCGCGCCACGCCGGACAGGAAATCCAGCGAGGTTTCGCGAAGCCCCGCACATTCGGCGATGCGCATGCCGGTGCTGTAGAGAAGCTCGAGGATGGCCGCATCGCGCGCGGCGGCGTATTCGATCCACCGGCGGCGCTCGGGCAGGGTCTCGTCCTTCATCGCCGCCGCGGCCAGCCGGGCCGGCGCGTCCAGCAACCGGCCCGCATCGGCCACCGTGAGCACCTTCGGCAGCAGGCGCTCCCGCCGGGGGAGATGGACCGAAGCGAAGGGGTTCGCCGCGACCACCTCCTCGCGAAGCAGGAACCGGAAGAACGCGCGCAGGCTCGAGGCCTTGCGCGCCGTCGTCACGGGCGACAATCCCTGCTTCTGGAATCCCACCAGGAACCGGCGCGCGGAGAAGCGGTCGCACGACGCCCAGGCCAGCGGCGGCGCGGCGGCCGCGCCCCAGATCAGGTCGGCGAACTGCTGGAGGTCGGTCAGGTAGGCGTCGAGCGTGTGCGCCGAGGCGTTCCGCTCGACCTCGAGATAGTCGACAAACCGGCGCACCTCGGCGTCGGTCTCGACGGTCCGCCCCCGGGGCGCCGTGGTCGCGCCTCCGCTCATGGTGCGTAGGTGCGGCGCTGCTCGTGTTCGCTGCCGCCCTCCGTCTCGATGCCGATGTCCAGGTTCCTCGCCGCCGACAGGCCGCTGCGCAGACGGTCGCGGAGATTGGCGAACTCGTCGTGAAATCCATCGGACGGAACCTCCGGGTGCATGACGATATCGACCGCCATGTCGTAGCCGCCCGCCGGCCCCGTCAGCCGCAGGTCGTGGAACCCGGAAACATCGCCGTGGGCGTCGACCAGGCCCCGCAGGAACCGCTCCGCCTCGCCGTAGTCAGGATGGCTGCGGTCGACCGGATCTGTGTGGGCGATCACCTTTGCGCCCGTCACCTCGGCGACACGCATCTCCGCATGCTCGGCGAGGGTGTGGGCGGCGGTCACGGTTAGATCGGCATCGACCTCGATGTGGAGCGAGATGAGCCGGACGTCGCCGTAGGCATGGACGATCACATCGTGGACGCCGCGAACGCCGGGCACGGAGGCCGCAAGGCCCCGGACCCGGGCAAGGTCGGCGGCCGTGGGTGCCTCGCCGATCAGCGTGCTAAGCGCCGTCCTCGTGTAGCGGACGCCCGTCCACGCAATGAACCCCGATACGCCCAGCGCCGCCCAACCGTCGAGTTGCGTCCATCCGATGCGCGCACCAACCATCGCCAGCAGCACCAGCGCCGTCGAGGCGATGTCGAACGTGTGGTTCCACGCGTCCGCATCGAGCACCTGCGAACGGGTGGCGCGCGCGAGGATCCGCGCGAAGAGCGCCAGCCACGCCTTCACGATCACGGTGACGCCCAACGCCCCCAGCAGCCACGGCGGCGCCGTACAGGGCTCGGGGTTGATCAGCCGCCGGACACCGGAACTCGCGACCTCGAGGCTGACCCCGATCAGCAGGATCGACAGGACGAGCGCCGCCACGGTCTCCAGCCGACCATGGCCGAACGGATGCTTCCGGTCGCCCGGCCTCCGCGAGAAACGGCAGCTCAACGCGATCACAAGACTGCTGGCGATGTCCGCCGCGTTGTTCACCGCATCGGCAATCAGGGAGACGCTGCCGGAGAAGATGCCCAGCGCTGCCTTCGACACGCTCAACACGATGCTGATGCCCGTGCTGAGATAGCCTTCGAACTCGCCCAGCGCCTGGCGGGCGTCGGTCGCCGACGGGTCGGCGCCCGCGGGTACGACGCGGCGCGCCAGCAGCCCCGTCAGTCCGCGGGGCGGCCAGACCGGCTTCGCCGTTTGATGAACGTCCGTCGACATTGTCGGCAAGTGTACCTCACCCCCGGACCAACGCGCAATTCTGTGGCAGCATCCTCGCCCGGATCCGCTATGCTTGAAAGCCATGCGGCACGCGATCCATCTTCTGGCGGTCTTCCTCGGAGTTGCCGGGGTGGCCAGTCCTGCACGAACGCAGGGGCCGGACGGTCCGTGCGCCCTGGCACAGACCGCGGGAGAACGCATCGTCGTGCTCTGCGCAAACGGCCGCCGCCTGCTCGGGGCCGACGCCGCGCGGGGGATGGTGGTCCGAGCCATCCCGCTGCCGGCCGAACCCGGCGGCCTCGCCGTGCGAGGCGCGGCGGCATACGTTTCGACCGCCGTTCCCGCGGGCCGCCTGCTGCGCGTGGATCTCGACACCGGTGCGGTACGCACGATCGCGGAGGCCGGACACATGCCGGGCGCACTGGCACTGACGCCGGACGGCCGCACACTGTGCGTCGCGAACCGCTTCGAGAACCTCGTGCGCCTCGTCGACCCCGCCACGGGGGCGCAGAGGAGCGTGCGAGTCGTCCGCGAGCCTGTCGCGATGGCCGTCTCGCCCGACGGAGCCCGCCTCTTCGTCGCCAATCTCCTGCCCGAGGTTCGCCCTTTCCTCGACGACGAGCATCCGGAGATGGCGGCCGAGGTGTCCGTGATCGACCTCCGCGAGGCGCGCGTGACAGCGTCCATCGAACTCCCCAACGGCAGCCAGAGCCTGCGCGGAATTGCGGTGTCGCCGGACGGCCGGCACGTCGCCGTCACGCATCTCGTCAGCCGCTACATGATCCCCGCGTGGCGCATCGAGAACGGCGCGATGAACCGCAACGCTGTGTCGCTGCTCGACGCGTCCACCTGCACCTGGAGGGCCACGGTGATTCTCGACGAACCCGGGCGCGGCGCGGCGAACCCCTGGGCCGTCGCGTTCGGCGGCGACGGACGGCGACTCCTCGTCACGCATGCCGGCACGCACGAACTGAGCGTGATCGATCTTCCGGCCCTGCTCGCCCGTCTCGCCGCGGGACCGCCGCCCACCGGTCTTCCGGATGCATGGAATCCCGCCCTGCTCGACGGCATCCGCACCCGCGTCGCTCTGCCGCTCAACGGACCGAGGGCGATGATCGAACGGGAGGGCATCGTCCATGTCGCCGGCTTCTTCTCGGATTCGCTCGCCCGCATCGACCTGCGCGGCCGCGAACCGGCCGTGACCGCCGTGCCGCTGTCTGCAGAATCCGCGTCCCCGCCCCTTGAGCGACTGGGCGAGCAGCACTTTCACGATGCCACGCTGTGCCTCCAGCAGTGGCAGAGCTGTGCGAGCTGCCACCCGGACGCGCGCAGCGATGCGCTCTACTGGGATCTCCTCAACGACGGCGCCGGCAACACCAAGAACACGAAGAGCCTGCTGCTCTCCGCCGTGACGCCGCCGGTCATGTGGCGCGGCGTGCGGGGCGACGCGGGCATGGCCGTGCGGGCCGGGATCCATCACATCCAGTTCGCGACACCCGGCCCGGGTCAGGCGGAGGCGATCGAGGCCTACCTGCGCGCCCTGCGCCCGGTGCCGTCACCCGCACTGGACGCTTCGCGCGCGAAGCCGCTGGCGACCAACGACGCATCCTGCGCACAGTGCCATTCTCCGGGCGAACCGGTCGGCGCGCTCACGGCGTCCGCACGACGCGGAAAGGCACTCTTCATGGGCCGCGCCGGCTGCGTGCATTGCCATCCGCCGCCGCTCTACACGAATCTGAAGACGGTCGACCCGGGCCTCGGCGCCGGCGTCGCCTACGACGTGCCGTCCCTGATCGAGGCCTGGCGCACCGCGCCGTACCTCCATAGCGGCGAAGCCCTCACCCTTCGCGAGACCATCACCGACTTCAACCCCCTTCAGATTCGCGGCCGCACGAAGGACCTTGCTCCGCAGGAACTCGACGATCTTCTGGAGTACCTCCGGTCGCTGTAGGACCTACTTCACCTTCGCCTTCAGCGGGGCAGCGCCGTCGCCGGCGATCTTCACGCGCTTGGCGATCCAGCCGTCGGGGCGGTCACGGCCGATCTTCACGGTGTAGGTGCCGGGAGCGTAGACGGGCGGGCGGAACGACGCTCCGGCAATGCGGCGGGTGTAGAGGATGTCGCCATCCGATTCGCGGATCACCTGGATCACCGGGTCCCTCGCGCCCTCGACGACAACCTCGGGCAGGTGCCCCGCGACCTTGCGCCCGTCGTTGTCGGCCATGTTGAACGCGACCGGCCAGCCCGGGTACTGGGCCTTGTCGCCCTGGCCGAGATCCGCATAGCGCGGCCAGGCCTCGAAGGTCGTCTTCCCGGTCTTCTTCTCGAAACGAATGAGCCCATACCCGTCGCCAAGCATCGCCTTCGGATCGCGACGGCTGTCGGCCATCTTCTGGATCGTATCGAACGCGGGATTTGCGTAGGCGATCATCGTGATCCGGTTATAGAGCCCGTCGAGATAGTCGCCGGTCCATTCCAGAGGGCTGCCGGGCATCGGGTTCGCGCCGGGCTTCCTGTCGGCGGGCTCCCACCAGCGGCCGTAGTAGCTGTTGATGATCGACGGATTCGTGAAGCCGTAGGGGCCGTCGCGGAACTCGTCGATGCCGTGTTTCACCACGACCGTCAGGTGCTGGTCGCCGCAGAGGTGGCACGCGAGCGCCCGACGGATCTCCGCGAGCGCCGCGTTGCGCCCGGTCTGCGGCCAGCCGTTGCAGTCGAGATCGGCCAGCAGCCGGTTCTCGCGCGAGCCGTGCATGTGGACGGCACCGCAGAATGCGGTCTGTGAGAGCACCGCCTTCATCCGCGCGCCGGTCCAGTCCTGCCCCCACGCGCGCAGGAACGCGATCTGGCGGTCGCCGAGGAGCTGCAGCCCCGGCAGGTCGATCTTCTTCGGGTCGTAGCCCGCCTCGCGGATGTGGTCGGGGCGCGGGCCCATCTGCGGGATCTTGCCCTTGGGACCGCTCTTGAACTTGCGGTCCTCGATCACCGCAAAGTCGACGCCGCCGACGCGCAGCCGGGTGAAGTAGACGCCGATATCCTGCGCGATCGGCTTCGGGTCCGCCGGGTCGGGCAGGTGCGATGTCTGGCACCGGTCGACCATCCGGATGTACTCGGCCGGATAGAAGTAGCCGCCGGAACTGCCGTCGGTGTTATCGGCCACGATTCCGCCCTCGCCCCAGACGTTGCCCTGACCGATGTCGTGGTCGTCGGGAATGGCGACGACAGGCCGGTCCTTGATGATCTCCCGGAACTGCTTCCCCCACAGCAGCCATGCCGCGGTGTGCTCCGTGTGGTCGTAGCTCTGGTCGCCTGCGAAGAAGAGCAGATCGGGATCCTGCTGTTTCAGCTTGCGGACGAGGTCGTCGCGGTCCTCGCGGTCGTTGTTCGAGTTGCACGAAAGCGATCCGACAACGATGACATCCTTGTCCACTGGATCCTTCCGGATCAGCCCCTCGAACACCGCCGCGGCACCATGGCGGACGCGATAGGGAACGTCCTTTGTTGCATCCCACGGCTCGATCCGGAAGCTCGCATTCCAGCCCGGATAGACGACTTCCGCCTTCGCAGCCTCGCGCCATTCCCCGTCGCGCTTCAATTCGAGCCGCACCTCGCGGGTCTCGTCGGGCTTGAGCGGATAGAGCTGCGCCGACAACTTCAGCACGCCGTGATCGTGCGTGTAGAGCGCAAAACCGACGACTTGATCCCGCGGCACCTTCACCGACTGGCGCAGAAACTCGAGCATCGGTCCGCGCCGCGCCGCCGGCCTGCCCGGCGCCGGGGCCGCGGGGGTCGCCGGTGCCGCATCCCAAATGTCGTCCCGCGCCGCCGTATCCAGCGTCGCCCCGCGTTCGCCCGGGAAGGGAGAGGGCCCCGCTGATGCGGCCACCGCCAGGACCGATGCGGCGAGCCAGACCCTCCGCGACATCCGGCTCGCAACCTCCGGGGATCCGCACCGCACCGTGGGTAGTGTCTTCATGGGGCCAACGTAGGCAAAGCGGCGGACGATGGCAACCTGAACCGACCGCCAAGCACCATGGGCGTTGCGTACCTCATGATGCCAGCAAGCGGGTGCGAGCCGGATGCATGCGTCTGGACGAAATCGGCGGCGGCAGGGTGCCGCGTTGTCCGTCTTTCGTATTGCATTGCGCGCGCCCCGTGGTATAAGGACGCGCTTTCGATTCCCCGGGCGCCGGAACCCCCAGCGGCCCTTCGGGGATCCTGGATTCCCTGGGGAGAGGTACGAAGAGCATGGCGGTCATCGTCAGACTGCATCGGGCAGGCAGCAACAAGCAGCCGTTCTACCGGATCGTCGCCGCGGATACGCGCGGCGCCACCGCGGGCAAGACGCTCGAAATCATCGGCTGGTACGACCCGAAGAAGAAGCATAACGACCTTTCGGTCGATCTCGCTCGTGTCGAGTATTGGAAGGGCGTGGGGGCCAGTCTTTCGGACACGGTCCGCACCCTCCTGAAGCGCCAGAAGCCGGCCGCGCCGGTCACGGCGTAGACGGTACGGGGGCGCACCATGAAGGAAATGCTGGAATACATCGTCCGTCACCTTGTCGATCATCCGGACGACATCCGGATCACGGAAGTGGACGGGGAAAAGACCGCAATCTACGAACTGCGTTGCCATTCCGAGGACATCGGGAAGGTAATCGGCAAGAATGGCAAGACCGTGGGCGCAATCCGGCTCATCCTCAGCACGGTGGCGGCGCGCAAAGGCCGCCGCGCCATGCTGGAAGTGGTCGAGTAGCGCCCGGCCATGGAGGGACGCCTCCAGGTTGACGTCATCACGATCTTCCCCGGCATGCTCGAGGGATTCCTCGGCGAAAGCATGCTGAAGCGCGCCGCCCGGTCGGGGGCCGTGGAGTTTCGGTTGATCGATCTCCGCGATTTCACGACGGACCGGCACCGCACGACGGACGACCGGCCGTACGGAGGGGGGCCGGGGATGGTGATGAAGCCGGAGCCGGTGTTTGCGGCGGTGGAATCCGTCCGGACGCCGGTCTCGCGGGTGATCCTGATGACACCTCAGGGGCGTCGATTCGACCAGGCGGCCGCACGGGAGTTGGCGACAGCCTCGCACCTGATCTTTGTGTGTGGGCATTACGAGGGCGTCGACGAGCGGATTCGGACCGGCGTGGCCACGGACGAGATCTCGATCGGCGATTATGTGCTGACGAACGGGGTTCTGCCCGCAGCCGTGGTGATCGACAGCGTGGTCCGGCTGCGTCCGGGTGTGCTGGGCGGCGAGGGCGCGACCGTCGAGGAGTCCTTCAGCGAGGGGCTCCTCGAGTATCCGCAGTACACGCGGCCGCCGGAGTTCCGGGGCATGCAGGTGCCGGATGTGCTGCTGTCGGGCGACCACGAGGCCGTGCGCCGGTGGCGCCGGGAGCGATCGATCGAGCGGACGGCGCAGCGGAGGCCCGACCTTGCGGTCGGCGCTGTGCCGGACAGAAATTGAAGAATTGCAGGGATGAGCAGGAAGGAAAGGCAAGATCATGAAGAACCGGCTGTTGGAGAAGATCGACGTTGAGAACCGACGCAAGGACGAGCTGCCCGCATTCAAGATCGGCGACAGCATTGCCGTTCACGTGAGGATCAAGGAAGGCGAAAAGGAGCGTATCCAGCTCTTCCACGGCGCGGTCATCGCGCGTGACGGCGGCGGCTCAACCGAGACGTTCACCGTCCGCCGCATTTCCTTCGGCTATGGCGTCGAGCGCGTCTTCCCGGTGCATTCCCCGAGCATCGCGAAGATCGAGATCGAAAACCGCGGCCGCGTCCGCCGTGCGAAGCTCTACTACCTGCGTCAGCGCACGGGCAAGGCCGCGCGCGTCCGCAACAAAGAGTAGTCCGGTTGACCGGGTTCGAGCGAGAGGCGTTCGCCGCCGGTTTTCAGCGCGTGGCCGGCCTTGATGAAGCTGGACGCGGCCCTCTCGCCGGCCCCGTGGTGGCGGCCTGCGTGGTCCTGCCCCTCCTTTCCGGCATTCCGGAGGTGCTGGAGGGGCTGACGGACTCCAAGCAGCTCTCGCCCCGGCGCCGCGAACACTTCTTCCGGATCCTTCACGGCCTCCCCGGGGTCGGCATCGGGGTGGGACGCGCCGGCGTAGCTGAGATCGACCGCCTCAACATCCTTCGGGCAACCCATCTCGCCATGGCCCGCGCCGCGGCGGCGCTCAGGCCGGCGGCGGATTTTCTGCTGGTCGACGGGCTGCCAGTCCGGGGCCTCCCCGCCCCCTCGCGCGCCATCGTCCATGGCGACGCATTAAGCCTCTCCATCGCCGCCGCCAGTGTCATCGCCAAGGTCACGCGCGACCGGCTCATGACCGCGATGGACCCGCGGCATCCGGGCTACGGCTTTGCCCGGCACAAGGGCTATGGAACGGCCGTCCATCTGGAGGCCCTCCGCCGATTGGGCCCCTGTCCAGCCCACCGTCGCTCGTTTCAGCCCGTGGCCGACGCCGACCCCTCCCGTCCCCACCCCGCCCAAACGCTCTTGCCCGGGGTGTGACGGCAGCCCCCGGAGCCATCAGCCGAGTTCCGGAAAAGCCTTTGCCACGTCAAGCACGTCACCCGTCTCCGCCTGCAGCTTCCGGAATGCCGAGAACAGTCGCTTCATCACGGGCATCATCGCCGGTTCGCCCGACAGATCCTTCGTCTCCAGCGGATCGGCCTTGAGATCAAAGAGCAGCGCCCGCGGCACCGCCGGATACAGCACGAGCTTGTGCGAACCATCCGTGACCATGCGCTGCCCCGTGATGTAGGCGGAGTAGATGTGCTGCCGGCCCGGAGCCCGCGCATCGGCCAGCAGCGGCCGCAGGCTGCGGAAGGCCATGCCCTCCGGCGCGCGGGCGCCGGCGAGATCGAGCGCGGTGGCCATCAGGTCCTGCATGTAGACCGGCGCATCGCGCCGTTCACCCGCAGGGACGCCCGGCCCGACGACCACCAGAGGCACGCGCGCGCTGTGGGCGTACATGTTCTGCTTGCCCATCAGGCCGTGCCGGCCGATTGCGAGTCCGTTGTCGGCAGCGAAGAAGATCCACGTATGGTCCGCCTCACCGCCGGCCGCGATCGCATCGAGCACGCGGCCGATCTGCGCGTCAAGATGCGAGATGATCGCGTAGTACTCGCGGCGGTGCGCCTGGATGGCGAACGGCGTGCGGGGGGTCGGCGCGAGGGCCTCGTCGCGGAGCGTCGGTCCCGACTGCATGGCCGCCGCATCGGCATTCACCGCCGTGAAGTTCGGCGGCGTGGCGACAGAGCCCGGCGGGTAGAGGTCGAGATACTCTTTCGGCGCCTGTCGCGGATCATGCGGCGCATTGAATGCGAGGTAGAGAAACTGCGGCCGCCCGCCCTGCGCGCCGGACCGAAGCAGTTCGATGCCGTCGTCGGCCTGCACCTCGCTCCAGTGCCGGCCACCCTCCCAGAAGCCGCCCCCGGCTGTGTCCCACGACCGAAACGGATCAGGCTGGCCCTCGACGGGCCGGCCGTACCATTCCTTCTTGTCCTTGGGCATACCGGGCGTCTCGCGCACGACGCGATCGAAGACCGATTCCGACCGGAGCCCCGTCACATGCCATTTCCCTGTGAAGGATGTGGCGTAGCCCGCCTCGCGCATGAGCTGCGGCCATGTCCGCCCCGCGGCGCCGGCAACCTTGGCCGCAGTCTGTGCGCGCCAGACGGGCAGGCCGGTCATCAGCATCGTGCGGCTCGCAACGCAGACCGCCCCCGTCCATGAACCCTGGATATGCGCCTGGGTGAAGGTCGTGCCGCGTGAGATGAGCCGGTCGAGGTTCGGCGTCTTCACCTCGGCGTTCCCGAGCGCGTGAATGCCGTCCGGCGTCAGGTCGTCGGCCAGGATGACCACGATATTCGGCTTCCTCCCGTC
The DNA here is from genome assembly GCA_964423465.1 of uncultured Verrucomicrobiota bacterium. Lineage (GTDB taxonomy): Bacteria > Verrucomicrobiota > Kiritimatiellia > PWTM01 > PWTM01 > VGWF01. The sequence continues at coordinate 12,004 of CAYRFK010000022.1, read as the reverse complement.
CGCGGCGTCCGCCGTTCCGCGCCCCCCGATCCACGCAGCCGCCGCCAGCCCCGCCCGTCCCAGAAATACCCGCCGGTCCATCATCGTTGCCTCCGTCGTTGTCGTGGCCAGTGTCGCCCCATCGCCCTTCCGCGGCAAGACCCGGCTTCAGACCGGCTTCAGCGCCAAGCGGTTCGAACTTGAACGCGGCGCGCGCCCCGCTATGCTGGCGAAACGCATTTCGAGGAACCGTAACCGGAAGGGATTGCGAATGCTCGTCTACTTCGTCCGCCACGGGATCGCCGAAGACGGAGCGGCGATGGACGACGACCTCCGCGCCTTGAGCGAAGAGGGCCGCGAGAAGACGGCCGAAATCGGCCGGGGGCTCCGGCAGGCCGGCTGCGAGCCGGAACTCGTCGCCACCAGCCCGCTTCTCCGCGCCGAGCAGACGGCGGAGATCCTCGCGGATGAACTGCGCGTCGGACACCCGCCCGTCACCCGCCCCTGCCTTCAGCCGGGCGGCAATTTCGCGGAGTTCATGAAGTGGCTCGAGGAACTCGACGTGGGATCGGTGATGGTCGTCGGCCACATGCCGGACATCGCCGAGTTCGCCCAGCGCTGCATGACGGGACGGATCCTGTTCTCCATGACGTTCAAGAAGGCAGCGGTGTGCTGCGTGGAATTTGAGGAGGAGCCCGCCGCCGGCCGCGGTCGTCTCGAGTGGCTCATGCAACCGGGACAACTGCGGCGGCTGGCGCGCTGATGCCGCCGTGGATCGGACATTTCCGACGGAACGCGAGGTCAAACTCGTCCCGCCCTCGGCGGGGGCGCTTCTTCGCGCCCGCGCCTTGGCCGTGCAACTGGGCGCCGTGTTGGGCCCTGCCCGCATCCGCGTCCTGAACGACGTCTACCTCGATTCGCCCGACCACTGGTTGTGGCGCGCGGGCCTCGGCCTCCGGTCGCGCACCAGGAAAGGCGCCACGACCCTGACCCTGAAGGCCGCGCGCGGACGCGGCGGATCGGCCGTGCTCGAACGCCCCGAGATCGAGGAACCCGTCCGGCACGCGCCCGCCCGGTTCCCCTGCGCCGTGCCGGGCACCCGGATCGCCGGCTGGATCCGGCATGTCGCCGGGTCCCTGAGACTCGTCCCCATGGCTCGGCTTACCCTCCGCCGCTGCGAATGCGACGCCACGCTCCCCGGCGGCCTCCGCGCCAAATTCTGCGCCGATGCCGTTCTCGCTGAATCGGGCGGCCACCGGATCCGCTTCTGGGAGGTGGAAATCGAAAGCCCGGGGCCAGGCGGCGATCTGGAGCATTTCGCACGCCGCCTGTCCGAACTCTCGGGCTGGCGCATCATCGCGGAGTCGAAGCTCGAGCGGGCGCTGGCCATGGCGGACGTTCCGCCCCCGTGTCTGGACGAGGAGGATCTCGACATCCGCCCGGACGACACCTGTGCGGAGGCCGCGCGCCGGGTCCTCCGGCGTCATTGGGGACGGTACGTCTGGAACGATCCAGGCACACGGGCTGGACTCGACCCCGAGGCCCTCCACGACATGCGCGTTGCGACGCGGCGGCTGCGGGCCGCATGGCTCATCTTTGGCCCCTGCCTGCCGTCGTCGGCGGAGCGCGCGTTCGGCAGTCTGAGGTGGATCGCCCGATCCATGGGCCTCGTCCGCGACCTCGACGTCCAGATTGAGAGCCTCCGGCATGCGGGCCGCATCGTACATCCACGCCACTGGCCGGCCGTCGAGGGTCTTGTCGGCCGGCTCGAGCGCCGACGTCAGGTCGCCCGAAGGGGACTGCTCCGCGCCTTGGAGACAGACCGGCACCGCGACATGGCGCTGGGATTCGACCGGATGCTCGCCGCAGACTCGGAGCCGGCCGGCGCCGCCTGCGCGGAAGAGCCGGTCGCGCGGATCTCCGCCGAGGTTCTCCAGGTCCGGGCCCGCAAGGTCTTCCGGTCGCTCCGCCGTCTCCATCCGGAAAGCCCGGACGACGACCTGCACGCGCTCCGTATTCTGATCAAGAAACTTCGCTACGCCTTCGAGTTTTTCGGTCCGATCCTTGGGAAGCAGGCCCGCAAGGTTGTCGCGCGACTGGCCGGGGTCCAGGATCTTCTCGGCGTCCACCAAGACGCCGCCATCATGTGCGAACTCCTTGCCCGCCTTGCTGTCGCGAACCCCGCAGACTCGGAGATGCAGGGAGCAGCGCGGGCACTTGCGGCTCTGTACCGCCGCCGGCAGCAGGAGCAACGCAACGCACTGCCGGAGGCGATGTCCGGCGACCTGTGCGGCCGCATCGAACGACTCGCCTCCGGCAGGCCCTGACCCCTCTACGGCTTGGGCGTCGCGTCGGCCGCGAGATCGCCGATCGCATACTGGATGCCGTCGAGGAAATGCTGCGCCACCGCGGCGTCGGCAAATGTGTTTGCGGCATGGCCATGGGAGCAGTAGAAGACGCGCCCCTTGCCTTCCTTCCGGATCCAGGAGATTGCGTAGTCCTTGTCGGCGCGCGCCCCCTTCTCGGCGGGCTTGGCGGTCTCGGGGTCGGAAAGGTCGAGCGTCATCAGCACCCGGCGGTCGGCGCGCGTGTAGGGATCCTTGAACTGGTAGATCTCGTCCTTGAGCTTGTACCCTTTGCCGGCGAAGGCGCGGGTGAGCGCGTGGTCCGGCTCGTCAATCTTCACGGCCCACGTCCCGCCGCCGCCCCATGGATGGCCGGCGAACAGCCCGCCCATCATCGCAGCGGCCTCGGGCCACTTGGTGAAGTTGTCCGTCGCGGCGTAGATGCCGACGATCCCCTTGCCGCCGCGGACGAAGTCCAGCAGCGCCTGCTTCTTCCCGTCATCCGGGATCGCCAGCTGCGTCGTGTTGTTGAGCACGACCGCATCGTACTTCGCGAGGTTCGCGGCATCGAAGACCGAGTAGTCGATGCTGAAGTCCGCCGTGAAGGCGCCGGTCTTCTCGCCCATCTTCGCAATCGACCGGTTGCCGCCGGCGATTCCGGACCCGTGGAAGAAGCCCTCGCACCGCCAGAAAACGAGAATCCGGCGGGGCTTGGACGGCTTCGCGCATGCCGCCGCCGGCGCCACGGCGTCGATGGCCTGCTGCTCCTGCGCGGAAAGATCGGGCAGCTTCGTCTTGTCCTGCGGCGGCTTGGCCGCCGGTTTCGCGGCCGGCTTCGCGGCCGGCTGTTGCGCCAGCGCCGTCCCCATCGCACCCGCCACCATGACCGCGATCCCCGCCGCCATCCACCACGCGCTCCGACGACTCATGTTCAGCTCCTTCGTGAATGGCATCATCATGCGCGAATCCGTTTCAAAAGCAACGCCGACGCGCTCGCGGGCGGGTTTCGGAACTTGAAACCGGCCATGCGAACCCCGACACTGGCGCCGGCCGCGGCATGCGGCCGGAGGAACGGTCGGGATGCGGATCGGGCTGTTTGGCGGGAGTTTTAATCCGGTGCACACGGGCCATCTCGTCATCGCCCAGGATGCCGCGGAGTCGTTCGGGCTCGACCGCGTCCTGTTCCTCCCGTGCGGCCAGCCGCCGCACAAGCCGGCGGACGCCCTCGCCCCGGCCGAGCACCGGGCGGCGATGATCGAGGCGTCGATCGAAGGCGACCCCCGCTTCGCTCTGTGCCGGTGCGAACTCGACCGACCGGGCACGACCTACACGATCGACACCGTCCGCGCGCTCCGCGCCGAACGGCCGGAGGATTCGCTGCATTTCCTGATCGGCGCCGACACGCTGGCCGAACTGCATTCGTGGAAGGACATCGGCGACCTGCTCGGCCTCTGCGAGTTCCTGACCCTCGCGCGCCCCGGCTTTCCGCTGGATTCACTCGATCCGGACTCGTTCGGGCTCCCGCCCCCCTGGCCGGAGCTCCTGCTGTCGCGAGTCGCCCGCATCCACGAGGTGGGAATATCCGCCACGGATGTCCGTATGCGTCTTGCCGAGGGGCTCAGCATCCGGTACCTTGTCCCGGGTTGTGTTGAGCGATACATCAGCGAGTACCACCTCTATGGAGTCTGACTACGGAACCCTCGCGCGCGCAGCCCGCGCCGCGGCGGAAGAGAAAAAGGGCATCGACCCGGTCATCCTGGATGTCCGGGGCATCTCCGGCGTGACCGACTATTACCTGATCGTCACGGGCACCAGCGCGCCGCATCTCAAGGCGCTCGACGCCGAGATCAGCCGGTCGCTCAAGGGGACGGGGCGCGCCGCGCACCGGGCCACCGGCGTGCCGGACAGCGGATGGATCGTCCGGGACTTCCTCGGCGTCGTGGTGCACCTGATGACCGCGGAGATGCGGCAGTACTACGCTCTCGAGGAATTGTGGGGCGACGCACCGCGCGTCGCATAAGGCGGGCAAGACACCCGGCGCGGCCGGGCACGACGGGGGATTCCATGGTCTACCATATGGTCACGGTTCCGGCGGGCGGCGCGAAGATCACGATGGGCGCGGACGGCCGCCTGAATGTTCCCGACACGCCGATCCTTCCGTTCATCGAGGGCGACGGCATCGGCCGCGACATCACGCGCGCCGCCATGCACGTCTGGAACTCAGCCATCGAGAAGGCCTATGGGGGCCGGCGCAAGGCCTGCTGGATGGAGGTCTACGCGGGCGAGAAGGCCGTGAAGGTCTATGGAAGCGGCATGTGGCTGCCCCCCGAGACGCTCGACGCCTGCCGCGAGTTCCGCGTGTCGATCAAGGGCCCCCTGACTACCCCGGTGGGCGGCGGCATCCGCAGCCTCAACGTTGCGCTGCGCCAGGAACTCGACCTCTACGTCTGCCTCCGCCCCGTCCGCTGGTTCGAGGGTGTCCCCTCTCCGGTCAAGCGTCCGGACCTGACGAACATGGTGATCTTCCGCGAAAACTCGGAGGACATCTACGCCGGCATCGAATGGGCCGCCGGAACGCCCGAGGTTCGCAAGGTGATCGACTTCCTGCAGAAGGAGATGGGCGTCAAGAAGATCCGGTTCCCGGCGACGGCCGGGATCGGCATCAAGCCGGTCTCGCAGGAGGGCACCGATCGGCTGGTGCGCGCCGCGATCCGCCACGCGATCGACCAGGGGCGCCCCTCCGTGACCATCGTGCACAAGGGCAACATCATGAAGTACACCGAAGGCGCGTTCCGCGACTGGGCCTACGCCCTCGCAGCGCGCGAATTCGGTGCGACGCCGATCGACGGCGGACCGTGGATGCGGATCCGAACTCCGGCCGGCAGCGAGGTGGTCGTGAAGGACTGCATCGCGGACGCCTTCCTCCAGCAGCTCCTCACGCGGCCGGCGGAGTACTCCGTCATCGCCACGCTGAACCTCAACGGCGACTATATCTCCGACGCGCTGGCCGCCTGCGTCGGCGGCATCGGGATCGCGCCGGGCGCCAACATCAACTACGACACCGGCCATTCGTGCTTCGAGGCGACTCACGGCACGGCGCCGAAGTATGCCGACCAGGACAAGGTCAACCCCGGCTCGCTCATCCTCTCCGGCGAGATGATGTTGCGGCACATGGGCTGGGCCGAGGCCGCGGACCTGATCGTCCGGGGCATGGAACGCGCCATCGCCGCCAAGACCGTCACCTATGACTTCGAGCGCCTGATGCCCGGCGCCACGCTCGTCTCGTGCTCGGGCTTCGGCAAGGCGATCGTCGACAACATGTAGATGCGCACGCCGGAGTCCAAGATCGTCACGCGCGATGCCATGGCGGCGGAACGGGTGCGACTGAAGGCGGCCGGCACCGCGCTCGTGTTCACGAACGGCGCGTTCGACATCCTTCACGCGGGCCACGCGACCTATCTCGACTGGGCACGGCGTCAGGGCGGCGCGCTGGTGGTCGGACTCAACTCCGACGCGTCCGTGCGGCGCTACAAGGGCCCGACGCGGCCGGTGATCCCGCAGGACCAGCGCGCGCGCATGCTGGCATCGCTCGAATGCGTCGACTACGTGGTGACCTTCGATGAGGACGAACCGCGCGACCTGATCGCGGCGATCCTGCCCGACGTGCTCGTCAAGGGCGCCGACTGGGCCCACTACGTCAGCGGACGCGATGTCGTCGAGGCCGCGGGCGGGCGCGTCGTCCTGGCGGACCTCGTTCCCGGCCTCTCCACCAGCGCCGTCATCCGCCGCATCCTCGAAACCCGGGAGGCATCATGAACGAACGTGTGATCGTGACCGGCGCGGCCGGCTTCATCGGCAGCAACCTCGTCGCCGCGCTGAACGCGCGCGGCATCGTGGACATCCTGCTCGTCGACGACCTCGGCACCGACGAGAAGTGGCGAAACCTGGTCGGCCTCGACTACGAGGACTACATGGACCGGGATGATTTTCGTTTCGCCGTCCGCAACGACGCCCTGCGCGGCGTCGACGCCGTCTTCCACCTCGGCGCCTGCAGCGCGACGACCGAGAAGAACGCCTCCTATCTCGCGGACAACAACTACCGCACCTCGCGCGAACTCTGCGAATGGTGCATCGAGCACGACGCCCGTTTCATCTACGCCTCCAGCGCCGCCACCTACGGCGACGGATCGCTCGGCTACTCGGACGACCCCGATCTGATGCCGCAGCTCCGGCCGCTGAACATGTACGGCTACTCGAAGCACATGTTCGACCTCTGGGCGGCGCGCAAGGGCTACATGGACCGGATCGCTGGCCTCAAGTACTTCAATGTCTACGGGCCGAACGAGGCGCACAAGGGCGACATGCGGTCGGTCGTTCACAAGGCGTGGGGCCAGATCAAGGCGGAGGGCGTGCTCCGGCTCTTCCGCTCCTACGAGCCCGGATTCCGCGACGGCGAGCAGCTTCGCGACTTCGTCCACGTCCGCGATGCGGTGGACACCACGCTCTACTTCTTCGACCGGCGCGATGTGTCGGGGGTCTTCAATTGCGGCACCGGACGCGCACGCACATGGAACGACCTTGGCGCCGCGGTCTTCACCGCCCTGGGAATCCCGCCGCGCATCGAGTACATCGACATGCCCGAGGCGCTGCGCGGCAAGTACCAGTATCGGACCGAGGCGGACATGACGCGCCTCCGCGCGACCGGCTTCGACGCGGAGTTCCTCTCGATCGAAGACGGCGTCGCGGACTACATCGGCCGCCTCGAACGCGGCGAAACCCCCTGAAGCGCTCCATCGCTTCGGCGGCTGGGCCGCAGCACCCATGTGACGGATCCGCGACCGCGTCCCGCCAGCGCCACGGCGGGCGTTGTCCTCTCCGTAAACGCCCCCACGACGGGGAAACATTCCTTTCGTTGGCCGGTGATGGATGTTGACATCCGCCGCCTCCCGCCGTATTTCACGCGAATCGGCGGTGAAATCCGATCCTCGTGGGGGGGGTCGGAACCGCTCGGGGAACCGTCCGGGGGGAGGGCTGGGGCATGATGGGTATGGCGGATCCGTGGGTGTTTGTGGCGTATCTACTCTGCATCCTGAGCGCGCTGCTGTGCGTGGGCTGGGGTGCGTACTTCTGGAATCGCGAGCCGAAGGATCAGGAATCCGAGGCGGAGATCCGGAAGTGGGCGGCGGAAGAAGACAAGGTCGAGCAGGAACTCTGAGCCCCGGAGGCACCCCATGTCGATATGGATGATCGGTTTCGTCATCGTGTACTTCTTCGCGGTCGGCTATCTCGGCTACCGTGGCTACCGGGCGACTCAGACAGCCGCCGACTACCTCGTCGGGGGACGCAAGACGCACCCGTACATCATGGCCATGTCCTACGGGTCGACGTTCATCAGCACGTCGGCCATCGTCGGATTCGGCGGTGCGGCGGGCGTGTTCGGCATGGGCCTGTTGTGGCTTACGGTGCTGAACATCTTCGTCGGCATCTTCATCGCCTTCGTCGTGTTCGGCGGCCGCACGCGGGCGCTGGGGCTGCGGCTGAACGCCCACACGTTTCCCGAGATGCTGGGACGCCGCTTCCAGTCGCGATTCCTGCAGGGCGCCTCGGCGGCGCTGATCTTCGCCTTCATGCCCCTCTATGCATCGGCGGTCCTCATCGGCGCGGCGAAGTATCTGGCCCAGCAGCTTGCGGTTCCGTACGACATCGCCCTCTTCGTCTTCGCGGCCATCATCGCGATCTACGTGATCATGGGCGGCATCAAGGGTGTCATGTACACCGACGCGCTTCAGGGCACGATCATGCTCGTCGGCATGGTGGCGCTGCTGTTTCTGACCTACTCCAACCTCGGCGGCGTGACGGCCGCCCATCAGGCGCTGACGGATCTCGCGTCGCAGGTTCCCGAGAAGCTGGCCAAGGGCGGACACGTCGGGTGGACCGCCATGCCGAAGTTCGGGTCACCGCTGTGGTGGACGCTCGTGAGCACGATCGTCATGGGTGTCGGCATCGGAGTGCTGGCCCAGCCGCAGCTCGCCGTGCGGTACATGACGGTCAAATCGCAGAAGGAACTGAACCGCGGCGTGCCGGTCGGCGGCGTGTTCATCCTCATGATGACCGGAGTCGCCTTTGTCGTCGGCGCGCTGACGAACGTCCACTTCGTCAAGACCGCGGGCAAGATCTCCATCGCGGCCGCCGCGGGCGACGTCGAGGCGATCATCCCGATGTACCTGCAGCAGGCCATGCCGACCTGGTTCGGGGTGCTGTTCATGTTGACCCTCCTCTCGGCGGCAATGAGCACGCTGAGCGGCCAGTTCCACGTCATGGGCACGTCGCTCGGCCGCGACTTGGCCGAACAATCGCCCCGGCTGGCCAAGATCAAGGGCGGCGGCATGCTGGTGACGCGCATCGGCGTGTTGATCGGCATTCTGGTCAGCGTCTACCTCAGCTACGCTTTGGAGCGGGCGTTCGGAAAGACGGGCACCGAGATCGTTGCGCGCGGAACGGCGATCTTCTTCGGCCTCTGCGCCTGCGCGTTCCTGCCTCTGTACGCGGGCGCATTGTGGTCGCGGGCCATCACCAAGGCCGGTGCCATAGCCGGCTTCCTGATCGGGGCGACATCGAGTCTCTTCTGGCTCGTCTTCGTCCACGAGAAGGAGTCGACCGCGCTGCTGCTGTGCAACAAGCTGTTCGGCGTGCGGTCGCTCGGCATCGCGATGGTCGACGGCAAAGAGATCTTCCTCCGGGCCGGCAAGATCATCTGGGCCTTTGTCGACCCGCTGTTCGTCGGACTCCCGCTGGCGATCCTCGTGACCGTCGCCGTATCGCTTTTCACCCGCAAGTTCAGCGAAGACCACCTGACGCGGTGCCGGCTTGGCCGGTCTGCGTGAGGCGTCGGGACCCCAAGGCAGGAGCAAAGGAGACCGCATGAAGATCCGGACCGTTGTGTCTGTCGCGGCCCTGGCCGCAGTATCGTCCATCCCGGCGGCCCCCGCCGCTGACGCCGCCCCGGCGGCCCCCGCCTCCGCCATCGTCGCATTCGCCGTGGCCGGCCCAGCGCCCGGCGCCGCCCTGGCAAGCCCCGGCGGATGGTCATTCGACGCGGGCGCGGATCTGCGTCTGCGTCAGGAGGTGTTCGAGAACATCCCGATCATTCGCGACCCGCCCGGGTACACGCGCGGCGGGAAGAACAACTACTTCCGCATCCGTCCGCGCGTCTGGGGCCAGGTGACCGCGCCCGAATACCTGAGCCTCAAGGTCCGCATGACGGAGGAGTTCCGCGATTACGAGGAGCCCGTGAACCGCTCGTTGAACTGGCCCGACGAGGTCGTCGTTGACAACCTCTACGTCGACCTGAACAACCTGTTCGGCGGCGCGGCAGACCTGCGCGTCGGCCGGCAGGACCTGATATACGGCAACGGGCGGGTCATTCTCGAGGGCACGCCGAAGGACGGCTCGAGGACGATCTATATCGATGCCGCGAAGCTCACGCTCAAGACACTTGTGCCGGACACGACCATCGACGTGCTCGGCATCTACATGCCGCCGGAAAACCAGTTGGCGATCAATCGCGAGAACCGCGACCTCAACGGCCAGACTTCCGCCTTCGACGACATCACCGAGAGCGGCGGCGGTGTGTACCTGAAGAACAAGTCCGTCGCCAAGGTGCCCTTCGAGGCCTACTACCTCTTCAAACAGGAGAGCGACTGGGACTCCGGTCCGGCCACCAATCGTGTCCACCACGACACCCTGAACCTCCACACGGTCGGCTTCCGTCTGATGCCGAAGTTCACCGACGCCATCGAGGGCAATCTGGAAGCCGCGTACCAGATGGGCGAACAGGGCGATGCCGACGTCACAGGTTCAATGGTCGATGCATTCGTCCGTTGCCGCATGACCCCCACATGGGAGCCATGGGCCAAGCTGGGATGGTATTACATCTCGGGCAACGATCCGGAAACCTCCGACATCGAGGGATGGAATCCCCTCTGGGCACGCTGGCCGCAGTACAGCGAACTCTACATCTATGCATGGGACGCCGACGGCGCCGCCCGGTGGTCCAATGTCAGCATGCCCTACGCCGAGGTCTCCTTCACCCCCTGCAAGTGGTTCAAGGGAACCGCCATGGCCGGCTACATGATGGCCCCCGAGAATGACGGGCCCGGCGAGGGCGATGTCCGTGGCTGGCTGTACGTAGCCAAGGGCGAGTTCACCTTGGCCAAGGGACTTCTCCACAAGCGCGACAAACTCACCGGCCACCTCTGGCTCGAAGTCTTCGAGCCGGATGACTACTACAACGTTACTGACACGGGATTCTTTGCACGCTGGGAGCTGATGTACGCATTCTGATCGCGTCCCCACGACCTGCGGGCGCGGAGGCCGTTCCATCCGCGCCCGCAGGTGCCCCGCATGCCCCCCCGTCTGGTTGTCAGATCCCTCCTTCTCGTACACGATTCGCCGGTTCAATTTCAGTATTGAAGGATCTGCGGATTCGTCGTATGTCTCCGACGTAGCGTTATTGCCAAGGGGGCGACGGGCTGAGGCATCAGGGGGATGGTTGGGTGCGTACGGGAGAGTGGTGGGCCATCGCGCTTCTGGCTGCAGCAGGGTGCGGGGGAGGCGGGATCATGCAAGTCGCGAATGACGACCGGGCGGATGAACGCCAGGCGATGGTGGTTCATTTGCGGCGATTGGGAATCACAGACGACGCCGTCCTCGAAACCATGCAGCGCGTGCACCGCCACCGGTTCATCCCGGCACCCCTTCGCGGAGCAGGCGACTACGGGGACCACCCCTGCCCCATCGGATACGGACAGACGATCTCCCAACCGTACATCGTCGCGTACATGACGCAGAGACTGCACGTCCGGCCCGGAATGAGGATTCTTGAAATCGGAACGGGGTCCGGCTACCAAGCTGCCGTCCTTGCCACACTGGGGGCGGATGTCTGGACCGTCGAGATCCTTCCCGAGTTGGCGGTCCACGCAAGGGCCGCACTCGATGCCCAAGGCTATGCCACAGTTCATACGCGTTGCGGTGACGGCCATGCAGGCTGGCCGGAAGCCGCACCCTTCGATGCTGTGATTGTAACCTGCGCCCCTTCGCAAGTTCCGCCGGCACTCGTCGCCCAACTGCGCGACGGCGGCTCGATCGTCATCCCGATCGGCCTCTCCGACGACCAGCGCCTCGTCACACTGCGCAAACAAGGTGCGTCCCTGACCCGCGAAGACGACCTCGCCGTCCGCTTCGTCCCCATGGTGCACGAACGCGAGTAGCCGTTGTCTCACTGCTCACGAGAATATGCATCAGGGGTCAGAGAAGCCGATTCCTACAGTAACGCGGGAGAGGCATCGCCGCGGACACTGATACACAGGGACAGAGACGCAATGCCTGTAACGCGGGAGATGCATCGCCGCGGACACTGATACACAGGGACAGAGACGCAATGTCTTGAGCGAATATGAGGGACAGAGACTGAGACTTCCGGACCGTGGGGGACTGTCATCGGGCAGCGTGCGTGGGGCGTTCGGGGGTTATGAGATGATCATTGTTGGAAGATCCATATCAGGGTGGCCGGATCGGGACAAAGCTGGACGCGGCCGCAGGTTGGCCGGCGGCCTGGGATGGGATACTGGTCCCTCCTTGGATCGAATCAGATCCTCATCACCCGCAACCGGCGCCAGCAG
>CAYRFK010000021.1:11791-37644 GCA_964423465.1 uncultured Verrucomicrobiota bacterium | reverse complement strand
CCTGGAGGAGCCGGCGCCGACCCGCAGTGCGCTTTCGTCCGGGGCGGATTTCAGTCGTCTGATTGAGGGCATCGAAGTTACCATCATACAGAGGGGCCGCGAGCAGCGGCGTCCGTGGTGGACCGCCTGGAGTCACGGATGCCCTGGCGCTCTTCCCTGACGGTGCAAGAAAGATGCCTGTCCATGGACGAATCCTGCGGCCGGGGCGAACGAAAGGTGAACCACGGCTCTTCAGGCTTCCAGCCTGAAGGGCGTGGTTCAAGACGTTGTGTGTGTGGATGTGTGTGGTTTGGGGCGTCCGGTTTCACCCGGTTTCACGCGGATGCTCGATCGGGGGTCGGAAACGGGGGCATGCGGGAAACCCGCATAAAAAGAGGCCGGAACTTGCGTTCCGGCCTCTTCAGAGTGGTAGCGGGGCTAGGATTTGAACCTAGGACCTTCAGGTTATGAGCCTGACGAGCTACCGGGCTGCTCCACCCCGCAGTCTGTCAACCCGTGGAACATACAGGAGCGAGGGGGGCGGATGCAATGGGAAACTTGTGACGCTTGACGGGGAGGGCGGATTTCCGCAGGCTGCAGGCTGCTTCGCCGCAAGGGCGGGGCGGAGGATATGTTGATCATGGCCGCGAAATCGGGCGGATTGGGCAGGGGACTGGGCGCGTTGATGCCGAAGGCGAGCGCCGTGGCGGCTGCGGCGGGCGAAGCGCGCACGGAGCCGGCGCCGCCGGCCGCGGAGGTGCGGCGCGTCCCGGTGGGGTCGATTCGCACCGGCGTCTGGCAGCCGCGTCGTACATTCCGGCAGGAGCCTCTCGACGAGCTCGTGCAGTCGGTGCGGGAGCGGGGCGTTCTGCAACCCCTTCTGGTCCGCGCGGCGGGCGACGGATTCGAGCTGATCGCCGGCGAGCGGCGTCTGCGCGCGGCGGTGAAGGCCGGGCTGGCCGATGTCCCCGTGCGCCTCATGGCGGTGTCTGACCGCGAGGCGCTTGAACTGGCCATGATCGAGAACCTCCAGCGGGAGGATCTGGATCCGATCGAGGAGGCCGAAGGCTACCGTATGCTGGGGGAGCGGTTCCAGCTTACGCAGGAGCAGATCGCCGAGCGTGTGGGCAAGGGGCGGGCCTCGGTGGCCAACGCCCTGCGCCTGTTGGGGCTTCCCGAGGCGGTCCGGGCGATGCTCGAGGACGGCCTCCTTTCGGTCGGCCATGCGAAGGTGCTGCTGGGCCTGTCGATTCCCCAGGAAATGGAATCGCTGGCGCGCCAGTCCGTGAAGGACGGTTCATCCGTTCGCGATCTCGAGCGGGCTGCGAACCGCCTCAGCCGCGGTCCAAAGCGCCGTCGTGCCGCCCAGCCGGACGTGCCCGCGCCTCACGTGCGGGATATCGAAGACCGGCTGAAGCAGAAGCTCGGCAGTTCCGTGCACATCACGCCGTCGCGCACGCTGGCGAACGGCCGGAAGGCGTCGGGAAGGATCGAGATCGAGTTCTACTCGGGCGACGATCTGGAGCGCCTCATGCTGATCCTCGGCCTGACCGAGGAGTTCTGAGCCGGCGGGCTGCGTGATCATGACGGCGACATGCCGCGGTCGGGTATTGGTCGGGCGTGTTGCCGTGGCGCGCGGATTTGCCGGCCGCGGCCTCGGACTGATGGGGCGGGCGCAGCTTCCTGTCGGCGAGGGTCTGCTCCTCCGTCCGTGCGGCGATATCCACACGTTCTTCATGAGGTTCCCGCTGGATCTGATCTTCCTGGGCATCGATGACGTGGTCGTCCGCGTCGCCCGCGGGGTGAGGCCTTGGCGAATCGTACGGGGGGGACGGGAGGCTCACGCCGTGATCGAGGTCGCTGCGGGATGGATTCCCGACGATGCCGTGGTACGGGGCGATCGGATCAGTTGGACGGAGCGATCTTGAGCGGCTCGATCGAGAGGATGTCCGCACGGTTGATCTTGATGATCGTTCCGCTATCGAGCTGAAGTTCGACGGTGCCGTCGGGCATCTTCTTGAACATCATGCCTTCCCGCACGATCTCGCCGGTCTGCAGCTTCATACGGATCCGCGTGTCCGGGACGTAGCGACGGACCATCTTCTCGTGCAGATCGACCACGGCGTTCGGCGCCACGGTCACGGTCTTCGGGGTGTGGCTGTAGCCCGTGTGATGCAGTTGGACTTTATAGGTGCCGGGGGGCAGCCGGTCCAACTCGAACGGCTCCGAGATCAGGCCGGTGGAGGGCGTCTTTGTGATCCCCTTCTCTTCGCCGTTGAGGAACACCTTGGCTCCCGGGGGGTCGCTGACCACCACGATCTTGCCGCTGTTCTTCTGCATCCGGAACTCCTCGACCACGGCGCTCTGTTGGAGCAGGGAGACGCTCCGCACGGCGGTCTCAAAGCCGGACAGTTCCGCCCGGAGCCGCTGTTCGCCCGGGGGCAGGTCCGTAAGTGTGATGGGGGCCTCCCCGCGAAACTGGTTGTTCACATAGATGCGGGCGCCCGTCGGGACCGACACGATCTGCAGGGTGGTGGGGATGGCCTGCAGGATACCGGCCACTTCCTTTGTCTCCTGGGCCTGCACGGTCACCTTCTCGCTGAACGGCTTGTATCCGGGCATCAGGATCTCCACGGTGCTTTCGCCGGAGGGGGCATCCGTGATCTCCGCGGGGGTCGTTCCGCGCTCGACGCCGTTCAGGCGGACGGTGGCGCCCTCGGGCGTCGACCGGACGACAAGTTTGCCGGCGTTCGTCGGAAGTTCCGCGAATACCTTGCGTGGGACGCGATCGGCGATGATCTCCTCGATTTCCCGTGGCAGGAAACCCGCGACGCTGAACGCGAAGCGGTGCGTGCCCTGCGGGACGTCGGTCAGGAAGAACGGAGTGCGGCCGCGGAAGGCGCCGTCGACATGCACGTCCGCCCCCTGCGGCTTGGAATCCACAAGGATCAGGGCGGATGCGGGCTCCAGCTTGAGGTCGACCGAAACGCGGGCGCTCTCGAGGATCGAAACGGACTTGCGGGCTGGGAGGAAGCCGGCCTTCTCCGCCACGATGAGATAGGTGCCCGGAGGCAGCCGCGTGATCGTCGTTGGGGCGGCGTCGGCCATCGCGCCGTTGCATGTGATCGTCGCCTCGGGCGGCTCCGTCGCGACCCGGATCTGGCCGTCGCCCTTCGGGCCGTTGTCGCATCCGGCCAGGACCGAGGCCAAGGTCGCGATGCCGGCGACCGTCCGGATCTGGTGGGCGAATCGTGAACTCAGGGTCGTCATGGGCGGGATGCGCTCACTTCCGGTTGAGGCGACGCTGCACGTCGACCAGTTTCTTGTAGATCTTGTCGTACCGCTCGTCCGCGCGGTCGGAAATGGTCTCGAGCAGCACCTGCAGGTGGGTGTTGGCTTCCTTCCAGTCGTTCAGCTTGATCGACCGGTCCGCACGGAACAGGTAGTCCTCGTACTTCGCCTGCAACAACTGCTTCGCCTCCTCCCGCAGCGCAATCGATTTCTCGTAGAAGTCCGGCTTGGGTTCCAGCGTCTCGACCAGGCTCTCGGCCTCGGTGAGCGACTTGATGGTCCGGGCCAGGTTGTCGTGCCGGACCTCGCGTTCGTCGTACATCTTCTGCCCGGTCAGCCACGCGTTCCGTCCGAGGTCGATCAGCTTCTCCGGCGGCAGGGCCAGCGCATAGAGGCCGATCTCGTTGCGGACGAACTCCTCGATCTCCTCCCGCGCCTTCTTGAAGGCATCCGGCTGAAGGCGATTGAGCACGCGCACGCGGTGGGCGCGCCGGTTCACGATGATCGTCAGGTCCGCCTGGTCCCAGACGCCCGGCGCGAGTCCCTGATACTCATCGACCAGTTGGAAGAACCCGGTCTGCTCGAGCGACGCAGCCAGCAGTTCCAGCACTTTGGGGTCGCTCTTCTTCTCCCGGCTGACATGCTGCCCATCCTGGAGGTTGTCGATGCGGACCGACAACATTCCGCCCTCAAGGGTGACGGCGTAGCGGAAGATGTTCTTCGTTCCAGCCTCGACCTTTTCGTAATGAATCTCCAAGGCGGCGTTGCCCCCGGCGGTCGGGGCGCGGCGGGTCGGGCGCGGCTTGATCAGCCAGGCCGAAAGTGCCACGGCGGCGATGACCATGACGGCGGCGCCTCCGTAGAGCAGGAGCCGGGTCTTCATCGGCGCCTTGGGCTTGAGCGAATGGGCCGATTCAAACCCGCTTTCGCGGTCGAGGCCGAGGTCGACCTCAAGAGGCGGGGTTCCCGTCGGAGCGGCGGGCGCTGCAGGCTCCCGGGATGGCGACGGCGGAGGTGGCGGAGGTGGCGGAGGTGGCGGGGGGCGGGACGCGTCGGCTGCAGCGCCGGCGTCGTTCACCACCTTGATGACGGTTTCCCCGATCGTAATGCGATCCCCGGTGCGAAGGCGTCCATCCGGCGACGGCCGGCTGTTCACGAGGGTTTCATTCGTGCTTGCGAGGTCGGACACGTGGAGGTTTCCGCCGTCCTTGAAATAGAAGCGGCAGTGGAACCGCGACAGGGCGGGGTCCGTCAGCACGATGTCGTTCCCCGACGCCCGGCCGACCCGCGCGCCACCAGGCGAAACGACGATTTCCATGCCCTTGTCGGGGCCCGATTCGACAACGAGGTAGGCCGTAGATGTCACGCTGCTTTGTCCGTGGTTCGAGCCGCGCGGCATTCCGCGCATGAGTTCGGGAAACATATTGCAAGGGGAACACCCTCTGGTAAAGTGTAATCGTCTGCGCAAACAATCGGGCGCACCGCATCGGGGGGCGCCGTACATGGGAGACGGATCATGCTGGCGCGTTCATGGATGGCGGTTCTGGCGGTGGCGGGTGCCGTGGCGGCTCGGCCCGCGATGGCGGAAGAGGATCTTTTCGATCGCGCCCCGTGGTCGGGCAGCGCGCTGCTTGGCGCGTTCTTGTTTGAGGGCGACGAGGAGGTGGAGAACGGGCCGAGCATCGGGCTCCGCTTGGGCTATACCTTCACCCCGATGTGGGAGGTCGAGGCGGGTTTCGACTTCGCGCCGTCTCTTGCGGCACGTGAGTTCACTGATGAGCGCTTTCATCTGGAGGACGACACATGGGGCATGCGTCTCGGCATCGACCTGCTGTTCCATCTGCGCAATCAGGCCAACCAGCAGATCGACCCCTACCTTTCGCTCGGCGGCGCTCTCGTCGTCTATGGCGAGGAAATGGGCTTGAATGACGGCAATGCGGATCTGGCATTCCTGGGCGGCGGCGGCCTGCAGTTCCACTTCAACGATGAATGGGCGATCCGGGCGGACGCCAAGGTCGGCGTCGCCGGCGAGGACACCGAGTTCAACTGGATCCTTGGCGTCGGCGTGAACTACCGCTTCGGCGCGTCGGCGCCGTTCGTTCCGGTCGTGGTTGGCGGCGATATCGACAGCGACGGCGATGGTCTCCTCGACAAGGAGGAGCCCTCCTACGGAACCGATCCGTTCGATCCTGACACGGACAAGGACGGCCTTACGGACGGTCAGGAAGTGAAGGAGTTCAAGACGAATCCGCTGGATCCCGACACCGATCTCGACGGGCTCAAGGACGGCGCCGAGGTTCTGACCTACAAGACCAACCCGCTGGATCCCGACACGGACAAGGGGGGTGTGGCGGACGGACACGAGGTCATCGAGGACAACACCGATCCCCTGAACCCTGCCGACGACCTGCAGCTCTTCCGGCTCGAGATTGAGTTCGATTACGACAAGGCCAATCTGCGGTCGGTCTACCACGACCAACTCGACAAGATCATTAAGGTTCTTCAGCGCGATCCCGGCGCCACGGCGCGCGTTGAAGGACACGCACACAAGCGCAAGACCTCGAAGCGCGACGACAACCTGAAGCTCTCCGAGCGCCGCGCGAAGGCCGTGCTTGACCACATCGTGCGAGCCGGGGGCATCAACCCGTCCCGGATGACGCACAAGGGATACGGCTTCGACCGGCCGATCGCGCAGAATGACACCGAAGTCAACATGCAGAAGAACCGGCGCACGGACATCTACATCCGTCCGAGCGGCAATATCGCCGTCCCGACAGGGCCGGTGGATCCTTCGAAGGTGTCGGAGAGTCCGCAGGCGCCTCCGGATCTCCCGAAGCCGGGCGAGAAGCGGCCCACGGGGTCTGATCAGGCCCGCTGAGACCCTGCGGTAGGAACCGGCGCCTACGTGCGAGATGCGCGTCGGCGCCGGTTCCGTTTCCGGAGGCGACCCGGGGTCGACAGGGAGGCCGGGCTCCGGTATCGTGACGTTACTCTTTCGTATGTCGGGCCGCAAATGACCATGAAGCCGGATGTTCTTGTCACGCTGAAGGCCCTCCTGCCGACCCCGCAGGGGGTCGGTGTGTTTCTCTCGGACGGGCTCAAGACCATCGCGATCTTTGTCGACCCCTACGTGGCGGCCGCCATAACGATGTTCGCGCAAAAAGTTCGCAAGCCGCGTCCGTTGACGCACGACTTCATCGTCGCGATGCTCACGGGCCTCGGCGCCCGGGCGACGAAGGTCGTGATCAACGACCTCAAGGGTGACACCTACTTCGCGCGCGTCTACCTCCTCCAGGAAAGTGAACTGGGCCGTGGCGTCGTGGAGATCGATGCGAGGCCAAGCGATTCAATCGCGCTGGCGATCCAGCAGAAGTGTCCGATCTATGTCGCGGCCTCGGTATGGGACCGGGCCGACGATGCAACATGGGCCCTGCAACAGGCCCGGGAACAGATGGGCGAAGGGCCGGCGGACGGCGGGGAAAAGGGAGAACAGGGATGAAGGTGCTGGTAACGGGCGGGGCGGGCTACATCGGCAGCGTGACGACCGAGCAACTGTTGGATGCGGGCCACCAAGCCGTCGTGTTCGACAACCTGGGGCGCGGACACCGGGAGGCGGTGGACGGGCGGGCGAAGCTGATCGTCGGCGACCTCTGCGACGCCGGCGCCATCGAATCGGCCATGCGGGAGGAGAAACCCGACGCCGTCATGCACTTTGCGGCGTTCGCGCTCGTCGGCGAATCGATGCAGCATCCTGAGATGTACTTCCAGAACAACGTCGTCGGCGGGCTCAACCTGGTCGAGGCCATGCGCAGGGCCGGGGTGCCGAAGATCATCTTCTCGTCGACCTGCGCGACCTATGGCGTTCCGGAGAGTGTCCCCATGTCCGAGGATCTGCCTCAGCGGCCGGCCAATCCCTACGGCGAGTCCAAGCTGCTGTTCGAGAAGATGCTACGCTGGTACCAGGAACTGCACGGCATCCAGTCGGTCTTCCTGCGGTATTTCAACGCGTGCGGTGCGACGGAGAAGTTCGGCGAGGACCACGAGCCCGAGACGCACCTGATTCCCAACGTCCTGCGCGTGGCATCGGGGCAGAGCCCGGCCGTCTCGATGTTCGGGGACGACTATCCGACACCCGACGGCACCTGCGTTCGCGACTACATCCACATTGTCGACCTGGCGCAGGCCCACATCCTTGCGCTGACCGGAAACCACTCGGGGCCGTTCAACCTCGGCAACGGGAGCGGGTTCTCCGTGAAGGAGGTCATCGATGTGGCGCGCGCCGTCACCGGCCACCCGATCCCGGCCCATGTGTCCCCCCGTCGGCCCGGGGACCCGCCGCGGCTGGTGGCCAGTGCGGAGAAGGCGAGGACCGTGCTTGGATGGAAGCCGCGCCTTGGCGACATCCGGACGATCGTCGAGCACGCGTGGGCGTGGCACCGCGCCCATCCCGACGGCTACCGCGGGGCGTGAAGCGGCGCGGCCCAGGAGGCGGTGCGGAGTCCCCCTCGGAGGTGCCCGGCCGCGCGGGGGGCCGTCGCCGGTCGGACAGGATGTCCCGTCGCCTGATCGGCGGCTGCGTTGCGCTCGTCTGCCTGGACACCGCGGCGATTCGTTCCAAGGCGCGTGCGGAGTATGCCCGGCGTCTGGACGACGTCGAGCGCATGGATGCCGTCGTGCGTGCATTCGAGGAGCGGGATCGTCCGGCGTTCGACGTGTGGGTGCGGGCGACCTTCGCGGACGAGTTGGCCGAAATGCGGTCGATGCTCGGGCGGATCCAACGGCTTCAGGCGTCCATGGCGCGCGCCTACGAAGAGGGGTTCGCCAAGGGCCGCCCGCCCGCGGCGTTCTGGCGGGATCCGGACGCCCCGGCTCCGTCCGCGGCCGACGAGGGCGCCCCGCCGGAGGATCGCGACGCGCCCGACGACCCGTGGGCCGACCCGCCTCCGCGGGAGGCACCCGACGAACCCGGGGATGGTTTCGATCCGGAGGGTTTCGGGGAGTGGTTGGACGGCCAGCGCTCCGACGGTCCCACCGGGCTCAAACAGGAGTGCACCCGCCTCTACCGGGATCTGGTGCGGCGACTCCACCCCGACCGCCACGGGGCGATGGATGCCGCCCGGACGGAGTTGTGGCACCGGGCGCAGGCCGCGTACCGCGACTTCGATGTCGAGGCGCTGGAGGACTGCCGCCTCGCGTGCGAGGGCATCGAGATGCGAACCTCGCACGATGTGCGCGTGTCCCTGTTGCGCGAACTCACGTCCGCCGCGATCCGGCAGGTCGCGGAACTCCGCCGGCGCATCGCCAAGGCGAAGCGGAATCCAGCATGGGGGTTCATCGCGACGGCCGACCGGACGCGGCTGGAGGCCAGAATGAGGCGCGAGATCCGGCGGGATCTCTGCTCCGCGCGATTCGAGCTCCGCCAGACGGAATTGATGGCGGACGAGATGAGGGACATGGCCGCGCGGGCGTCGCGACGGAGGGCCGCGCCGCGCGTCCGGACTCGGCGCGCTCCGGCGGACGTCCGCATGCCGGAACCCTGGTTCTGAACGACAATCCCCCGGTGCGGCGGGCGGGTCCGCTGCACCGGGGGATTGCCGCTTGCGCGCCTACTCCGTCTTGAACTCCGAGACGAGTGCTGAAATGCTCGCCTTGGCGTCGCCGAAGAGCATCCGCGTGTTCTCCTTGAAGAACAGCGGATTCTCGACGCCCGCGAAGCCCGCACGCATCGAGCGCTTGAGCACGATGCAGGTCTTCGCCTCGTCCACGTTGATGATCGGCATGCCCCACAGCGGGCTGGTCTTGTCTTCGCGGGCCGCCGGATTGACCACGTCGTTGGCGCCGATGACGATCGCCACGTCGACCGTGCCGATGACCGGGTTGACATCGCCCGGCTCGACGAGCTGCTCGTAGGGAACATTCGCCTCCGCAAGCAGCACGTTCATGTGGCCCGGCATGCGGCCGGCGACCGGATGGATGCAGTACTTCACCTCGGCGCCGTTCTTCTCGAGAAGCTGGCCGAGCTCGCGGACGACGTGTTGCGCCTGCGCGACAGCCATGCCGTAGCCGGGCACGATGACGACCGACGTCGCAGCCTCGAGGACATAGTAGGCATCCTCCGAACTCAGGGCCTTCACCTCGCCCTTCACGGCCGCACCGTCGGAGGATTCCGTTACCGCGCCGAACCCGCTGAAGAGCACGTTCGCCAGCGACCGGTTCATCGCCTTGCACATGATCTGCGTCAGAATGATGCCGCTCGCGCCGACAAGAGAGCCGGCGACGATCAGGCCGTTGTTCAGGATGATGAACCCCGCCGTCGTCGCTGCGATGCCGGAGTAACTGTTGAGCAACGAGATCACAACCGGCATGTCCGCGCCGCCGATCGGGATCACCGATGTCACGCCGAGGGCCAGCCCGACGACCATGAGGACCATGAACGCCGCATAGGCTGCCGGGGAAACAGGGTCGAGGCAGAAGAAGACGATGCCGCCGACCACCGTCAGGACGATCAGGCCGTTGACGATGTTCTGCCCCTTAAAGAGCATCGGTTTGCCCGGGATCCACTCGGCCAGTTTCAGAAAGGCGACCATGCTGCCGGAGAATGTCACGGCCCCGACCACCACGGTGAAGGCAATGGCGACGGCCGCAAACATCGCGGAGGCCTCGGGGCCCAAGGTCTTCGCGTAGGCCTCCCAGCCCATGCTGCGCCATTTCACGAGTTCGGCCCACGACACGAGCATGCTCGCGAGGCCGCCGAAGCCGTTGAAAATGCCGACCATTTCCGGCATGGCGGTCATCTTCACCGCATAGGATGATACCGCGCCGATCGCGGACCCGACCACGGCGCCGACCAGGATCCACCGGAATTCCATGCCCGTCAGAATGCAGGTCGCAAGGATCGCGATCAGCATGCCGACGCCGGAGACGAGATTGCCCTTTCGCGCCGTGGCGGCCCGATTCATCCTCTTCAGGCCGACAATGAACAGGACCGAGGCTACGATGTAGAGGGTCGTGATGAACGGATGGGTTGACTCAAACATGGCTACTTCGTGCCTCCGCCCTTGTGCTTGAACATCGCGAGCATCCGGTCGGTGACCAGATAGCCGCCGATCACGTTGATCATGGCGGCCGCCACGGCGATCGTGCCGAGGACCGTGACGATCGTGCCGCCGTGCGGCTGACCTGCGGCGACGAGCGCGCCAACGATCGTGATGCCGGAGATCGCATTCGATCCGGACATCAGCGGCGTGTGGAGTTGCGAGGGAACCTTGGCGATCAGCTCGAAACCGAGAAAGATCGCAAGGACGAATACAAAGAACAACAGACCCAGCATGTCGAGGCTCCTTCCTAGTCGTTCAAACCAAGCGCCTGGCGAACCGCCGCATTCACAACCTTGCCGCCGTGGGTGACGACCAGGCCCTTCAGGATTTCGTCCTCAAGGTTGAACCCGAAGGTCTTCGCCTTCTTGTCCCAGAAGTGCTCCACGAAGTTCGCGAGGTTGCTCGCGTACATCTGGCTCGCCGCGACCGGCACGCGCCCGGGCAGGTTGCCAAGGCCGAGGATGAGGACGCCGTTGACGTTGACTTCCTGATCGAGTTGCGATCCCTCGACGTTGCCGCCGGTCTCCACTGCCATGTCGACGACGATGCTGCCGGGCTTCATACCCCTGACCATGTCGGCCGTGATGATTCGCGGGGCCTTCCTGCCGAAGACCTGCGCCGTCGTGATGACGATGTCGGCCTCGCCGCAGTGCTTGGCCATCGCGGCGCGCTGCTTGGCAAGTTGATCCTCGGTGAGTTGCTTGGCGTAGCCGTCCTTCGTCTGCCCCGTCTCGCCAAGGTCGACCTCGACGAACTTAGCACCGAGCGACTGGACCTGCTCCTTGACGACCGGCCGCGTATCGAAGGCCTCGACGCGCGCACCCAGCCGCTTGGCGGTGGCGATCGCCTGAAGACCCGCCACGCCGGCGCCGATGATGAACACGCGGGCCGGCGTGATCGTGCCCGCGGGCGTCATCATCATGGGAAAGACCTTGTTGAGCCGCTCCGCGGCGAGGACCACCGCGACGTAGCCGCCCAAGTTGGCCTGCGAGCTCAAAGCGTCCATCTTCTGCGCGATGGTCGAGCGGGGGACCAGTTCGACCGACATCGCCGTCGCGCCGGATTTCGCGAAGGCCTCGATGACGGGCTTGTTTGAGAAGGGCTCCAGATAGCTGATGTGCATGGACCCCGGCCGGGCTGCTGCGGCCTCCTCGACCGTGGGCGGTCGGAGGCGGAGGACGAGGTCGGCACCCGCAAGGCCCGCGGCGCGGTTTGCGGCCACCGTGGCTCCCTTGGCGGTGTAGTCCGCGTCCGGATGATGGATCGTCTGCCCTATGCCCGACTCGATCTCAACCTGCACGCCGAGCTTCACGAGCTTGTCGGCGGCGGCCGGATTGAGGGCGACCCGCTGTTCGCCCGGATGCAGTTCCCGGGCTGCGAAGATCTTCATGGAAACCTACCCCTTCCGTTGCAGAAGCCGTGGGAGTTTACGCATCGGAACGGATTTGTCAAACTTGGGTCCCGAATTTGGGGACGGCGTTCGCCTCGGATCGGGGGCGACGCGGACACGAAACGCCTACGGAGACTGCACGCGGATCCGGTAGAATCGGTTCGACGACCCTGGCGGGGGCGCCAGATCGAGAACAACGCGGCCGCCCGCCGGCCAGCCGGACACGCCGGTGGGCTGCCAGTCCGGATGGAGGAGATCGTCCGTCCCCTCGATCACGTACCACAGCCCCGGGACGCCGTCGAAGTCGAAGCGCAGCCCGCCCGGCGCGCCGCCCGGGAGCGTGCCGGCGCCCACCGGGCCCGGGAAGTGGTGGTCGAACGCGCCGCCCGGAGTCCCGCCGTCGGCGCCGCTCGCGAACCAGCTTTCCGCCCTGGAGTTGTCCCATCGCGGATCGATCAGCGAAAGCGAGGGCCCCAGTCCGTCGGGTCCTGCCGGCCAGGGGGCGTAGTTCAGGTAGGAGACCTTGTCCATGATGTTGGACGCGGCATCCAGCAACTCCAGCGTCTCGCCCGCGTTGTCGAGGGTGCCCAGCGACCACACGAACCGGTTCGAGACCGCGGGCGCCCTGTTCATGTCCGCGCACAGCAGGAGATAGCCGCCCGCCGGGAGCACCGACCCTGCGGGGAACTCGAACGTCAGGCCCTGCCCGAAGCGCCAGCCCGCCAGGTCGAGAGCCGCACCGCCCGGATTGTGAAGTTCGAGGTACTCGGCTTGGTTCGTGTCGGCGGGATGGTAGTGGATCTCAGTGAAGACCGCGTGGCCCTCGCGCCAGTCGAACGCGATCGCCCCCATGTCCGCACGGCTTCCATCGGGGTCGGGCACCGACGCGGGCGATCCGGAGTCGACGGCGGGCGAGCCCGTCTGCAGCCGGAAGTTGTCCGCGCCCGCGTTTTCGAAGAGAGGCTCGTCCAGCCGATTTCCGGCCCCGGCGACGGCCAGGGTGTCCGACAGACACCACGAGACCAGGCCCGTCGACAGTGAATCGATGGTGACCGGGTCCAGCGACGTTTCGGAGAAGATGCAGTTGCGAACCTCGACCCCGCCGCCGCCGGCGCCGGGGTTCTTCTCGTAGACCGCGATGGCGTTGCCGGTCTTGTGGAACGTGTTGTTTTCAAAGAGTCCGACCGATCCGGCGTCCTTGATGCCGGCGCCCATGGCTACGTTCCGGATGAGATTGTGCCGGACGATGGCGCTGGATGCCTGCCCGATCGAGATGCCCTTGTCCGAACACCGCGCGATCCGGTTGCTTTCGATCAGCAGGTCCCGCGCCTCCTCGCCGATGTCGATCGCATCGTCATTGTCGCCGAGGAAGTCGTGAAGGTGGTTGCCCCGGATGATGCCCCCGTGGACGCCATCGTAGTCGATCGCGTCGGCGTCGATCTCGAACGCCCCGGAGAAATCGCAGTTTTCGACGCGGGCATAGGCCGCCCGCTTGATGTTGATCCCGTCGCCCGTGATCAAGAGGCGGATCCGGCTGCGTTCCAGGATCGTCGAGGCGCCCTCCTGGACGAAGATCGGGAACTGCACGTCGTCCAGATCCAGCCCGTGCATGAAGAGATCCGAGCCCAGCGCGGAGATGGCGGCCTTGAGGTTGACCGGGTCATTCCAGGCCAGCGAGGCGCCGCGGATCACGACGTTGGACAGCACCCCCGGGTCGGTCGCGTACTCGAAGGTGATGCCGCCCCAGCGGGGAAGGCTTTCACCAGCGGACGCCAAGTTCGGGTCCGAGTTGAGGGCGCGCCGTGCGGCGGCATCGGGATTGGCTTCGACCCGGATGGGCTGCCCCGTCGTCCCCAGCAGATGAAGCCGTCCCTGCACCCGGATGCTGGCCGCGTCGGGCATGCGGATCGTCGTCCCCGGCTCGACGGTGAGCGTCGTGTTCGACGGGACGAAGATGTCGCCGGTCGCCAGCCACGGCGATCCGGCGGCGGTCATCGTGACGTTCGAGGCGAGGGGGCCGGCGGGCCACACGCTCGCCCCGGCGGGCGCGAAGACGGCGCGGATTTCAAGCGATGCCGAAGGGACGATTCCGATCTCCGCGCCGGCGACGGTCTGCGTGACGGTTGCGAAGGTCGACAGGGCCATGTCGAAACCGAGGTCCGTGAAGTTGGACGCCGACTGATGGATCTCGACGGCGATCGAGTTCGTACCCTCGACCAGGTTCGTCGACGAGACCACGTAGTCGATGAAGTAGTTCTCGGCGGGGCTGGTCACGTTGGTTACGGACAGGGTCGTGAAGGCGACCGATCCGGTGGGCATGTTCTGCCGGAGGATCTCCCGCCCGTTGATGTAGACGATGGCGCCGTCATCGGCCAGCAGTCGGAGCGACAGGTCGGCGAGGGACGTCGCGTTCGTGACCGCGACGGCCCTGCGGAAATAGGCGGCGGTGATCAGATTGGTTTCGTCTCCAACCACGGTCGCCTCGTCGCCGTCGCCGTAGCCCAACTGCGCGGGCCCTGGCAGCCACGAGGTGTCGTCAAACGACGGGGTCGTCCATCCGGGGATCTCGTTTGTGGCGATGGTGTACCGCCACGTCGAACCGGCGGGCAGGATCGGCACGGCCGTCGTCTCGGTCGTCTCCCAGCGCACGAAGGACTGTCCGATGTCGGGGATGGCCTTGAGTTTCAGGGGAACGCCGGCGACGAAGGTGTTCGTGGAACCGGGGTCGATCACGACGTGGTTGGCCAGCACGCGGCCCGGGCCTCCGGCGATGGTTGCATGCACCCGGGCGGTCTGGCCGGTGCCGAAGTGGCTGGCGATCTGTTGAAGCGCGATGGTGGGCCGCTGGCGCACGTAGATGCGGATGGCCTCGACGTTGGCGTCCCACGTTGCAAGGCTCGAGATGCCGCCGCGCGTGCCATAGGCCTTGATGTGCTCCGCCATCTCGTTCCGCATGCGCGCAGCCTCGGCGTCGATGAGGGGGAGGGTGCGGTTCGTGCTGAAGGAACTGTTGAGGTGAGCCATGATCCGCTGGGCGGCATAGGCCCTGAACTGGGAGTTGCTGAGGCACTCGCGGAACACGACCATGCTGCGCGATCCGCTGGCCATGGTGCTGATCACATTGCTGTTGAGGCTGTTGGTGCGGAAGGCGCGATCGAGATCGACAAAGCACCAGCGCCACTTGCCCCCCGGGTTGCGGTCGCGCCACCATTTCCGGTTGTGGAACCAGCTCGTATCGTAGGCGAAGACCTGTCCGGCCACGTAGTCGACCATGTCCTCGATATCGACCTGGCCCTCGACGTACTCATAGGCTGCGGGGTCGGCGAGGTTGTTGGTCGCGAGGAAGCCCATCAGGGTGTTCCAGCCGTCGGCGGTGCCCGCATCCAGCAGCCAGTCGTCGGTGGTGGCCGTGCCGTCCATCTCGAAGAAGTCGATATCGGCGAGGTCGACGCCGTAGTTCTTCACGCAGTACATCTCGTCCATCTTCTCCTGGACGTTCATCAGGCCGTAGTACGCCCCGTTGAGGTACATCGCGCAGGGGCGGTAGGACTGGACCGCGTTCCCGATGACGCCCCGGAGCATCGACTGCCCCAGCGTGTCGCGGAAGAAGGTCGTGGTCCAGTCGTCGTTGCCGTTCCGAAGGATGAAGCGGTCGAAGAACCCGACCGGCTTCTCCGGGAAGAGATGGTAGGGGAGAACGTCCTGGCCGTACTTGGAGTCGAGGTACACCGTGAACGGCTTCTGCGCGTAGAGGAACGTATTCAGACCGTAGATGCGGAAGCCCGCGTCGATCCGGAAGCCTGCGTTGGTCGGCGTCGTATGGAACTCGAGGTGGCCGGGCACCTCCCGTTCCTTGATCACGTTCGTGTAGATGCCGCGCTGCGGATCGAAGAACAGGTACGGGTCGACGACGAGCGACAGGATGGGCAGGTCGGGCTGCCGCTCGTTCACCAGGAATGTCCGCGTCGCGACGGGGCCGGGGTGCAGGCCGTCGGCATAGGCGCGGGCGCGAATCACGCCGCTGGTCGCCAGTGCAATGGCGTTCGTATAGAGGATCGAAGAGGACGTCGGTGCGGCTCCGTTGGTCGTGTACCGGATCGCCGTGACACCCGGCGCGGAGGTGAGGGTCACGAGCACCGGGCCGTTGGTGAAGAGCGGACCGTCCGGCGCGATGGCGACCGGGGGCGCCCGGTGGAGGTTGTGGAGCAGCACGGGCGGCCGGTTGTTCGTCCGAGCGGTCGGCTCGCCGAAGTAGCCCCACGACGCGGCGCCGTCCGGGAATCTCCCGTAGGAGATGTCGGTCATCTGGAGACCGAAGGCGACCGAGTCGATCCGGCTGCCGGCGGGGCTGAAGAGGCCGACCTCCTCGCCGTCCGCGCTGAGCCTGAAGCTCGCGTGGTAGTCGAGCGAGACGTGGGTGTAGTTGGGCCAGAACGGGTAGGTGAGCGTCATGCCCGGCTGCAGGTTGCCGCCGTCGGCCCACACGAGGAGGAATCCGCCGGCGGCGATGACCGTCCCGGTCGGAATCTGCCAGCGGAACGGCTGCCGGGCGCTGTCGCTGAGGTGCCATCCGCCGAGGTCGAGGTTGGACGGCCCCCCGTTGTAGATCTCGATCCAGTCGCCGAAATCGGTGAAGTCCTTGATCTCCGGCGTCGACGTCGCGTTGCTGGCCAGGATCTCGTTGATGCCGAGGAACGCGGTGCGGAAGGCGACGCCCGCCGTCGGGCTGGGAACCAGGCCGTCTGCGAAGGCGCGCGCGACGACCTCGATGTCGTTCGTCACCGCCAGCGGTGCGGAGTAGGCCGGCGAGTTGGTCGTCGGCTCGGTGCCGTCGAGTGTGTAGCGGATCACGGCGCCCGCGGTCGCGCAGGACATTGTGACCGAGAGGGACCCGGCGAGAAGGCCGCCCGGGTGCGAGAACCAGGGCGTGGCGACAAATCCCGGGAGGACGGGGCCGTTGGCCGCGCCGGGCGTGCCGGTGGCCAGATACCCGGGCGCGGAGACGACCGAGCCCGTCGACCCGGACCAGGAGAGCTGCATCTCGGGCAGCAGAAGGAGGTCGGAACTGCTGGTCCCATTGTTCAGAATCTGCAGGGCCAGGACGTTCGTGCCGTCGACCAGCAGGTGGGCGTACGACGAGAGGTCGCGGTCCTCGAAGACGATCGCGCTCGAATCGCTGCGGCTTGCCGGCGCCGAGGCGTTCCATGCCACTCCGGCGGGAACGTTGTTCGACGCAACCCGCACGCCGTTGATCCAGGCGTCGAAGCCGTCCTCGTACTTCAGCCGCAGCAGGAGCCGGCTGACATCCGCGCTGTTGGTGATCGCGAAGGGATAGCGGACGAAGGCGGAGGCCTGCAGGCCCAGCATCGCGGATCTCAGGTCGGTTGCGATCAACGACAGGTAGGTGGTGTCCGTGTCGTAGCCGATCCCGTTGCCGGCGGGAAGCCAGCCCGAGTCGTCGAACGTGCGCGCGCTCCAGCCGGCGGCCAGCATCGCGGCGTTGGTCGGCACGAGGCAGCGGCCGGCGCTGCCGGTCTGGATGACCGTGGCGTTGCGGCCGCCGAGGCCCGGGAAGCCATAGGCGACATCCGCCGTCTGGGGCGGGAAGGCCGGGTCGAAGGCGTGCTCGAGCACAAGGTCGCTGCGGAAGAGCGCGAGGTATTCCCCGGCCTCGTCGAGCGCGAAGTTCGTGTGGAGGTAATTGACGTTGTTTGTCCGGTCCTTCTGCGACGCGAAGACGAGCAGCGTGCCGCGGGCCGGGATCGTCACCGCGGGGAAGGTCCACAGGGCGGGCACGGACGGCTGGTCGGTCAGATGCCAGCCGGCGAGCGAGACGGGGAAGTCCGTGGTGTTGTAGAGCTCGATCCAGTCGGAGAAGTCGCCCTCCTCGTCGCGGATCGTGTGGCGGTTCATCGCCATGATCTCGCTGATGATGACGGCACCGGGGGGGACGAAGACCGAGTTTGTCCCGCCCGGGGTTGCGATGCCCGGTGTGCTGTGCCAGTTGGCCGCCGTGTCGCCCCACGCGAGCAGATCCGTGCGTTCGAGCGATCCGCCCAGCCCGTCGGCCGCCAGCGGCCAAGGAAGCTGGTCGCCGTATCGGACCTCGTCCTCGACGTGGTAGGCCGCCACGTTGGTGGCCGGTTCGGGGTTGTTCGGCGCCCGCAACCGCACTGTATCGCCCGCGTTGCCGAGGGAGTTGGAGAAGGGGCCGAGGATCAGGACGTTGGTCGAAAGGCCCCAGCTCGCGCGGAAGGCCTCCACGGCGTTGGTCGCGATCACCACCGCCGTCCGGCCTGCGCCGAGGACCATGTTGGACGGGAACTGGAAGCCGACCCCGCCCGCCAGCGACCATGAGAACTCCGGGTAGTCGGGGTTGAACAGCGGCACGTCCGCACCAGAGGTGTTGGCGATCTCGATGAACTCCGTCTCCATCCGCCCCGCCATGTTCCAGGCCACCGGACGGTACATGATCTCGCTGATCACCACCGGGCCGACATAGGGGCCCGCGTTGCGTGCGCCCGTGCCGGCGCGAAACTCCTCCAGCGTCGCAGGGGCCGCGACGCCGAGGGTAGGGGACGACAGGGCGATGAAGTCCGCGCCCGTTCCATCCGGGTGCCGGCCGACGGCGACGCCGTTCTTCGTGGGCTCGAACTCCGCCTGATCGACGTAGCGCACGAGGTTGCTCGCGCCGTCCGCTTCCGACAGGAAGAGGTCGTCGCCCTTGGAACTGATGGAAAAGGGCGCCAGCGAATTCGAACCCAGCATCTCCTGCTGGTAGACGACCAGATAGCCGCCCGCGGGGATCGTTGTGCCCGTCGGGAACCGGTACTTCTTCCGGACGGTGTTGTCGTCGCTGAGGTACCAGCCGCCAATGTTCACGGCGTTGGTCGTCAGATTCGCCAGTTCGACGGCGTCCTCCTGCGGAGGGTCCGTGTGTGCCAGCACCTCGTTGATGACGATGTCGCGCACGAAGAAGCCGCCGGGCCCGCCCGGTGATCCATGAAGCTGCGCGCTCGCCTGCCAGTTGGAAGAATCGCCGGCCGGCCCGTCCGGATCGACCAGCACGAGCGAACTGCCCAGTCCCGCCGCCGCCGCGGGCCACGGCGCCGCGTTGTTGTACGTGACGTCAAACACCACGTTGCTCGCCGCATCCGCCAGCGACAGCCGTTCTCCGCCGTTGCTGAGCTGCCCGTTGTACGCGCCGGGCGCCAGGTTCGTGACGCCGGGGTATCGCATCTGGAAGGCCGCGCGATTGACCGCGACCACAAGGTACCCGCCCGCCGCAAGCGTCGTGCCCGCGGGAAACGCATAGGTGATGCCGTCCCCGAAGTGCCACGCGGCCATCGCCACCTCGCCCGTTCCGGCGTTGAACAGTTCCACGAACTCGTTCGTGCCGCCGCCCACCGGGTCGTACATGATCTCGCTGATCACGACCGCGGCGCGCGACGGCGCCGCCGCGGACACCGAAAGCAATACGCCCAGCATCGCCGCCCTTCGCGCCGAAGCCAGGATCGGATGTGAATGAGATTGAAATGTCATCCGTATTAGATTCTTGTCAGAAGATATGGTCGATTGTCGAATTGTCAAATCTGACAAGCTCGTCAGGTAGAATAGGGGGGGGGCTTGCTTTCCAATCCTTGGAAAGTACATGAATCCGGCCTTCCAACCCTTGGAAGATCCGCCATGGACGACTATGGCCGGCGCGCGCCGGCGATGCGGTCGTGGCCTGCCAGATCGGGGAGGACTCTGGCTTCGCCGAAGCCCGCCCGGTCGAGAAGGGACCGCACCGCGGCACCCTGCGTGTCGCCGATCTCGAGGAGGAGGACGCCGCCGGGGCGCAGCGCGGCGAACGCGGCGCGGGCGAGGCGGCGGACAATGTCGAGACCGTCCGGTCCACCGTCGAGGGCGGGGCGGGGCTCGAAGAGGCGCACGCGCCGGTCGAGGCCCTCAATGGCGTGGGTCTCGATGTACGGGGGGTTGGAGACGATCGCGTCGAGGGATCCAGCCTCGACGCCATCGAGCAGGTCGGCGTGGAGGAAGCGAATGCGGTCCGCGGCGCCCAGTGTTTGCGCATTGGCCGCTGCCAGGGCGAGGGCCCCGGTCGAGGTGTCCGTCGCCGTCACGCGGGCCAGCGGCCGGGCGAGGGCCAGGCTGATCGCGATGCAGCCGCTGCCGGTGCCCACGTCCGCGACGAGGGACTCGGACGCGGGGTCGGGAAGGGCGAGGCGGAGCGCGGCGAGGACAAGTTCCTCTGTTTCCGGCCGCGGGATCAGGGCGCGCCGGTCGCAGGCGAAGCGGCGGCCGAGGAAGTCGGCGTGGCCGAGGACGTACTGGAGAGGCTCGTCGGCCGCCAGGCGGACCGTGCAGGCCGCCAGCCGGGCCTGCATTGTGGCATCCAGGGTGCGCGAGCCGGCGATGGCCAGTTCGGCTCGGTTGGCGCCGAGGAGGTCGGCGATGGTCCATTCGGCGATGACGCGAGCCTCGTCGATGCCGGCGGCCTCGAGAGTGCCGGTGAGCGTCCGCACGGCCTCGCGGACGGTGAGGGACGCGCCGGGGGCAGGGGAGGTCACGATGCGGCGGCGCCCGGAAGGTGGCGATCGAGGCGATCCTGAAGGTCGTGGGTCTGCAGAGCCGCGATGACCTCGTCGAGGTCGCCTTCCACGATGAACCCGAGCTTGTAGAGCGTCAGGTTGATGCGGTGGTCGGTCAGTCGGTTCTGCGGGTAGTTGTACGTGCGGATGCGCTCGCTTCGGTCGCCGCTGCCGACCTGCGTACGGCGGGCGTCGGCCATCTTGGAGGCCTCGGATGCGCGGTGCGCGTCGAGGAGGCGGGCCTTGAGTACCCGCATGGCCTTGTCCTTGTTCCGCGTCTGCGACCGCTCGTCCTGACACTGCACCACGAGGCCGGTCGGCAGGTGCGTGATGCGCACGGCCGATTCGGTCTTGTTGACCTTCTGGCCGCCGGCGCCCGACGCGCGGTAGAGGTCGAGGCGGATGTCTTCGGGGCGCACCTCGATCTCGTCGACCTCGTCGGCCTCCGGAAGCACGGCAACGGTGGCGGCGGAGGTGTGAATGCGGCCCTGCTGCTCGGTGGCGGGGACGCGCTGGACGCGGTGCACGCCGCTTTCGAAGCGCAGGGCGCGGTAGACCATATCTCCCTCGACCGAGAACACGATTTCCTTGTAGCCGCCGATGTCGGAGGCGTTCACATCGATGACGCTCGTGCGCCAGCCGCGGCGGTCGGCATAGCGGGTGTACATGCGGAAGAGGTCCGCCGCGAAGAGGGCGGCCTCCTCGACGCCGGTCCCGGCGCGGATTTCCATGATGATGTTGCGGTCTTCCGACGGGTCGGGCGGAAGCAGGGCGACGAGCAGATCCTTCCCGGCCCGGGGCAGTTCCGACTCGATGCGGGCCAGTTCGGTCTCGGCCATCGCGCGCAGTTCTGCATCGGCTCCGGCCTCGGTGGCCAGTTCCCGAGTCTGGGCGGCCTCCCGGTGCAGATGATCGAGGCGGTCGGCCCTTTCGCAGATGCCTTTGAGTCTGGTGTGCTCCGCGATGCGCTGCCGGTAGGACTGTGGATTGGCTGCGGCCCCCGGCTGAGAAATCTCGTATTCCACCTCGGCGAGTTGCCGGCGGGCGGTCTCAATGTAGCGCGCGTCGATCATGTCTGTAAAACGCCGGAGGGCCGGCCCGCATCGGAAGGATGCGCCGCCGGCCCCCGGGGAGACCTTTCCCTACGTCTTCGCCGGCGTCGCGTACCGCTTGCGGAAGCGGTCCACGCGGCCCTCGGTGTCCATGAGCTTCGCCTGACCGGAGAAGAACGGATGGCACTTCGAGCAGGTGTTGACGTGCATTTCCTTGACGGTCGACTGCGTCTTCAGCACGTTGCCGCACGCGCACGAAATCGTTGCCGCTCCGTACTCGGGATGGATTTCTTTCTTCATCGGTCCTCGTTCCCCGGCGGATTCCCCGGAGGGGGCCGCCGATTTCAAAAGGTTCGGAGAATAGCCCCAAGGGCTGGAAATGCAAGCAGGGAATCGCGCCCCGACCGGCCATGCGACCGGCCGGGGCGATCCCCATCCCCCTAGATGCGGCTGCCGAAGCAGGCGCTTCCGTAGATGGCGTCCTCGCCGAGGACGTCGGCGATGCGGAGGAGCTGGTTGTACTTGCAGATCCGGTCCGTGCGGCTCATGGAGCCCGTCTTGATCTGACCCGCGTTGGTCGCAACGGCGATGTCGGCGATGGTTGCATCCTCGGTCTCGCCCGAGCGGTGGCTGATGACCGCCGTGTAGCCGGCGCGCTTGGCCATCTCGATGGCGTCGAGCGTCTCGGTCAGCGTGCCGATCTGGTTGACCTTCACCAGGATCGAGTTGGCGACGCCCATGTCGATGCCCTTCTTCAGGAACTTGGTGTTCGTGACGAACAGATCGTCGCCGACGAGCTGGATCTTGTCCCCGAGGCGCTCGGTCATGAGCTTCCAGCCGTCCCAGTCGCTCTCGGCCATGCCGTCCTCGATGCTGATGATCGGGTAGTTCTTCACCCAGTTGGCCCAGAAGTCGACCATCTGCTCGGGCGTCTTCTCGGATTTGTCGCTCTTCTTGAAGATGTATTTCTTCTTCTTGGCGTCGTAGAACTCGCTGGCGGCCGGGTCGAGGCAGATGAAGACATCCTTGCCCGCCTTGTAGCCGGCGGCGCCGATCGCCTCCATGACCGCGTCCAGTGCGGCCACGTTGCTGGCCACGTTCGGGGCGAAGCCGCCCTCGTCGCCCACCGCGGTGCTCAGGCCCTGCTTCTTCAGCACGCCCTTCAGCGCGTGGAAGACCTCGGCGCCCATGCGCAGGCCCTCGGCGAAGGACTTGGCGCCCTTGGGCATGATCATGAATTCCTGCACGTCCACCGGGGCGTCGGAGTGGGCGCCGCCGTTCATGACGTTCATCATCGGGACGGGGAGGACCTTGGCGTTCGTGCCACCGATATAGCGGAACAGCGGGACGCCGAGGATCGCCGCGGCGGCGTGCGCGTTGGCCAGGGAGACGCCGAGGATCGCGTTGGCGCCGAGCTTCGCCTTCGTCTCGGTGCCGTCGAGTTCGATCATCAACTTGTCGATGCCCGTCTGGTCGAGGGCGTCAAAGCCGAGCAGCTTGGGCGCGATGACCTCGTTGACGTTCTTGACAGCCTTGAGGACGCCCTTGCCGAGGAAGCGCTTCTTGTCGCCGTCGCGAAGTTCGATCGCCTCGTTCTCGCCCGTCGACGCTCCCGAGGGCACCGCGGCCCGGCCGCTCGTGCCGTCGCCCAGCGTGACCTCGACCTCGACGGTCGGATTCCCGCGGGAATCGATGATTTCGCGTGCAAAGACATCCATGATCTCGGACATGTGCGTGCTCCTCCGGGTTGCGGTTTCCTGATTCCAAAAGGCCGGAGACTATAGGGCGGAAGACCGCCATTCTTCAAGCCCAAAGGGGGATACCAGCCGGCAGAACCTCAGCGACCCGGACTGAGGGGGGGACCAAGCCGAAACGATTCGGCTGAACGCTCGGAAGCCTGGGAGATTGGGCTGATCATTCCCGAGGCCCGCGAACAGTGCCCGACCAACTCCCCGCCCCCGCCCCTCGTCCCTCGCTTACCCCTCCGCCTTCCCTGCAGCGGCGAGGGCGGTGTCGTAGTCCGGCTCCTGGGCGATCTCCGGCACGAGCTGGGCATGGACGACCCGGTTGGCCCGGTCGAGGACGACGACGGCGCGCGCCAGAAGGCCGGCGAGCGGCCCCTCGGCGATGCGGACGCCGTAATTCTCGCCGAATTTCGGCGAGCGGAACGTCGACAAGGTGACGACACGGGCAAGGTTGTCCGCATCGCAGAATCGCTTCTGGGCGAACGGCAGGTCGGCCGACACGTTGATCAACACCACGTCGCCGAGACGCGCAACGGCCTCGTTGAACTTGCGGGCCGAGGTCGCGCACACGGAGGTGTCGAGGCTGGGAACGATGCTCAGAACCTTGACCTTGCCGGTGAAGGCATCCAGGCCCTTCTCGGAAAGGTCGGCGGCGGTGAGTTGGAACGGCGGGGCGGCCTGCCCCACGGATGGGAATTCGCCTGCCAGTCGAACCGGACCGCCTTTGAACGTTACCTGTGCCATGGTGCATCCTCCGTGAACGATTTCCCCACCGTACGTTGAAACGGTTGTCTTTCAACCGTCCCGGCCGTAAATTCGCAGCTCCGCATCCGTGGGTGCGGGAGGAGAACGGGATCATGATTCGGGCAAAAGTCGTCGGGGCCGGGGGATATGGCGGGGTCGGCATCGTGGAATTCCTGCTCGGGCATCCCGAAGCGAAGGTATCCATGCTGGCCGCCTCGGCGGATGTGGGCATCGCGATGAGCGATTTGTGGCCGCACCTGAAGGGCTTCTGCGACGACACGATCCTCTCCTACGACGACCCCCGCGCACGGGAGCCGGCGGACGTGGTCTTCTTCGCCACGCCCGACGGCGTCGGCATGAAATTCGCCGAGGAGGAGATGAAGCGCGGCGCGAAGATCATCGATTTCAGCGGCGACTTCCGGTTCAACGACGTCGCGACCTACGACGACTATGCGAAGCGCGCGGGCAAGCCGATCCAGCATGCCGCCCCGCACCTGCTGCCGCAGTCGGTCTACGGGCTCTCGGAGCTGGAGAACCCGCGGCTCAACGGCGACGCCCGGATCGTCGCGAACGCCGGCTGCTTCGCCGTCAGCGTGCTGCTCGGGCTGGCCCCGGCGGCCAGGCACGGGCTGATCCGGCCGGACCGCATCATCGCCGACTGCAAGACCGCCATCTCGGGCGCGGGAAAGAAGCCCAGCGCGACGTACCACTACCCGGCACGCTACGAGAACATGAACGCCTACAAACTCGCCGGGCACCAGCATGTGTGCGAGGTGGAAACGGAGTTGAAACGCATCTCCGGCCGCGACCACAGGATCGTCTTCACGGCGCAGGTCGTTCCGATGTGCCGCGGGATCCTGTCGTGCCTCTACGGCGATCTGCTCGACGGCGTCACGACCGAGCAGGTCTTCGAGGCCTACCGGTCATACCACGGGAAGCACCCGTTCGTGCGGCTTTTCGACCGCAAGGCGAGCGTCGGGACCATCCACGTCCGCGGATCCAACTTCTGCAACCTGACCGTCGACGTCGACGAGCGGACGCGAACGCTTCGGATCATCTCCCACATCGACAACCTCGTGAAGGGCCAGGCCGGCAATGCGCTCCAGAACATGAACATCATATTCGGCCTGCCCGAGACGACCGGGTTGATGAAGCCGGGAATGAACCCGTAGCGGCGCTTCGCGCCGAACACCGAACACCGAACATCGAACGCCGAACAGCAGTCAGCCGCCGGCAACGGAACCCGGACACATGCTCGTACCTCGGACAATGGTGCGGCACCCCGCTTCCGAACCCCTGAACCTGCGAACCTCAGAACCTGTGAACCACTGAACCCGCCCACCTGCCCCCGCATGCCTCCCTACCGCCACATCCTCGCCGACATCGGGGTGGTCACGCTGAACATGGACTTTGCCGGTCCGGCCCGGCGGATGGCAGCGGCATGTTCAGCGGTGGGGCTGCGCGAGCCGGGCGGTCTCATGCGGGCGTTTTACGGGGATCCCATGCTCGCCGAGTACGAATGCGGGCGTGTCGGCCGCGGGGCGTTCGTGGACCATTTTCGCGAGAAGCTCGGGTTTCGCGGCGGCGAGGAGGAATTCGTCGCCATCTGGCAGTCCGTCTTCTCCGCCAACGTGCCGATGATTGAGTTCTGGCGTTCGCTCGCGGGCCGGATGGACGTCTGGTACTTCTCGAACACGAGCGAAATGCATGTGCCGTGGGTCTACGGTGTCTTCCCCGAAATGGCCGTCCACCGAGGCCACGCCCTGTCGTACGAACTGGGCGTCATGAAGCCCGATCCGCTCTTCTTTCGCAGGGGATTGGAACGGCTGGGCCTTGAGGCGGCCGAGTGCCTCTTCATCGACGACCAGGCGTCCAACTGCGAGGGCGCCCGCGCGTGCGGCATCGAGAGCATCCACTACACCGACGTACACTCCGCCCTCGCCGCCCTCCGCGCCCGGCTG
>CAYRFK010000021.1:0-11781 GCA_964423465.1 uncultured Verrucomicrobiota bacterium | reverse complement strand
TCTTCGCGATGGCGCGGATGAACTCCTGGAAGAGGTAGGTCGAGTCGTGGGGGCCGGGGGCGGCTTCGGGGTGGTACTGGACGGAGAAGACCGGGAGTTTCCGGTGGGCCATGCCCTCGGAGGTCTGGTCGTTCAGGTTGATGTGCGTGGTCTCGACGAGTTCGGGGTCGAGCGACTGGATGTCCACCGCGAACCCGTGGTTCTGCGAGGTGATCTCCACCTGGCCCGTGCGCCGGTTCAGCACCGGCTGGTTGGCGCCGCGATGGCCGAATTTGAGCTTGTAGGTACGGCCGCCGAACGCGAGGCCGAGGAGCTGGTGGCCGAAGCAGATGCCGAAGGTCGGGGTGCCGGTCTCGATCAGTGTGCGGATCGTCGCGACGGTCTGAGGCACGCCCTCGGGGTCGCCGGGGCCGTTCGAGATAAAGATGCCGTCGGGCTTCCACTCGAGGATCTCGGCGGCGGCGCTGCGGTTCGGGAACACCTCGAGGTCGCAGCCGAGCCGCGACAGGAGCCGGAGCTGGTTCAGCTTGATGCCGCAGTCCAGCACGGCGACGCGGAAGCGCCGGGGCGCCGCCTCGGTGCCGAGAAGGCCGTCCCAAGCCTCGCGGTTCACGGCGATTGTCGAGAAGCGCTCCAGGGCGGCGTGGGGGCCGGGCCAGGAGTAGCGGGCGGGGCAGGTGACCTCGGTTGCCATGTCGCGGCCGACGAGGCCGGCGGAGGCGCGGGCCTTGGCCACGAGCGAATCGGGGTCCGTGTCGATCGTCGACAGCACGCACTTCATGGCGCCGCGCGACCGGATGTGCAGAGTGACCGCCCGCGTGTCGATGTGATCGACGCCGACAAGCCCCCTGGACTCCAGAAACTCGGGCAGCGACATGGCCGAGCGCCAGTTGCTCGCGATACGGCTGCACTCGCCGACCACCAACGCGGCGGCCTGCGGGCGCCAGGACTCCATGTCCTCCGCGCTGATGCCGTAGTTCCCGATCAGCGGGTAGGTGAGCGTGACGATCTGCCCGTGGTACGAGGGATCCGTCAGGATCTCCTGGTAGCCGGTCATCGACGTGTTGAAGACGAGTTCACCGTACACCTCGCCCGAGCCGGCGAATGCCTCGCCCTCGAACCAGGTGCCATCTTCCAGTGCGATCAGAGCCTTGGGTTTCATGCGTTGAGCCCGCCGGTACGTTTCAAGCCCTGCCGGGCAGGCGGTGCGTATGCCCGATGTCGGGGCCGAAATCAAGCCCAAAGGCGGAGGCGTCGCGCACGGGGGAGCAAGGCAGCCCTGCGGCGGGGCCTTGTGCGCCGCGCACGGCCCGGAGGGGCGGCCGCCGGGCCGGGAGAGAGCGCGCGACTTGCGCGGATCCGGGGGACGCGATATATTTCGTGGCGTGAAATATTCGGAAACTGAAACGGATGGTGCGCTGCCGGCGTTCGCGGACGCCGTGGGGCGGCTGATGCCGCGTCTCATGCGGGGACTGCTGGCGCGGGAGATGAACGCGCTGTCGCAGGGGCGCCTCACGGTGCCGCAGCTGTCGGTGCTCGACTACGTTGCCGGGGCGGGGCGGTGCACGATGGGGGCGATCGCCGCGGTGTTCCACATGAAGCCGCCGACGGTGACCGGGGTGGTCGACCGGCTGGTGGGGATGGGGCTTCTGCGCCGCGCTCCCGCGGAGGACGACCGCCGCGCCGTGGTGGCGATGGCGACGGCAAAGGGCCGTCGCGTCGTGGAGGGATACCACGGCGAGCGGCGACGGACCCTCGCGCAGATGTTCGAGGGGGTGGCATCGCCGGACCGCGCGCGGTTCCTGCGCACGATGCGGCGGGCCGTGGAGCGGATCGAGGTGGCGCCCGCGGTGCCGGTGCCGTCGCGTGCGGCGGGTGCAGTGCGGCGTGCGACGGCGGTGGTCCTGTCGGTCCTGTGCGTGTCGGCGGCGGCCGCTGCCGATCCGGCGGGCGGGGCGCGGCGGTACACGCTGGACGATTGCCTGCGGCGCGGACTCGACCTGAGCGTGGCGGTCCGGAACGCGGGGCGCGACCGGGCGGCGGCGGAGGCGATCATCGGCCAGACAAGGGCGCAGGTGCTTCCGGAGCTCAAGGCGAAGGCCGGCTACCTGCGGTACGACGAGCTGGATGCCTTCGACTTCGGCGGGGAGCGGATGGAGTTCGGCCGTCTCGACAACTACAACGGGTCGCTGGAGGTCAGCCAGCTGCTCTACAACGGCGGCAGCGTGCAGGCCGCGATGCGGGCGGCGAAGTCCTACCGCGACCAGAAGGGCCGCGCCGAGGCCCGTGTTCGCGAGACGCTGGTGCGCGAGATCACGATCGCCTTCCACAACGTGCTGTTCCTCGAGGAGGCCGTGCGCGTGCAGGAGGACACGGTGGAGCAGCTCCGCAAGTTCGCGGACCAGGCGGATGAGAAGTTCCGCCGGGGGGCGGTCGCGGAGTTCGATGCGCTGAGCGCGCGCGTGCGCCTGGCGAACGAGCTGCCGTCGCTCGCCGCGGCGCGCCGCGAAATGGGGGTCTCCCGGGTGGCGTTCCGCAACCTGGCGCGGCTGGAGGCGGGCGAGTTCGAGCTGGACGGTGCCCTGGCGTACGCGGCCGTGGATCTCGATCCCGCCGGAGCGCGGGAGGCCGCCCTGCGCGACCGCCACGAACTGGAGGAGCAGCGCAAGACGATCGATCTCCGGATGGCCGACGTGCGGGTCGAGAAGGGTTCGTACGCCCCCGAGGTGCGCGCGTTCGCAAGCTACCTGGGCAAGAACCCGGAGTCCTTCGCCGCGACCCAGGGCGGATGGGACTGGGGCTGGCAGGCGGGCCTGACCGTGGAATGGAACCTCTTCGACGGCCTGTTGCGGGAGAGCAAGCTGCGCGAGAAGGAGCTCGCCGTGGAGACGGCGCGCGCCGACTACGAGGAGATGGAGCGGCAGATCGCCGTCGAGGTCGAGCAGGCGTGCCTCGAGGTGCGCGAGGCCGCTGCGGCGGTCGAATCGTCGCGCCGGACCGTCGAACTGGCCGAGAAGAACCTCGAGATCGCCCGGGCCCGCTTCGATGCCGGGCTGTCGACCTACCTGGAGTTCACCGACACCAACCTCGCCGTCCGCCGTGCCCGTCTGCAGGGTTCGGCGGCGCTGCGCGATCATCTCGCGGCTCGCGCCCGGCTCGCCTACGCAACGGGGACGACCCCCATGCCCGCCCTGGAGAAATCGAAATGAGTTCCATCCGCCCTTCCGACGATGCGCCGGCGCCCGCCGGCGGCCCGCCCCCGCCTTCCAGTCCGCCCCGCCGCCGAGGCCTGGTCGGCATCCTGCTCTGGGCCGCTGTCGGACTTACGCTGGCCGCGGTGTTCGCGGTGGCCATCCTCGTGCCCAAGCCGGCGGAGAAGAAGGTTGAGAAGGTTCAGAAATCCGTCCCCGTGCACACGGTGAGCGCCCGGGCCGATGGATTCACGGACATCCTGGAACTTCCGGGCAAGGTGGAGCCCCGCGTGGCGGCCACCCTGGCGGCGGAGAAGCCGGGCCGGATCATGAGCGTGGAGGTTGATCGCGGTGACCGCGTCCGGGCGGGGCAGGTGGTCGTGAAGCTGGACGGCGAGGCATGGGAGGCGCGCCTGCGGCAGGCGGAGGTGGAGCAGCGGGACGCTGCGCGGGAGTTCGCCCGCGTGGAGGATCTCAAGAAGACCGGCGCCGTGTCGCAGAGCGGACTCGATGCCGCGGAGGCGCGTCGCGACCGGGCCGCGGCCGCGCTGGCGGATGCCAGGGTGCAGGTCCGGCAGTGCCAGGTCGTCTCCCCGGTGGACGGCGAAGTCACGGACCGGTTCGTCGAGGCCGGCGAGCATGCCGCCGAGGGCGGGCCCGTCATCCGCGTCGTCGACATCTCCACGGTGAAGGTCGTTTTCGATCTGCCCGAGAGGGTGGTTAGCGAGTTGAAGACCGGGCGCCCGGTCACGTTCACGGTCGACGGGCTCGGCGCGGCATCCCGGACCGCCGACGTGTCGTTTGTCTCGGCCGAGGCCGATCCGCGCAGCAACACCTACCGCGTCGAGGCGCGCCTGCCAAATCCCGGCGGCGTTCTGCGGGCGGGCATGATCGCGCGCGTGCGGGTTGAGCGTCCCGTCGCTCCGGGCCATGTCGCGGTACCCCTGGCCGCGATCATTCCGCGCCGCGGCGAGCATATCGTCTTCGTGGCGGCCGGGGGACGGGCCGTCCGGCGGACCGTCACGCTCGACCGCATTGCCGGCGGAATGGCCGTCCTCTCGGCGGGCGTCGCGGCTGGAGAGCAGGTCATCTCCGACGGCCACCGGGGCCTGATCGACGGCGTCGCCATCGAGGTTTCGGCCGGCGAGGCCCCGGCCGCACCGGGAACGGGCTCATGATCGTCTCCAATTACGCCATCCGGTTCCGTGTCGCGGTGCTGGTGTTCGTCGTGATGGCCGTCATCGGCGGCAGCTACAGCTACGTGTCGCTGCCGCGCGAGGGCTTTCCCGACATTACGATCCCGCACGTCTACGTCACCGCGATCTACGACGGCACGTCGCCCGAGGAGATCGAAAGGCTGATCGCGATCCCTCTGGAGAAGAAGCTCAACGACGTCGACGGCATCAAGACGCTCCGCACGACCGCGGCGGAGAACGCCTGCATCATCGACGTCGAGTTCATGGCCGGTCAGGACATCGAGCAGGCCCGGATCCGGGTGAAGGACAAGGTCGACCTCGCCGCGCCGGACCTGCCGCCGGACCTCGATGCGCCCGTTGTGGAGGCCCTCAACTTCAGCACCGACATGCCGGTCTTCACGTTCGCCATCTCCGGCGATGCGGATGCGCCGCGCCTCAAGAATCTGGCCGAGCAACTCCAGGACCAGATCGAACTTCTGCCGGGCATCCGGCAGGCCGAAATTGCCGGCACGCTGGAACGCGAGATCCGGATTGTGGTCGACCAGCAGCGGCTCGCCGCATACGGGATCACCCTGCCGCTCGTCCTGCAGCGGCTATCGGAAGAGAACGCCACGGTCTCGGCCGGAAACCTCGAGGTGGACGGCAACAAGTTCCAGGTCCGCGTTCCGGGCGAGTTCCGGCTGGCGGCGGATCTGCGCGGCATCCTGCTGGCTTCGCGCGAAGGGCGGCCCGTCTACCTGACCGATGTCGCCGCGATCGAGGACACGACGAAGGATCGCGACTCGATCTCGCGGCTCGACGGGAAGCCCTGCGTGTCGATCTCGATCACCAAGCGCGCCGGCGAGAACACCGTCGAGGTCATCGGGCGCGTCAAGTCGCTTCTGGACGGCTTCCTCCTGCCACCCGGCGTGGAGTTGACGACGGTCGTGGACATGTCCGACTACGTCGCCACGATGATTGCCGAACTGGAGAACAACATCGCCTCCGGGTTCATCCTCGTGGTGGTCGTGCTGCTCATCTTCATGGGCATCCGGAACGCCCTTCTCGTCGGGCTGGCCATCCCGCTGTCCCTTCTCGTGTCGTTCATCGTCATGCGCATGTACGGTGCGACGTTGAACATGATGGTGCTCTTCAGCCTCGTGCTGTCGGTCGGGATGCTGGTCGACAACGCCATCGTCATCGTGGAGAACACGTACCGGCTCCGAGCGGAGGGGAATACGCGGATGGAGTCCGCCCGCCGTGGAGCCAGCGAGGTTGCATGGCCGGTGATCACGTCGACGCTGACCACGGTGGCCGCCTTTGCCCCGCTGATGTTCTGGCCGGACGTCATGGGCCAGTTCATGTGGTTCATGCCATGGACCGTCATCATCACGCTGTCGGCCTCGCTCTTCGTCGGCCTGGTCATGAACCCGGCCATCTGCGCGTTCCTCATCCAGGCCCGGCCAAGGGACCGGCACGAGCGGCCCCATCCCTTCGTCCGGGGATACGAGCAGTTCCTCCGGGGCATCATCACCCATCGGGGACCGGCGCTGGTGCTCGGACTGCTGTTCCTGGTTCTCTCGTTCATCGTCTACGGGAAACTGGACCTTGGCGTGGAGCTCTTCCCGACGGTCGATCCGCGCAACGGGCAGATCTATGTGAAGTTCCCGCAGGGCACATCGATCGACCTGACCGACGAGACCGTCCGCCGGATCGAGGCCCTGCTGAAGGACGAGGACATCAAGTTCGTTCTATCGACCGTCGGCGCCGGCGCGGGGGGCGATGCAATGTTCGGCATGGGCACCGGCGGCCCCAACCAGGCGAAGATCCACATCGAATTCCGGAAGATGGAGGAACGGAAGGGCAATACGCTGGAGTTGATCAACCGGATCCGCGACACCATGCCCGTCGTGCCCGGGGCCGAGATCCTGGTCGAGCGCGAGAAGGAGGGGCCGCCGACCGGTGCC
The DNA here is from genome assembly GCA_964423465.1 of uncultured Verrucomicrobiota bacterium. Lineage (GTDB taxonomy): Bacteria > Verrucomicrobiota > Kiritimatiellia > PWTM01 > PWTM01 > VGWF01. The sequence continues at coordinate 5,448 of CAYRFK010000021.1, read as the reverse complement.
CCGGTGGAGATCGAGGTTTCCGGCGACGATTTCGATGCGTTGCGGCAGCTTGCGTCGGACATCTCGCAGACCGTCGCCGCCATCCCCGGCGTGGTCGACCTTCGCGACGATTTCGAGGACGCGCTGCCCGAACTTCAGTTCCACGTCGACCGCGAGCGCGCCGCCCTGCTCGGGGCCGACACGCGGTCCATCGGGACATTCCTCCGCATGTCCCTCTACGGCATCGAGGGCGGCCGGTTCCGTGGGGAGAAGGACGAGTACGACATCACGGTCCGCCTGCCCGAGGATCAGCGTAATACTCTGGAGTGGCTCGACCGCGTGCGGATCCCCACGGTGTCGGGCGTGACGGTACCCATCACGTCGCTGGGCGAGTTCCGCTATTCGGCCGGCCGCGGAGCCATCCAGCGCAAGGACCAGAAGCGCGTCATCAAGATCAGTGCCAACGACGCCGGCCGCGGCGTCGACCGGATCCTGGCGGACGTGAAGTCGAAGGTCGGCGATCTTCCGATGCCCCGGGGCTACGCCGTGGCATACACCGGGGAGAACAAGGAAATGCAGGAGTCCGGAGCCTTCCTGTTCCGCGCCTTCATGATCGCGAGTGCCGCGATCCTTCTGATCCTCGTGATCCAGTTCAATTCGATCCTGGTGCCCGGGATCATCTTCTCGTCGGTCGTTCTCTCCCTGGTCGGCGTGATGTGGGGGCTGATCGCCTGCCACATGCGGTTCGGCATCATCATGACCGGACTCGGCGTCATCACGCTCGCCGGCGTGGTGGTGAACAACGCCATCGTGCTGATCGATTGCATCCGGCAGCTTCGGGAGGAGGGGATGTCGATCCGCGAGGCGGTCGTCGCGGCGGGCCTCCGCCGCCTCCGCCCCGTGCTCCTCACCGCGTCCACGACCGTGCTCGGGCTGATCCCGATGGCGGTGGGGTGGAGCGTGGAGTTTCACGTCTGGCCATGGCGTTTCGTCAGCGGGGCGGAATCCAGCGCGTGGTGGGCCCCAATGGCGGTGGCGGTCATCTTCGGTCTCACGGTGGCCACGGTGCTGACGCTCGGCCTGGTGCCGGCGATGTACAGCCTGGTGGCGGGGACGGTCGAGTGGGCGCAGCGGAAGCTGAAAACGGAGGACTGATCCGCCGTCAGATCTCGAAGTCCGGCGCGGGCGCGGGGACATGGCGCGGGCCGCCGGTGGAGCGGGACTTGATGCGGATCCGTGCGTCCTCCATCGTCACCGTGCTGCCCGCGGGCACACTGTGGGTGAGGAACACGTTGCCGCCGACCGTCGAACCTTTCCCGATCACCGTGTCGCCGCCGAGGATCGTCGCGTTGGCATAAATGACGACGCCATCCTCGACGGTCGGATGCCGCTTGATGTGCTTCACCGGGTTGCCCTGCGCGTCCAGCGTAAAGCTCCGTGCGCCCAGCGTGACGCCCTGATAGAGCTTCACATGGTCCCCGATGACGGTGGTCTCGCCGATGACGACGCCCGTGGCGTGGTCGATGAAGAACGACGCGCCGACCGTCGCGCCCGGATGGATGTCCGCGCCGGTCTGGGCGTGGGTCCATTCGCTCATGACCCGCGGGACGATCGGCACGCCGCGCCGATGCAGTTCGTGGGCGATGCGGTGTGACGTCACCGCCAGCAGGCCCGGATAGGCAAGCTGGACCTCGGCGAACGTCAGGGCTGCCGGGTCGCCGTCGTAGGCGGCCTGTACATCGGCAACGAGAACGCTCCGCACGCCGGCCAGGGCGTCACAGAACTCCCGCATGATGCGGATGGACTCCGCGCGCGGGTCCGAGGCGGCCGCGGCGTGCTCCGTGCGGCCCGCCGCGCCGCGCCATCGAAATGGCAGCGCGCGTTCGATCTCCGGACGGAGAAGGCGCCAGGCCATGCTGAGGCGCCGCATGAGGAACACCCCGAGTTCGTCACCCTGGATGTCGGCGGGGAAGGTGCGGCCCGGGAACATGGTGTCGACGAGAACGCGCAGGCCCTCGACGATGCGGGTGGTGTCCGGGTAGTCGCGAAGCAGACTGTCCGGGCGGTCCTCGCCGGAATCTGAATACAGGGGGCGCAGGCGCGCCACGGTCGCGCACAGGCAGTGCTCGAACGCGTCGCCGATGCAAACCCGGGGTTCGGGATGGCTCATGACGCGTTCCGTGCGGCGGCGAAGGTCAGGCCTTCGCCGGCTCGGCCTCCGCGGCGATGTCCTCGGCGGTCTCGGTCGCCGCGTCGATCGCCGTCTGCTTGCGCTCCTCGTGGTCGCCGTACATTAGCGCCGTCTGTCCGTCCGCCCATGCGATGGTGACGTCCTGGATGCCGACAAACGCGAACAGGCTGCGGATCATCGGGCTCAGGGCGTCGCGGGGATCGCCCTCGTTGTAGGAGCCGCCGGACGAGACCAGCAGAACGACGCGCTTCACCTTATGGATGGGGCGGACTTCGATGCCCCCGGTCTCGGAGAGGCCGAACTCGAAGGTCTTGCCGGGGGTCAGAACCTGATCCAGCCAAGCCTTCATGATGGCCGGCGGACCGAAATTCCACATCGGCATCGTCAGCACGAGCACGTCCGCCTCGTTGAACATCGCCGCGTGCCGGGTCGCGTATTCGGCCGCCTTGACCTCTTCCTTCGTGGGCTTGTAGGTCGGATCCAGCGCGGGCTGCCAGAGGCCGCGGAAGGCGTTGTAGGAGAGGAACGGCGGCGCGTCCTGATAGAGATCGACGTTGTTGATCTCGATATCGGGATTCTTCTCGATCAGCGTCGAGATGAAGGCGATGGAAAGCTGCTTGCTGACGGACTGTTCCGCCGGCTTCGGGTTCGCGCAAATGTGCAATACGTTCATCCGGTCCTCAGTGGTTCTGTGTTCCCGCGTCCAACGCCTTCATTCCCTACGCCAACAAACCTTCCATCCCGGCCGGACCATTCCGGCCCCCGGGCAGGAGCTTCGCCATGTAACTCTCAAGGTCCCGATAGTACTCGGAATCTTTGCCCGCCATTGTAAGCTGCTTGTGCAGCAAGGCAAGCCCCATGCTTCCGGATTCCGCCTGTTCGGCCTTCTGGAACCGCTTGGCCGGGTCGGGATCGATCAGTTTCAGCAGAACGGCGACGAAATCCTTGTTCCGCCGGACGTGCAACGGAAGCATCTCTGGAAGCCGCTTCGGGAGCTCCATCTTGAACTGGAGGAGTTGAGCCTCGTTCATCTTGCTGTAGTCCACAAGCGGTTCGCCACGAAGAATTTCAAGCCCGACCAGTCCGAGGCTGTAGATGTCCGACGCGCCCAGGTACCGCTCGCGGCGGTGGATCTCCGGCGCCATGTAGAGCGGACTTCCCAACAGCATCGAGATCTTCTCGTCGATCAGGTTCGCGCGGCCGTAGTCGACCAGTTTGATGTTGCCCATCGCGTCGCACATGATGTTGGCGGGCTTCACGTCGCAGTGGACGAATCCTGCATCGTGCAGCGCCTCGATGCCGCGGAGGGCGGATCGCATGATGTAGAGGGCCACGCCGGGCTGAATCCGGACCTTGCCCTCTTCGAACCGGAAGATCACATCGGCGAAACGCGCCCATTCCTCGGCCGACGAGCGCGACTTAGCCTTTTCGAAGTGGCTCCCGAAAATGAGCTTCTGGATGTCCAGCCCGTCGATGGCCTCCATCTGCACGTAGCCGATGCCGTTCTCCTCGTCGTAGACGTCGCGGCCGACGAGATTTGGGGCATGAACCGACTGCAACCGCGAGATCTGGGCGGCGATGCGGCCCATGTCCGTCCAGTAGCGGCGCGCCGTTCCATAAATCGACGGATCGAACAACTTGATCGCGTGGCGCGTCAGACATCCCCGCGCCCCATGGCGCATGCCGAGAAATACGATGCCCTGCCGCCCCCGCCCAAGCTCGCGCACAAACCTATAGGCCACAGGATAATAGATCGTTGTTGCTTGGATGATAGCGCGATAGTTCTCGAGCAGTTGCTCCATACCCCGGCCGGACATCCGGGCCGCCGAATCGCCGCCGGCCGTGGCGGGACTTTCCGCGACGGTGTCCCCGGCCGCACCGATACGTTGCGTCGGATCCGAATCCGTTGTCCAAACCTGCTTCATGCGAGCGACAGAGTGTAGGGGGTACCCCGTACAATTCAACCATGGATTCCGTGAGGCGGATATCGAATCGTTCCGGCTAGGGCCGTGCCCCGGGTGTCGCGGGCTCCTTCGGCGCCGCAGCCTTCTCCAGCATCGCGACGATCTCCGTCACCTTCATCTTCCGAGCCAGGTCCAGCGGCGTCTTGCCAAGGAGATCCTTCGCGAGCGGATTGGCGTCCTGGTCGAGCAGGTATCGTACGGCCTCGGGGTAGCTCTCTCGGACGGCGTAGTGCAGCAGCGTCGAGTCGTCGACCGCGTCGAGGATGTGATCCGGCTTCCACGTGCCCGGGATGAGGTGTGCGCGGAGTGTGCGAAGGAAGGCCTCCTGCCCGGCCACCATGCCATGGGACGACTGCAGGCGTGCAGCCTTGCGCTGGGCCTCCGTCTCGCCCGGGACGCCGGCGGAGGTGTCCGGCGCCGCAAGCGCGGGAGCAGGCGTGTACTCGCCCAGTCGCCGGGCGGAGCCGCCGGACCCACCTCCGGACCCGCTACGCTGGCCCAAGCCGCCCCCGCCGCCGCCATCGCGACCGCCCAAACCGCCCGATTGTCCCTGTCCCCACGCGCCCAAGGAACCGGCCGTCGCCAGAAGCACCGCCGTCCAGAACGTCTTCATGACGGAAGGGTGCCAAAGGAACGGGCCGTATGCAACCGGTGTCAACTTGCGGCGAAGCGGCGGCGGAGGAGGGCGGACGTTGCGGCGCAGAGGACCAGGCCGAGCGCGAGCCAGAGGCCGGCGCGTCGAAGGGAGGCCATGGCAAGGGCGGCCTGCAGGAGGGGAAGGAGGCCGATCAGCGTGCCGATCAGCCGGGCCCGCCCCGGAATGGCGGTCTCGCTTCGCGCCATCGCGGTGAGGGCGGCGACGTAAAGCGCGATCGCCGCGACGCCAGAGACCAGCCACGACGTATCGCCCGCGAGCGGCGCCACGGCGACCGCGCCGAGCAGGACACTGAGCCCCCGGCAGGCGCCCATGGCGAGCGGTCCGAGCAGGGCCACGCGCTTCAGTCCGTGATTGTAGGCCAGAACCGTGGCGCAGATGCCGAGGGCGACCCGCAGCGTTTGAACGCCGCAGGCCGTGGCGAGCGCGAGGCCGGCCGCAAGAAGGACGAGGCGTACCGTGGAGGCCTGACGGACGGGTACCGCGCCGGAAGGCAGGGGACGCGTCGGGCGCTCGCGGCGGTCCTCCTCCAGATCGGCCAGATCGTTGTCAATCAGCCCGCCCGCATAGATGCACACCGAGGCCGCCGCCGCCGCCCAGGGCAGCGGCTCGTTCCAGCCGCGCCCGGCCATCGCGAGCAGCGCGCCGGCCAGCGGATC
>CAYRFK010000020.1:29250-38453 GCA_964423465.1 uncultured Verrucomicrobiota bacterium | reverse complement strand
GCGCTGCCGCCAGCGCTGCACCGCGAACGCCTCGAGCGTCGAGCGCAGCCGGCACAAATCGTGGAGGTGGGCGTAATCTTTCATCGCTGATGTGGTTGTCTAATCAGTGTAATTGATCAAGTCGAGTTTTGCTTGGCCGCGTCCTTCCAAGCCCGGCGTGCCGCGCGGCCAGCGGGGCCAGGCCCAGATGGCGATCAGGTCGCCGCCCTCGTTTTCGTCGGCCTGCGGGGACGGCCTGCGGGGACAGAGAAGAGATGGTATCGTCGGCGGATGGGGGTGGATCTGTGCGGGGTGCGGAGACGGAAGGCGGGAGACCGGATGTGAAGAGAAGTGTAACGCGCTTTCAATCGTCAATTTATGACGCTCTGCGGACGGTTCCGCGGGGGCGGGTCATTACGTATGCGGCGTTGGGGGAGGCGGTGGGGTGCCGGAGCCCGCGGGCGGTTGGGCAGGCGTTGCGGCGCAATCCGTTTGCGCCGGAGGTTCCCTGTCACCGTGTGATCGCCTCGGATCTGTCCCCCGGGGGGTTCAACGGTGCGCGTGGGGGGACGGAGATTGCGCGCAAGCTGCGACTGCTGGCGGCCGAGGGGGTGGAGTTCCGTGACGGCCGCCTGGCCGATCCGTCGCGTGTCGTCAAACATCGGGCTTGAAACCGGATGCCGGGTCTCCGACCATCGCCGGCCTGATCCAGTGATGGAGGGCCCGGCTCCGTCCGGGCCGCGGATGGCGCGGCGAGCAACCGGCCGGCACGGAGGCCGGCCCACCGGCGACAGGAACGATATCGACCATGGCCAGCGAAACCCAGTCCGGGCCGGCAAAGACCGGCGCCCCGCCGGCCGAGAGATCGTTCTCGGCGAACGGCATGGCGACGCGATGGCAGATCTTCGTCGAGGCCTCGCTCGATCCCGATCTCGCCCTGGGTGCGACGAACGCCGCCTTCCGGGAGATGGCCCGCCTGGAGGGGTTCCTGAGCCACTTCATCCCCAATAGCGAGATCGGACAGCTCAATGCCGCCGGCGGACAGTTCGTCGTGGTGAACCCCGACACGTGGGACGTGCTCAAGTCCGCCGCCGAGTTGTGCCGCAGCACGGGCGGCGCTTTCGATCCCTGTTTCAGTTCGCCCCCCGAGGCGTTGGAGGCCGTCCGGGAGGCGGGGGCGATCGAGTTCGACACTGTCCACCATGCGGTCCGCCTGCGCGACCCGCGCCTGCGTCTCGGCCTTGGCGCCATCGGGAAGGGCTACGCGCTGGACCGGATGGCGACCCTGCTCGAGGCGGAGTGGGACATCAAGAGCGCCATGCTGCACGGCGGCGGCAGCACGGTGCTGGCGCTTGACGCACCGAAGGGCCGCGCCGGGTGGCCGGTGAACCTTCAGGGTGCGCAGGGCAAGGATCTGGTCCGCCTCTCCCGCGTCGCGATCAGCGCCTCCGGTTTCGACGTGAAGGGCGCGCATATTGTCGATCCCCGCACCGGCAAGCCGGTCCAGGCCTATGTCGGCACATGGTCGCGCGCGTTGTCGGCCACCGTCGCGGATGCGCTTTCCACCGCCTTTGCCGTCATGACGCCGGAGGAGGTCGAGCGCTGGGTCACGGCCCATCCCGGCACGGGGGCGCGGCTCATCCTCGACCGCGACGGTCGTCGCGAGATGCTCTCCTTCGGTGTCTGGCCCGCCCCCGCTGCGAAGTAGAGCCGTGCCGGCGGAGGGCAGAGGGCGGAGGGCGGAGGGCGGAGGACAGAGGGCGGAGGTCAGAGGTCCGTGGGTTGTGGCGGTTGATGTCCGTCCCTCCTTTCCGCCTCGCTTCTCCCCACTCCCGACTCCCATGCTTCATTGTATTCTGATTCGCGACGTTCTTTCGCATTGCGGCGCAAAGATCTGGCGCTAGAATCGCCACCGTGAGCGAAACCGTCAGGGGGGATGGCGCATACGCCGGCGGGGCGATGGATGGCGACGCGTTTCTCGCGATGCTGGCCCGGCGCCGGCGCCCGCGTGCGTTCCGGGACGGGCCCGTGCCGCCCGAACTTCTTGAGCGCATCGTGCAGGCCGCGACGATGACGCCGACCGCCTGCAACCGCCAGCTCTGGCACTTTGTCGTCATCACCGATCCCGCGGTGAAGATCCGGGCCTGCAAGCTGAGTGATGCGCAGCAGTCCTACTTTCACGATGCGCCGGCGCTGATCGCGGTCTTCTACGACGGCTCGCTGGAGAAGCGGAATCCCTGTCACACCTCGCACATCTCCGCAGGCATGGCGATCGCTGCGCTGCTCTTCGCCGCCGAGGCGCACGGGCTCGGCGCGATCTACATCGGCGGCATCCGGCGGCCCGACGGTGTCCGCAAGGCCGTGAACGCCCCGCCGTTCCTCCAGAACTTCGGCGTCGTGTGCGTCGGCTATCGCGACGACGATCCGCCCGCGCCGCTGCGGCGTCCGGTGGACGAGGTCATGGAGTTCAACGGCTGCTTCCGGAACCGTCCGCGCTTTTTCCCGGACATCCGTCCGCACCTGTGGAAGCTCCCGCAACTCGCCGACTTCCGCGACCGGCTCCTCTGGTACAAGGGCGTGCACATCGACGGCAAGACGCTGCACGTCGATTCCGACGCGCGGTTCTCGCCGAAGTTCCGCTTCATGACCGACCGGCTCGGCCCATGGATGGCCTCCGTGCATGCGCCGCGCGTCCTGGACGTTCTTTCGTTCAACGGCGACGTCGCCTTCCAGCTCCTGCTCGCCGCCGACGACCCCGGCGCGACGGTTTACGCCTACGACCTCACGTCCGGCATCGCCCGTTTCATCGAGGAACGGTTCCGCCGCGCGCTCCCCGATCCGCGGCTGCACTGCCTGGTCAACGAGGGGGCCGACCGGATCCGCATCCCGCTTCCCGACGGGCATGTCCACGTGCTCTCCTGCTACGAACGCCTCGAACACTTTGAGAACCCGCTTCCGCTGCTGCGCGAGATGCACCGCGTGCTTGCGCCGGGCGGCCGCGCGCTCGTTATCGTGTCGAACCGCTTCTACCCGCACATGTACCGCTACCGCCGGACGCGGCGTCGTGACTACGCGCTCGGCCGGAACTGGAACCGCGGGCCGGAGCGGAAATACGAGCCTCGCGAGATCGAGGCCCGCCTGCGAGAGGCGGGCTTCCGGATCACCGCGGCGTCCGGCCTGCAGCCGGTGACGTTGAAGCTCGCCGCCCTGGCCGAACGCCTGCTGCGCCGGGCGGGCCGGCACGAGGCGGCGGACCGCATGGCCGACCGCCGTTCGGCCGGTTACGCGGTGGCTGGATGGAAACGGATTCTCGGCGCCTCGATGGCCTATGAACTCACCCGCGACTGACACCGCCACCGCCATCTCGCGTCTCGACGCATGGCTCGCGTCGATGGGCGGTCCCGTGCCCGGCGGCCCCGTCGTCGGCCTGCGCGGCGTTTCGATGGCGTTCGCCGGGCCGGGGTTCGACTGGCGGATCGAGGCGCTGCTCGATGCCTGGTGCACCCTGCACGCGCGCACCGGCGATGCGCGGTTCCTCGACCGCGTCGAGGCGGCGCTGCGCGCGCTCGCCGCCGCCCAGCTTCCCAACGGCGCGTTCCGGAACTCGGCCTTCGAGTTCAATCCCTTCGAGGGCGGCATGCCGCACGAGCCGGCGATCGTCGCGGCAGGTCTGCGCGCGCGCGCGGTCCTCCTCGCGGCAGGCCGGCCCGCGCCGGCCGAGTTCGGCGCTGCCGCGGAGCGTTTCGTCGAGCGCCGCCTGATGAGCGAGCTGTGGAACCGGTCCCTGCGGACGTTCAACGACTGGCTGCAGAGCGAATACGACACCTTCGCGCCGGCCTCGGTGGCGGCCTCCGTCGAGACCCTGCTTGGCTGGTCCGCGATGGCCGGTCAGGCCCCGCAGTGCGCGCCGTACATCGAGGGTGCGGCGGCCTCGCTGCTCGCGGTGCAGCGGTCGGGTGGGGCGCTGGACGGTGCGTTCCCGGCGTCCAACCGCGGCGGCGACTCGGCCAATCCGTATCTCGCCGCCCGCGTGCTCCCCGCGCTGGCCGCGCTGCACCGGCACACCGGGGATGCGAAGTATCGCGAGTCCGCGGAGCGGCTTGACGGGTTCCTCCGCCGTACCGAGAGGGCGGAGGGCGGATGGCCCTTCCTGGTCCATGCGGGCCGTCCGCCGACCGACGGCCCCGTCTTCGCCGGCGGCGCCGCCGGCATCGAGGTGTGCCGCGCCCGCGCGGGACTGGCGCCGGCGTCGAGCCCACGCACCCTGGCCTTCGTGCTCGCACAGCAGTCGGAAGCCGGCGGGTTCGGTACCGCAACCGGGTTTCCCGGCGGCCATGGCCGGCGGCCGGACTGGCGCGATGTGGTTCCGGTCGCCGGCTGGAACGCGATGATCCTCCACCGCCTCGCGCTCGACGCCGCCGGGCCGCTTCCATCCGTGCCCGCCCCCGGTGCGGTCCGCCGCGAGGTCCGCGTTAACGGCCATCCCGCCGTGTGGACCGAGACCGCGGACGGATTCGCGATGTTGAACATCGAACACCGAACATCGAACACCGAACATCGAACGACGGACGCGGAACCCGGAACTCGGAACTCGGAACGCGGAACGCCGAGCCCGGAACCTCCGGACGCCGCGTCCCTGCTGTACGCGTGGAAGCGCGGGGCCGGGTGGGCGGGGGTGAACCGGCTATGAAGACGCTTCTCTTCGTGCACGAGACGTACGGCCGCATGGCGGGGGCCGAGCAGAACATCCTCGTCACGGCGCCGCGCCTGCGCGAGTCGTTCGACCTGGCGGGCCTGTTCTGGAAGCGGAGCGGACGCGACGAGGCGGCGTTCGACGCACTCTTCCCGCGCTCCGAGTTCGTCGATTTCGAGGGGCCGCACGATGCGACGCGCGCGGCGGCCGCCGCGGCGATCGCGCGGATCCGGCCGGACGCCGCCTACGTGCACAAGTGCATCTCGCTGCCCGTGCTGGAGGCGTTGATCGAGGCGCGCATCCCGCTCGTGCGCATGGAGCACGACCACGACATCTACTGCATGCGGCGCTACAAGTACTTCCCCTGGAGCCGCCGCATCTGCACGAAGAAGGCGGGGCCCTGCTGCCTCGTTCCGTGCCTGGCGTTCCTGGCGCGCGACCGCTCGCGCGGCCGGTTCGGCGTGCGGTGGATCAGCTACCGCGAGCAGATGCGCTGCATCGGGCTCAACCGGCGGTTCGACGCGTTCTTTGTCGTCACCGAGTACATGCGCGAGGAACTTGTGCGGCAGGGGTTCGCCCGGGACCGCATCCACATCTTCCCGCCGATCCCGCTGCCGCGGGAGACGACGTTCGAGCCGGCGTTCTCGGAGCGCAACCTCGTGCTGTTCGTGGGCCAGATCCTGCGCGGCAAGGGGCTCGACGTCCTGCTCCGCTCGCTCGCCCGCTGCCGCCAGCGTTTCGAACTCGTCGTCCTCGGCTCCGGCTCGCACCAGGCGCACTGCGAGCGGCTGGCGGCGGAGCTGGGGCTTGCGGACCGCGTGACGTTCCCCGGGTTCGTGTCGCAGGAGACGCTGGCGACCTACTACCGCGACGCGACGCTCGCCGTGGTGCCGTCCGTGTGGCCCGAGCCGATCGCGACGATCGGCCTCGAGGTGCTGCGCTACGGGCTGCCGGTCGTCGGCTTCGACGCGGGCGGCATCCGCGACTGGCTCCGCGACGGCGAGACCGGGTTCCTCGTGCCGTGGATGGATGTCGACCGCATGGCCGACCGCATCGATTTCCTGCTCGCGAACAAGGCCGAGGCGCGGCGGCTCGGTGCGCAGGGGCGCGCCTTCGTGAATACCGTCTACGATTTCGAGCCCTACATCGCCCGCATGAAGGACTTCTTCCGGGGGCTGACCGACCGCGCATGAACCCGAACCCGCCAGCATCGGGAGGCGGACCGTCCCTCCCGGAGCCGTCCGGGTCCGCGGCCTTCGCCCCGCCGCGCCGGCTGCGCGCGCCGGACCGTCCGCCCCTGCGCCGTCCGGCGGGCGAGAATCCGATGCAGGCGATCGACTGGACGGCCATTCTCCGCTCCGTCTGGGGACGTCGCTTCCTCATCGTCGCCATCGCGGCCGCCGCCCTGGGGCTCGGCATGCTCGGGAGCTTCAAGGTCAACAAGCCGAAGTTCGATGCGCGGTCGAGCCTGTTGTACCGTCCCGACCGCCAGAAGCAGCTCGTCTCCTCCTCCGGCCTGACGTTCAACATGCGCGGCCTCGCGCGGTCGACCGCGGTCGGCCTGCTGCGCCGCGGGCGGACGGTCGAGCAGGTGATCACAAATCTGCACCTCGCGCTGTCCGTCGACGAACTCAAATGGATGACGCTTGCCACCGGCGAGAAGAACTCCGAGATCGTGCTGCTCAACATCAAGGGCGCCCCCACGGCCGAGATGGCGGTCGGTGTCGCCAACGAACTCGCGCGCGTGGCGATCGCCGACAACGCGGCCTTCTATCGGGCGCAGGCGCTCGACGCGAAGCGGCAGTTCAATCTTCAGGCGGACGAGGCGCAGAAGGATCTCGACGTCGCGACCCGCACGCTGACCGATTTTCAGTCCACGAACCGGCTGATGGAGTCGTCGGCGGACATCCAGGCGTTCTACGACGCCGCGGCGGCCGCCTCCGAGCGTCTCAGCACTTCGCAGATCGAAATGCGGTCGCTGTCCGTCCGCATCGAGAACTACCGCAAGCTCATCGCCGGCATGCCCGAGGAGGTCGTGCGCGAGTCCTACGAGAACAGCCCCCTCAAGCGGCGGATCTCGAACACCGAGGTCGCGCTCATGGAGGCGCGCACGAAGTACGGTCCCGAGAATCCCCGCGTGAAGGCACTCGAGGAGGAGATCCTCGAGATGCGGCGCATGGTGTCGGACCAGTCCTTCGACCAGAACCGCGAGCAGGTTTTTGAGGCGAACCCGACGAAGAAGCAGTTTGAGGCCGAGTTGCTGAAGCTGGAGGCCGAGCACGAGGTGGCGACGCGGAATGTCGAGCAACTCACCGTCGAACTCGCGCAGGTGGAGAAGCGGTTCGAACACCTGCCGCGGCAGCAGATCCAGTTCGCCTCGCTGCAGCAGCGCCGGGCGGCGGCGGACGAGATGGTCCGCGCCCTCCGCCGCAGCGCCGAGAATGCCGCACTGGCCGCGGACCTGGACCTCGCCGACTTCGAACTTCTCGAGCCGGCGCGGACCGCCCAGGCGGCGGGTTCGCCGCTCGTCGTGCTGCTGCCCGTGCTCGGCCTCTTCTTCGGCCTGGGCGGCGGGACGGCACTCGCCGCCATGCTCGCCTTCTTCGATCCGCGCTGGCGGACGAAGAAGCAGGTGGAACTGGCGATGCAGGTCCCCGCCGTGATCGAGGTGCGTCGGCACGCCGGACTCTCGGCGTCGACGGCCTACGCGCACCTGCTCCCGCTGTGCCGGCGCATCTATGAGCGCTGGACGGTCTGGAGCCAGGAGCGCCCCTGCCGGTCCATCGCCTTCCTGGGGTCGATCCCGGGCGAGGGGCGCAGCACGCTGGCGTGGCACACGGCGCGCTATTTTTCCGGCATGAACCTGCGCGTGGCCTGCGTGGACTTTGATTCGGCGCCCAACGCATGGATCGACGCGTCCCGCGCGGCCGCCGGGTTGGAGGCGTTCCTGCGCGGCGTGGCGGAGTGGGACCGGATCCGGATCGATGCCGAGGGCATCGACGCCTTCAAGGTGGGGACCCCGACCCCCGATCTCGTTGAGCTGTTGCGCTCGCCCGCGATGGGACGGTTTTGGGAGAGGCTGACGTCCTCGTACGATCTCGTCATTCTCGAGGCGCCGGGAACGCCCGGCGACCCCGCGGCGGCGTTCCTGGCGGAGATCGCGGACCGGTTCCTCTTCGTCATCGGTGCGGGACGCGCCCGGCGCGAGGATGTGTTCGGAGCGCTGGATCCGGTCGACCGGAACGGGCTGTCGCCGGACCTCATCATCGTCAACATGGTCGACGCGCGCTTCGCCGAGTCGTCGGAGGCGGCGGTCTCCGCGGGGGGCGTGCCATGAAGCCCGGCCCCGCCGGCTGGATCCGCGCGGCATGCGGGGCCGCGGTCCTCGGGCTGGCCTCGTGCGCTCATATGCCTGTCGCGCCGGAGATCCTGCCCACGCCCGTCGCGCCTACGATCGCCACGAACGCGGCGCAGGCCGCGGCGGCGAAGCTGCCGCCGGAGTACTTCCTTCCCTACAACCCTTCGGACTACCGCCTCGCGATCGGCGATGTCGTCGAGGTCTCCGTGTTCGGCCACCGCGACACGATCGTCGACAATCTTCCCGTCGCGCCGGACGGAAAGCTCTACTACATGTTCGGCGACGGCATGCCCGCCGCGGGGCGGAAGCCCGACGAGGTCGCACGCGAGATCGAGGGCCGTCTGGTCCGGCTCTTCAACGATCCCCGGGTCGACATCCTGCCGAAATCCTTTGCCGGGCAGCGCTTCCTCGTGCTCGGCAAGGTGCAGTATCCCGGGGTGTTCCCGCTGGAGTCGGTCGTCACGCTGCGCCAGGCGATCGCCAACGCCGGCGGTCTCGCCCAAGGCATCTACCGCGGGACCACGATCGAGATCGCCTCGCTGTCCGAGAGCTACCTGCTGCGCGACGGAAAGAAGGTGCCGGTCGACTTCGAGGCGCTGGTCAACCGGAGCGATTCGTCGCAGGACATCTACATGCGCCCCGGCGATGTCATCTACGTCGCGTCCGGCCTCACGCAGTCGCGCGAGGTCTACCTGCTGGGCGCCGTCAACGAGCAGAAGACCGTTGCCTACCGTGACGGCATGACGATCGTCGAGCTGATCGCCGGCTCCTCCGACCGCGGTGGCGGCACGCTCGACACGGCGCGCCTGTCGAGAATCCTCATCGTGCGCGGCGCCCTGAAGGAGCCGGAAACCGTCGAGGTCGATCTCGCCTCGATCCTGATGGGTCGCAAGGCCGACGTCTACCTCCGCCCCGGCGACCTGGTCATCGTTCCGGAGAAGCCCTACAAGTTTGCGCGCGAGCTGGCCCGCACCGCCATCATGACCTTTGTCCGCATGTTCGCCGCGGAGGCCGCCTCGGAGTTCGTGCTGGAAACCGTCTTCGGCGGTGAATCGACCGGCGGTACCGCCATTTCCCCCGGCGGCTCCTCCACCACCCCGGCCACGACGGCCCCGGCGGAGGAACTGGTGAACCCCGAACTGGACCGCATCCTGAGGCCCATGCGATGAGGAC
>CAYRFK010000020.1:20594-29150 GCA_964423465.1 uncultured Verrucomicrobiota bacterium | reverse complement strand
CGACGAACTCGGCCATTGTTGCCCGGGAGAGCTTCCGGTTTGACGCGCCGACCGGCGGCGTGGCGGTCGCCGGAGTGCCTTCCGGGGACTACCGCCTCGGCGTCGGCGACCAGCTCACCATCTCCGTCTACGGCGAGGACCAGTCCCTCCGCACCGTGCCGGTCGACCCCTCCGGTCATATCACCTACGCGCTGGTCGGGACCGTCCAGGCCGCGGGCCGCACGATCGACGAACTGCGTGCCGACCTGCAGGCGCGCATTTCGAAGGAACTTCGCCATGGCATCGTCACCATCGTGCCGGCGAAGTTTGGCAGCCAGGCGTTCACCATCCTCGGGCTGGTCGCGAGCCCCGGCACGTATCCGATCCACGGCCGCCTGCGCGTGCTCGACGCCATCGGCACCGCCGGAGGCCTGCGCAGCGGGTATTTCCGGAACTCCACCGTCGACCTGTTCGACCTCCGCCATGCCACGCTGCTGCGGCGGGGCACGGTTGCCCCGGTGGACTTCGAGGCCCTCATCACCCATGGCGATGCCGCGCAGAACGTCGAGCTGCAGAGCGGCGACATCCTGACGATCCCGTCCGCGCTGGTCCGCAGCATCTATGTGCTCGGCGAGGTGTACTACCCGCGCACGGTCGGATTCATGTCCGAGGTGACCCTGCTGCAGGCGCTGACCGAGGGGCGCGGGCTCAAGCCCACCGCCTCCGGCAAGCTCGTGATCGTGCGCGGATCGCTGACCGAGCCCACGGCCACGGTCGTGGACGTGCAGAGCGTCCTCTCCGGCGCCGCGCGCGACATCCAACTCGCCCCCGGCGACATCGTCTACGCGCCGCGCAAGTCGATGGAGTTCCTGCGCGACATCGTCGAGAGCGCGATGCGGAGCTTCGCGACGATGTCCGCCGGCGAGACCGGCTCCGAGCTCTACCGGCGCGCCCGCGGTATCGACACGCCCTCCCGCACGGTGGTGGCCCCGTGAGCGGCGCGGCGCCCGGTGGTCGCGCCCCGCCCCCCGCCGCCCCCCGCGCCACGTTCGCCGCCGGGGCTGTCGCGGGTATGCCGTGGATGATCGCGATCAAGGTCGTCCTGATGTTCGTTTACTTCGCCATCTCCATCCTGGCCGTGCGCGGTCTCGGGAAGGAGCAGTACGGCGTCCTGAGCCTGTGCAAGAACATCGCCGAGTACGCGGTCATCGTCTGCGGGCTGGGCCTCAACGCGGCGCTGCTGCGGTTCATCCCGGAGTTGGTGCTTCACAACAATCGCGCGGGACTGCGCCGGCTGCTCTGGAAGACCGCGGCGTTGCAGATGCTGGCGGCGGCGCTGTGCGTCGGCGCGCTGTACCTGCTGACGCCGGCCCTCGGCCGCTGGTTCAAGGCGGACCTGCGCGTGGTGCTCGTCATCGCCGGGCTCATCGTGATGACGCAACTGGCGAAGAACTACCTCAACGACGTCTTCACCTCGCTGTTCCGCACGCGGACGGTCTCGATGCTGTCGTTCGCGCAGGCGGTGCTGTGGACCGCCCTGCTGGCCGCCGGCCTGGCGTGGCGGCCGACCGTGTCCGTGGCGCTGGTCGCGCAGATCCTGTCGATGGTCGTCGTCGGCGCGGCCGGCGTGGCGCTGCTCGTCGCGCACGTGCGGCGCATGACCGGCCGCTCGCCGCCGCTCGGCATCGGGCGCGGGCGCACGCTGAAGCTGTCGATGCCCACGATGATGAACAACGTGCTGCGCATGCTGATGCTGCAGTACACGGAGATCTTCTTCCTCGGCTACTACTTCACCCCCGCCGTCGTCGGCATCTACGACCTCGGCTACTCGACGCCGTTCGTCGCGATGACCCTGATCCCGGCCTCGCTGCAGACGCTGTTCACCTCGGCCTTCGCCGAGGCCTACGCCCGCGACCGCGACTGCCTGCCGGCACTGATCCGCTCGGTCTACAAGATGCTCATCCTGATCGTGCTCCCGCTGGCGGCGTTCGGCGCGTTCTTCGCCTCGCGCGCGATCGTCGTCCTCTACGGCGCCGAGATGGCCGCCGCGGGGCCGATCGCCGCGGCGTTCTGCCTGCTGCACGCCCTCCCGCTGATCTCGATGCCGCTGTCGATGGCCATCACCGCGCGCGAACGCGTGCTCAGCATGCTTCCCTACATGGTCGGCCAGGTGCTTCTGAACCTCCTGCTCGACTGGCTCCTGATCCCGCGCTGGGGCATTCACGGCGCCGTGGGGGCGGTCGCGCTGACGTTCCTGCTGACGATTCCGCTGCGCCTCAACGCCGTGCGGGCAATCCTCGGCACGATCGCCTTCCCGCTGCCGTTCTGCCTCCGCATCGGCGCCGTATCCGTCGTCCTCGCGGGCCTGCTCGGACTGTCGGCGAGCCATCTCAACCTGGCGGGCCTCGGCGCGGCCGCCGTCCTGTTCCTGGCGCTGTACGCGGCCTCGATCCGCGGCCTCCGCCTCCTGAACGCCGACGACATGGAGGATCTCAACCGTCTCGCCACCGCCAAGCTCGCCCGCGGCCTGCGCTGGTTCGCCGGGCGGGCCCGATGACCAACAGCCAACAACCAACAGCGAACAGCGAACAACCGACAGCCGACACCCGTCACTCGCCACTCGTCACCCGAGCCCCGACACCTCCCATGAAAATTCTTCTCGGCGGAGTTCCCTTCGGACGTAACAATGTTGGCGACGAGGCGATCCTTGCCTGTGTCGCGCGGATCGTGCGCGAGGCGCGGCCGGACGCGGAGTTGAGCGTCAGCACCGACGATCCCGCCACCGCGCAGCGCCTCGGCGTCCGGACCGTGCCGCTGTTCGGTTTCGAGCCGCCCTACAGCCGCGACGAGATGGCCGCCGAACTGCGCGCCCACGACGCGTTCATCTGGTCCGGCGCGACGGGTCTTTCCGACTACCCCGAGATCCCGACGGAGATGCTCCGCATCGCCCAAACGGCCGGCCGCCGCACCGTCATCTGGGGCACCGGCATGAACGATGAGCTGAATCCCGCGAAGTACCGCGTGCTGCCCGGGAAGCGGCGTCTGTTGCTGCGCATGCTCGGCGCCGCGAGCCTCGGCTTGTGGAACGGCGTTGCATGGGAGGAGCACCGCCGCGTCGCACGCGCGAGGGCAAAGATCGCCGCGACCGTGGATGCGACCTCGCTGGCCGTGGTCCGCGACCCGGAGAGCCGGGAGCAAATTCTGAAGTGCGGCGCCCGGCGCGAGATCGTCGTCGGCGCCGACTCGGCCCTGATCCTCGATCCGGCCCCGGCGAATTCGCTTCAGCTTTCCGACGAGGTCCGTGCGGTGTTGGCGCATCCCGGCCCGAAGGTCGGCTTCTGCGTCTCCGCCCAGCGTGAGGTCCGCAACCGCGCGTCGCTGCTCGCGCACTTCGACCGGATCGTGAAGGACGGAACGCGCCGGCTGCTGTTCCTCCCGATGAACCCGCTGACGGATTCGAAGCTGATGGCCGGCTTTCTCGCGGAGATGAAGCACCCGGACCGCGCGGCCGTCCTCGAAGGCCGGCGCGAGCCGGAGGAGGTCCTCGCCATCGCGGCGCAGACGGATCTCATCGTCAGCAGCCGGCTCCACCTCGTCATCTTCGCCTCGATCGTCCACGTCCCCTTCATCGGCATCAGCCGCGGATCGAAGGTCGACAACTTCCTCGCCCCCTACGGCCTGAAGTCCGTCGGCAGCGTCGAGGACTGCGACTTCCCGCGCCTCTGGAACGAAACCCTCCGCCTCCTCGACGGTCGCGCGGAGTTCGAGGCGCGCAGCCGCGCCGTGCGTGCCGACCTTCTCGGCCGGTTGGAAAGGGCCCGGGGGATGTTGAAGGGGGTGTTGGGATGAACGCTCACCCCAAGTTTCGTCGTCTTGGCCTTTGTCCTGGCCTTCGTCTCCTTCTCCGATGCGGAAAACGGAGGCCAAGTCGCTGATGCGTCCCTTCGGCTTCCAGAACCTGCGTGTCTACCAGCACTCGGTGGCGTTTGCCGCGGACGCCTTCCGCGAGGTGTCCCGATGGAACCCGCGACATGCCGTGTGTGATCATCTGCATCGCGCTTCGGAAGGAGTTGTACTGTGCCTCGCCGACGCCGATGCCGCGGCGTCCGATGTTCGCTTTCCGGCGATCGATGCCGCCCTGGGATCAACTGCCGAATGCGCCGCCTGCATGGATCTGGCCGAGGTGAAGGCGTTGGCCGACTCCGGAACGGTCAAGCAACTCAAGGACTCGCTGCTCGAAATCGGATGCATGCTCGTGGGCTTGCGAAAGGCATGGAACGCGAGGGGCGTGCGGGATGGCTCTGACGTCAGCTATTCCAGGAGGCCCAGCGTGGAAGGGTTCCGACACGAACGATTGCAGGCCTACCGTACCGCTCTCTTGGTGGCTCGTTGGCTGAGCGATTGTGATCGGCAGTCCGTCCTGCCCGCCGCAGCCTTCCGGGGGTTGGATACAGCGGCCACGAGTGTTGTCCTGAACATTGCAGAGGGAAACGGACGGTTTTCCGAAGCCGAGCAGCGGCGATTTCTCGAGACAGCCCGGCGCGCTGCCGTCAAGATGGCAGCGCGTGTGGATGTCGCCAAGGCGTGCGGCCTGATCATGCCGGGCACTGCCGATGCAGCCCATGCCTTGCTTGCCCAAGTCGCCCGTCTGACTCACGGCATGATTCGCCGCCGTTCGGCAGACGCGACAGCCGATGCCGAAGACGCAGTCTGCGAAGTCCGGGACCCCGGCTCATACGGCATCGCGGGCGACGGGGGACCCGCATGCTCGACCTCATGCGCAGGCCCGCTGCGGCGCGTGGACTACACGATCCGGGGGAGGAAGACGAAGGCTAAGACGAAGGCCAGGACGAAGAGGGAAGAGACCACATTATGACCCCTATCGCCAAGATCGCCCACGTCATGCGCCGCTTTACGCTCCAGAAGTGGGGCGGAACGGAGAGCGTCGTGTTCAACCTCGCGCGCGAGTACGCCGCGACAGGGCTGGAGAGCCCGATCTTCTGCACCGACATGTTCTCGAAACCCGGGGCGGAGACCGTCGAGACGGTGCCGGTGCGGCGATTCCCGTACGTTCTGCCGTGGCTCTTCCTCAGCGAGGAGGCGAAGGCGAAGCTCCGGCTGAAGGGCGGAAGCCCGCTGTCGTTGCCGCTGATGCGCGCGCTCGAGCGCGAACCCGCGGTGGACATCATCCACGCGCACGTCCAGCACCGGTTGGGCGGCATCGCGCGGACCGTCGCGCGGCGGCGTGGAATCCCGTACGTGGTCAGCATCCACGGCGGCGTGCTGACGCTGCCGGCGGAGCAGTCGAGGAAGATGCAGGAACCCTTCCGCGGCAAGCCGGAGTGGGGGAAGCTCTTCGGTTGGTGGCTCGGTGCGCGGCGGGTGCTGGAGGATGCGGACGCGATCCTCTGCGTCGGCCGCGACGAGCACGCCGCGATGGAGAAGCGCTTCCGCGGCACGTCGCATTACGTCGCCAACGGCGTCCGCACCGCCGTGTTCCGCGCCGCGGACCCCGCGTTGTTCCGCGCCCATGCCGGCCTGCCGCCGGACCGGAAGTTCGCCCTGTGCGTCTCGCGCATCGACTATCAGAAGAACCAGCTTCTCCTCGTCCGCGCCTTCGCCCGGTTCGCCGCCGCGCATCTGGACTGGTCGCTTGTCCTCATCGGCCCCGTGACCGTCGAGGCCTACCGCGACGAGATCCAGGCCGCCATCCGGACGTCGGGGCTGGAGGGACGGGTCCTGATGATCCCGGGGTTCGCCCCGGACGACCCGCTCCTGCCGTCCGCCTATCGCGCCGCCTCCGTCTTCGTGCTACCGACGGTTCACGAGCCGTTCGGCATCGTAATCCTCGAGGCCTGGGCCTCGGGCACGCCGGCGATCGCCAGCCGCGTCGGCGGCATCCCGGGCTTCACCCACGACGGGCGGGACATCCTGTGGTTCGAGTCGAACGACGAGGAGGGCCTCGCGGACCGTCTCCGCCGGGTCGCGGACGAGCGGGGCCTCGGCACCGTGCTGTCCGCGGGCGGGACGCGCGAAGTGGCGG
Source organism: uncultured Verrucomicrobiota bacterium (assembly GCA_964423465.1). GTDB lineage: Bacteria > Verrucomicrobiota > Kiritimatiellia > PWTM01 > PWTM01 > VGWF01. The sequence goes on along the minus strand of CAYRFK010000020.1, from coordinate 23,128 downwards.
CCTACGACTGGGCGTCCGTCGCGGCGCAGACGCATGACATCTACCGCGAGGCGCGGCTGCGTCACTCGGCAAAAAGGGCCCTCACATGAACGCCGCGCTTTCATGTTTCGTCCTCCAAGGCGGCCGCACCGGCGTGTCGGCCTACGTTGTGAACCTGTTCGAGGCCATGCAGGCCGCGGACCACGACAGCGCCTACGACGTGCTGATCCCGGAACCCGACCGCGACGTCGTGCAGGTCCGCGGCGCGAACGTCCGCAAGACCGTCGTGCCCGCCCGCTGGGCGAATCCGGTCGCCGCGATCGCCTGGCACAACCTCGTGCTGCCCGGCCGCTCGCGTCGCGAAGGCTACGACCTCGTGCACATCCCGAGTTACCGGCGGCTGCCCTACTTCAAGGGAACCCGCATCCTTGCGACCGTGCACGACCTCGCCACGCTGCACCTCGATGCCAAGTACGACGCGGCGCGCATGTTCTTCAACCGGCGCATCGTGCCGACGCTGATCCGCAGGGCGGACCGCATCATCACGGTCAGCCGGTATACGCGCGATGACCTCGTGAACCTCGTTGGCTACCCGGCCGACCGGATCCATGTCATCTATTCCGGCATCAACCACAAGATCTACCGGCCGGTCCCGCGGGACGAGGCCCGCGCGCGGCTCGCCGAGAAGCACGGTCTCGACCGGCCCTTCCTGGTCTTCGTCTCGCGCGTCGAGCACCCGGCCAAGAACCACGTCCGCCTGATCCGCGCCTTTGAGCGCCTCGGCGCCGACGCACCCGACGGCCTGCAACTTGTCTTTTCCGGCGCCGACTGGAACGGGGCCGCCGCCGTGCGCGCGGCGGCGGCCGCGAGCCCGAAGGCGAAGGACATCCGCTTCCTCGGTTTCGCCCCGCTGTCGGACCTGCCGTTGCTCTACTCCGCCTGCGAGGTCGCGGTCTACCCGTCGCTCTTCGAGGGTTTCGGCTTCCCGATCGTCGAGGCTCTTGCGTGCGGCGCGCCGGTCGTGTGCTCGAACACATCGTCCATGGGAGAGATCGCCGGGGACTGCGTGCCGAAGTTCGACCCCTATCGAGAGGACGAGATCGCCGCCGCGATCACCGCGGCCCTCCGCCGGGGGCGGACGGACGACCTGTCCGCCCGCGGGCGCGCCTACGCCGCCGGGTTCACCTGGGAGGGCGCCGCCTTCGCGACGCTCGACGTCTACCGCCGCACCGTGGAGGAATCACGATGAGCCAGCCCGCCAAGGTCGCCGTCATCATGCGGTCGAAGGACGAGATGCCGCACGCGCAGCCCGCGCTCGAACGGCTGTTCGCGCAGACGTGGAAGGACTTCACGCTCTACAACGTCGACTCCGGCTCCACCGACGGCACGATGGAGGTTGTCCGGCGGTTCAACGTCCCGGAGCGTATCGTTGAGATCTCGCCGAAGGCCTACATCCCGGGCAAGGTTCTCAACGACATGATCGCGCGGACGACCGAGCCGGTGATCGTATTTCAGAACGCCGACGCGATCCCCTGCGACGAGCATTGGCTCGAGCGCCTCGTGAAGCCGATCCTCGAGGGCGCCGCGGACGCGACCATGAGCAAGCAGGTCGCGCGGCCCGATGCGCTGTTTGTCGTCGGCTACGACTACGAGCGCGCCTACGATCCGCGGAACATCAAGGAGGAGAACGAGGACTTCTTCTCGGCGGTCGCCTGCGCCTTCCGCCGCGAGGTGTGGAACCGCGAGAAGTTTCCCGAGAGCGGCTACGCGGAGGATCTTGCGTGGGCCCGGGTCTGCCGCGGGCAGGGCGCGCGGTTCAGGCTGGTGCTCGACTCGGTCGTCGAACACTCGCACGACTATTCGATCCCGAGCCTGGACCGGAAGAAATTCCGCCACGGACAGACCTACGCACGGATCTACGGGCAGAAACCCGACGGGGCGAAGCAAATCTACTCGTGTGCCCGCGAGGTGGTGCGCGACTTCCTGTACGCCCTTCGCAAGGGCCGGCTCGACACGATCCCGTACAACATCCGCTACCGCGTCACGATTCACTCCGCCCTGCACCGCGGACTGAAGGCGGGGCCGTCATGACGAATGCCGAACATCGAACATCGAACACCGAACATCGAAGGACGGACGCAACAACCAACACCCAACATCCAACAACCAACGGGAGGACGGCCCGCCACTCGCCACTCGCCACCAGCTTGGAACTCGAGACTTCCTCCCTTCCTGACACCTGAAACCTGACACCACCCATGGGCAAATACACCCTTAGAGGCTCGGCGGAGCTCGATGCGCGGATCGACGCGGACTGCGCGCGCGTCGGCGCGGCGCTGGGGGCGGCGCCGGATGCGGCCCTCTACCGCGCGCTCGTGCTCATCGGCGGCTATGGGCGGGGCGAGGGGACGCCGTTCATCGTGGACGGCGAGCAGCGGCCGTTCAACGACTACGATTTCGTGGTGGTCACGACGTCGATGGATCGCGCCGGCCGCGCCCGCGCGCTCGTCGGGCTTCGCGAGTTGGAACGCCGAACGACCGCCGAGGTCGGGCTG
>CAYRFK010000020.1:1376-20584 GCA_964423465.1 uncultured Verrucomicrobiota bacterium | reverse complement strand
GTCCCTACCCGGAGAACACGCTGCCCTCGTGCGAGTTCTCGCTGCTCAACTACGAGATGAAATACGGCCACCGGATCGTCTGGGGCGATCCGCGCGCGCTGGACGCGCTGCCGGCCTATCCGCACGACCGTATTCCGCGCCGCGAGGGCACTCGGCTGCTGATGAACCGCGGCAAGCTGCTGCTCGACATCCGTCGCGCGTTGCGCGCCGGGCCGCCGGGGTCCGGCGACGAGCAGATCCGCTGGTGGAAGTTTCTGATGAAGGCGTGGCTGGCGTTTGGCGACTGCGCCCTGCTGATCCGCGGCGCGTACGACATCCGGTACACGGTGAAGAAGGAGCGCATCCTCGAGCCCGCCGCCGTCGCGCCGCCGGATGCGGAGATCATAGCGGCCGGCTACCGGGACGCCATCGCGCTGAAGGAATGGGGCGACTACGGTCCGCTGGCGGCGCGCGACCTCGCGGCCGAGTTCGAGCGCGTGCGCCGGCTCTACGTGCGGTTCCTGCGCTGGTATGAGACGCAGCGGCTGGGCGCGGACTGCTCGACATCCGGCGCGCACCTTTCGGCCATCGCCCGCGCCGACCGCGAGTGCTCGATGACCAAGGCGCAGGTGCTCAATCTGACCGTGCTGCGCGGCGGGGCGTTCGCGGCCGGCCCCGCGGCGTTCACCTCGCACCCGCGGGCGCGGCTCTACGCGGCCCTGCCGGAGTTGCTGTCCGACGCCGGCCCGGACGCGGGCACGGCGCGCATCCTCGGCGCGTCGTCGGCCGCCCGGGAGGCGGTCGAGGACGCGTTCTATCGCCTCCAACGGAGATTCTCATGAAGGACCGGCTGTCGCTCTTCGTATTCATCGACGCGTTCGGCTGGGAGGTCTACCAGCGCAACCGCTTCTTCCTCGAGGATCTGAAGCGCGACGCGAAGCGGCTCGACACGATCTTCGGCTACTCGTCCGCGTGCGACCCGTCGATCATCACCGGCGTGACGCCCTCCGAGCACCGGATGTGGTCGTCCTTCTACTACGCCCCCGGCACCTGTCCGTACCGCTGGCTGCGGTTCCTCAGCTTCCTGCCCGACGCGATTTTCAGCCGCGGTCGCGTGCGCTACTGGATGAGCAACCTGATCAAGCGCATCCACGGCTTCACCGGCTACTTCATGCTCTACAGCGTTCCGTTCCGCCTGCTGCCGCTCTTCGAGTACGCCGAGAAGCGCAGCATCTGGAAGGAAGGCGTCGTGAAGGGCACGACGATCTTCAACCGCCTCGCGAAGGCCGGCATCCCGTACTACGTCCACGACAGCGGCACCTCCGACGACGCCAAGCTCGCGAAGCTGCGCGGCCGGATCGAGCGGCAGGAGATCGACTTCGCCTACATCTCGCTGGGCAAGCTCGACGCGCTGATGCACCGCGTCGGCAACCAGGGGCCGGAGGTCACGGATCTGGTCCGTTGGTACGACGCCCGCGTGCGCGAGTTGCTCGATGCCGCAGCGGGGCGCTACCGCGAGGTCGACTGGTACGTCTTCACCGACCACGGCATGCACAACACGACGGCCGAATACGACCTGATCTCGGACGTCGAGGCGCTGGGGCTGAAGTTCGGGCGGGACTACATCGCCTTCTACGACGCGACGATGGCGCGCTTCTGGTTCCTCAACGACGGCGCGCGCCGGACGATCCGCGACGCGCTCGCGAAGCACCCGAAGGGCCGCATCATCCCCGACGACGAGCTGCGCGCGATGGGCGTCTTCTTCGCGGACCACCAGTACGGCGAACTGGTCTTCCTCATGAATTCCGCGATCCAGCTCGTCCCGAGCTTCATGGGCGCGAAGGGCGTCAAGGGCCTCCACGGCTTCCATCCAGCCGACGCCGACTCCTCGGCCTCCCTGATCTCCAACCGCCCCCTCCCGCCCGACGTCACCTCCATCCACCACATCTACCGGCTCATGACGAAGGAGACGGGGCTGGGTTAGCCGATGGTTCGGCGGCCGCGACTCTTGACCCGAGCATCGGACGGCGACAGCTTGCGGACGTGAACGAGTCGGTCTTCGAGGTCACGCAGGAGGCGGGTTGCGGGGGACTTGATTTTTTCGCGCGGCATGCTATTCGTCGCGCATGCGACGGGGGCATGTTCATCTTCTGACGGCGGGGCTCCTGGCCGGTCTCGTGCCCGGGGATGCCCCGGGCAGCATGGGGCAGGACGGGGTCGCGATCGAAGATACCAAGACGATCACGATCGAGGACCCGATCCTGGCCGCGAGCGGCGAGTACGTGTTTTCGTTGCCGCTCTTCACCTTCGAGGGCCCGCTGGGTTGGTCCCTGCTGTTGCGCCATTGCCCGCGCTATCTCAACCGGCCGGACTATCACTACGAGTACGGTGCGGGCTTCGAGCACAACCTGCCCCGCCTCTGCCTGCAGGGCACGAACTGCGCGGTGGAGAACGTCAACGACACCGACGAGATCGAATTCACATCGAGCGGCGGGGCGTGGCGGCTGACGAGCGATGCGACGCGCGGCTACGAGCTGCGAGAGACCGGGACCGCGACGAACCAGGGCTGCGTCTACTTCCTGCATCCCGACGAGCAGCGCATCTTCGGGTTCGACAAGGGCATCCGGCGCCAGCTCGTCTCGCCGCCGTCGTTCCTCATGGATCGCAACGGCAACACGATCCGCTTCACGACGAATGCGCTCGGCCGCATCGGCCGCATGGCGGACGCCCGGGGCCGGTGGGTCGACTGGCAGTACGCAGGCAGCACGACGGTTCTCGCGACGGGCCTTGTCGATCACGCCGGCCGCCGTATCGCGCTGGCCTACACGAACGGCACCGCCAACCTCGAGCGCGTGGTCATGCCCGACGGCGGCGTGCACCGCATCGCATGGTCGAAGGCCTACAGCCCGACCAACCTCTCGTGGTGGGTCTGGAGCGTGGGCGCCCACGTGCTGCCGCGTGGCAATACGCCGAGCGTGCAGTCGAACGTCTTTCTCGGCAACGAACTCGGCGGGTTCAACGTCCGCGTGCTCTGGCAGGAGGACGCCTACGGCCACCGCACGATCCTGGCCTACAGCAACGAAACCGGGCGGACCTCGGTTCAGCGGCCCGACGGGAGTTCTGCGGCCTTCACGCACGCGCGACGCGCCACGGCGCAATGGGCGATGCCCGAACTGGGGCCGCCGCTGCAGATCACCGGTCCCACCGGCGCTTCCATCAACCTGGCCGCAAACGAGCACGGTCAGCTTGCGAGGGTGACCGACCGCACCGGGGCGTCGTCGTCGCTCGGATGGGACGCGACGACGCGCGACCTGCTGTCGGTCAGCAACGCGGCCGGCGCCGCGCTGCGCTACACCTATGCCGACGCGACGCAGACCTTCACGAACCCGGTCAACGGCGAGACCTTCTCGTTCACCTTCCGCGACGTCGCGCGCGTCGACCATCCCGACGGTACGTGGGAAACGTACCTGCGCGACGCGGCCGGCAATCCCACGCAGCGCACGGATCGTGCCGGTGCGGTGTGGCGCCATACCTACGACGCCGAGGGCCGGCCGGTTGCGAGCGTGGACCCGCTCGGCGGGACCAACGTCTTCGCCTACGGCACGAACGGGCTTCTGGCTGCGGCCCGCGACGCCGACGGGGTGGGCCGCGGCTATGCGTACGACGTGCGCGACCGGATGATCGCGGTGACCAACCTCGCCGACGGCACGCTGCGGCGATTCGAGTACGACAACGGCGACCGCGTGACCAACGCGGTGGACGAGACCGGCCGGGCACTGGCGATCGCCTATGACGCCAACGGCAACGTGGTGCGCCTTGCGGGGTCTTCCGGGCAGCCGATCGTTTACGAGTACGACCTCATGGACCGCGTCACGAACCGCATCGATGCCGTCGGCGCGACCGACCGGACTTTCTTCGACGCACGCGGACGTCTCGCTCGCCGCATCGGGCCGAACGGCGTCGAGACGACGTGGGCCTTCGATGCGGACGACCGCATGACGAACCACACGGTGGCGGGCTCGGCATGGCAGACGCGCTACGACGCCGAGGGCGTGCCGGTGCTGACCGTGGACCCGCTCGGTCACGCCACCGGGTACGGGCTGGACGCGCTCGGCCGGGTTTCCGCGGTGACCAACGCGCTCGGCCGGGTGACGCGGATCGGCCGGGACGTGCTGGGTGCGACCGTGGCCGTCACCAACGCGGCGGGTTTCGCCGCCGCGCTGCAGCGGGATGCGCAGGGGGTCGTCACGAACCGGGCGTTGCCGGGCGGACTGTCCTTCGCGACGGCGTACGACGCCCTCGGCGGCTTGCGCACGATTCGCGACGGAAACGGACAGGCCTGGACCTTCGACTACACGTCGGGCGGGCGTCTGAAGTCGGTGACGGATCCGCTGGGCGGTATGCGGGAGATGACCTACGACACGCGCGGGCGCCCGGCCACGGTGCAGGCGCCGGGCGGAATCCGGATGACGAACACCTACGATGCCGCGGGTCGCACCACATGCCGTTCGTACGCGGGCGGGCCGGAGTTCGTTTTTGCCTTCGATGCGGCCGGCCGCCTGACCAACGTCGCGGGCGAGGTCCTGGCGCACGATGCGGCGGGTCGCGTGACGAACGTGCTGGTCTCGGACGTGGGGTTCTCGGCGCGCTACGATGGGGCCGGACGGCTGCTGGAGGCGGGCTATTCGAACGGCGCGGTGCGTGTGATCTACGCCTACGACCCGGTGACCGGTTTGCTGACGAACGTGACCGACACCGTCGCCGGCGGTCGCGTCGCGTTCGAGTACGATGCCGCGCTGCAACTGTGCGCGGTACGGCGCGGCAACGGGCTCGACGCGATGGAGACGCGCGATGCGGCCGGCCAGCGCACGCGCATGCAGGACGGGGCGGGCATCGACCTGCAGTTCGCCTACGACGCCGCCGGGCTGATGACGAACGTGGACTACGCGCTGCCGCTGGATCCCGCGCCCTGGATCCTGTCGGGGACCAACGCGTGGACCTACGACGCGGCCTCGCAGAACGCCTCCGGCGGGTGGGGGTACGACGCCGCCGGCCGCGTCACGAATCTCGGCGGGACCGTGACGCTGGCGTGGGACGGCGCGTCGCAGCTGGTCCGGATCGACGGCGTGGCGTTGGACTACGACGCGTACGGAGGCATCGTGCGCCGGATCGAGGGCTCCGCAACGAACCGCTTCTTCCATCACGCCGCACTGGGCATGCGGCCCATTGTCGCCGAGCGCGACGAAACGACGGGGGCGGTTCGGCGCTACTACGTGTGGACGCCCGGAGGCGCGCTCCTGTACTCGATCGAGATGGGAGGCGTTCCCTCGGTTCGCTACCACCACTTCGATGCCGTGGGCTCGACGGTGGCGCTGACGGATGGCGGCGGCGCGGTGACGGACCGCTATGCGTACGATCCCGCGGGACGCCTGTTGCATCACCAGGGGCCGTCGGACCAGCCGTTCACATTCGTCGGCCGCCACGGAGTGCGGCACGAGCCGGGGGGCCAACTCTACCAGATGGGCGCGCGGTACTACGATCCGGACGCCGGCCGGTTCCTGTCGCGCGATCCCGCGTGGCCCGCCGTCGACGCACCGTTCGAGCTGAACCCGTATGCCTACGCCGGCGCCAACCCGGTGCAATTCGTAGATCCGCTGGGCCTCAAGACGACCATCCAGAGTTCGGACCAGCTCTACGACGTGAACGCGCCCGTGTATACGATCGGCGGCCAGGAGTACCAGATCTTCATCACCACGGACCGGGGGCTGGAGCCCCTGGTGATCAACCATGAGATCGCCCAGCCGGGCGACGGCACCTGGAGTCTCGACTACGCGGTGGCCCAGGCTGCCCGGCCGCGGTACGCCGATCCGAGCGACGTGCCGTGGATCCGGAACCGGCTGGTATTCATGAATCTCAAGGCGTATCGCAAGGTCCGATTCATGGACCGTCTTGTGCACGAGTGGCCCCGGGAGAGGGCGCTCGCGCACATGATGCGCCACAACAAGGTCCGCGCGCTGCTTTGGTTCCAGGCGAAGTTGGTCCGCGCCCGGCTGGAGAAACGCACCACGCGCCTCATGCTGTTCATCGAAGACATGAAGATGAGCCGGATCCCCGAGGACCGGCCGGCCTACAATCGGGCCGATACTGAGCGGGGCATCCTCGAGGGGATCGTGAAGCAGGCGAACGATATTCCGACCTTCTTCGACATCGCCGATAGCCCCGAGGAAGCGCTCAAGGCCATGCAGGCGGTGCTCGACGATCCGGCCATCGGCGGCGATCCCGTGGCAACCGAACGCTACGGACGGTTCTTCAAGTGACGGCATGAAGGCGCGTATTCCAGCGGCGGCGGTCGGGGGGGCGGTGTGGATGCTGGCCGCCGTGGCGGCGCCCGGCGGCTCGTTGCGGCTGACCTACGACGGTGCGGGCCGGCTGACCGGCGCCGACTACGGCGGCTCGCGCGCGGTGGCCTGGCAGTACGACGGCGCGGGCAATGTGCTGACGCAGGTCGCGGCAGGGGCCATGTCCGCCGCCGATCTCGCCCTGGTCGCGAGCGCGACACCCGTCTCCAACGAACTCGGCCGCGCGAACATCCTCTACACGTTGAGCGTCACCAACACCGGGCCCACCGCCTGCCCGACGCTGGACCTGTCGCTGGCCATCCCATCGTCGACGCTCTTCGCGGCGGCCAGCGCGGGCGCCGTCGGCAACGGCGTCTTCCGCTACGGTCGGTCCGGCCTGGGGGCGGGCGAGGCGGCCCTGGTGACGGTCGAGGTCGTCCCGCTGGCGGCCGGCGCCGTGATCGGGTCGCCCATCGTGGCCGCGGCCGCGGATCCCGACACGCAGAACAACGCAGCGGCATGTTCGAACGTCGTCACCGCCGTGACGGACGTGAATCACAATGGACTGGCCGACTGGTGGGAACAGCAGTATATCCCGAATGCCACGGATCGCGTGGCATCGCTCGACCTCGATGGTGACGGCATCCCGAACGGTGCCGAGAACCGGGCCGGCACGGACCCGTGGTCCGCAACCTCCGCGCTGCGCATCGTCGGAGTGACCGCGCGCACCGGCAGCGTCGCCTTCAGTTTCCCGGCGCAGGCCGGACGCGTCTACCGCGCGCAGTGGAGCGGGATGTCCGGCTCGTTCGCGTGGTCGAACCTCGTCGAGAACGTACCCGGCCGGGCCGCGGACGTGACGCTGGACGATGCCGCCGGACCCACCGCGCGCGTCTACCGTATCCAAGTCACTCATCCGCCCGCGCCGTGACCGACCAGGGTCGCGCAACGCCGGGCCACCGCCACAGGGGACTGCCATCGACATACCGGGAGATCATGGACGTCAATCCGAGTGACTTTTCGCTGCGATCTGACAAGAATTCGCTCGCCGGGAAGGTCAAGGGGATGAAACTCCCGTCCTCCTGGCTCTCTGCGTGATAGACTGGCGTCTGAAACGCGGCAGCGCCGGGCGGCATCGATCGAGTTGTGGGGTCAACGAGGTGTTGAGATGAGGGGTTTCGCGGATACGGAGAAGAGAATGGCATTCATATTGCGCACCATCGGATCGCGCGCGGTCGCCTGCCTGCTTGCGGTCGCCGGGCTGGCGGCGGGGATGCGGGCGGATGCGGGCGCGGCGGAGGCGGTGTCATCCGGCGCCTTTACGGGTTGGGCCCACGGCGGCAGCCTGTTTGTCCTGACGACGGCCGAGGGCGCCGACCTTCCGGCGAAGGTGTCGGAGGATGGCTTTCCTCTCCTGGTTCGCCTGCACAAGGACTTTTTCGATTTCACCCGGGCGCAGGCCCATGGGGAGGACATCCGCTTCTCCACCGCCGCCGGCGTTCCGCTCGCGCACCAGATCGAGTGGTGGGATCCGGCCGGCGGAACGGCGGGCATCTGGGTGCGACTGCCGACCGTCCGGGGCCAGGAGCGGCAGGAGATCCGGCTGCATTGGGGCAATGCCACGGCCGTCGACGAGTCCAGCGGCTCCGCCGTCTTCAACGAGTCCAACGGCTACCTCGGCGTCTGGCATATGAACGACCCGGTGAAGGATGCCTCCGGCGCGCTGGTGTCGAAGGACACGGGGACGACGCCCTCCGCCGGCATCCTCGGCCCGTGCCGGCGCTTCGACGCGGGCAAAGGAATCAACTGCGGCGAGGCGATCACGACCTACCCGACCGGGTCGGTCTCCCATTCTTCCGAGGTCTGGTTCCGTGCCGTGCGGCCGAACGCGACCCTCGTCGCGTGGGGGAACGAGAAGGCGCAGGGCAAGGTGGTGATGCAGCTGGCCAGTCCGCCGCACATCCGGATGGACTGCTATTTCTCGGACGGAAACGTCCGCAGCGGCCGCCCGCTCGATCTGTCGCAGTGGATTCACGCGGTGTATACGTACCGGAAAGGCGAGTCGCGGATCTACGTGAACGGCACGCTCGACGGCGTCAACACGGCCCGGGGCTCTCCTCTCGCCATCCAGAGCCCGGCGCGCATGTACATCGGCGGCTGGCACGGGCAGTACAATTTCGCCGGCGACCTCGACGAGGTGCGGGTCTCGAAAGTCGAGCGCTCCGCCGCCTGGGTGAAGCTGCAATACGAGAATCAGAAGCCCATGCCGACGCTGGTCGGCCCTGTGGTTCCGGCGGGCGACGCGTTCTCCGTCTCCCCGTCACAAGCCGTCGTCCTGGAGGGGAAGACTGTCACCCTCAAGGCCGAGGCCGGCGGGGCGCAGAAGATCTACTGGGTGTTGAAGGAGAACGGCGGCGAGCGGGTCGTCGCAGTGGATCGTCTTTCCTTCACGCTCGATGCGGGCCGCGTGCAGGGCGACACGCCGCTCGTCCTCCAGTTCCGGGCGGTGTGCGCGGACACCGTGAAGACGCGGGACATCGCGGTCACGGTGAAGGAGGCCATTCCGGATCCGGTCTTTACGCTGAAGGCGCCGGCGACGTGGGACGGTCGCGAGACGATCGAGGTTGTTCCGCAGATCGCCAACCGGGCCGCGATGGAGGCCGCGGGTGCGGGCGGGCTGACCTGCCGATGGTCGGTTTCGGACATCGCCACGGTCCGGGATGCGGCACCGGACCGACTGATCCTCCGAAGGGCGCAGAACAGCGGCGCGATGACCGTCACGCTGGCGCTCAACAATGGCGGCGACGATGTGACCGCGTCGACGACCATCCGGGTCCGGGAGCCTGCGAAGGATATCTGGGTCGCGCGGACGCCCGATCCAGACGAGAAGCCCGAGCACGATCAGTTCTACGCCCGCGACGACCGCAACGAGGGCACGCTCCACTGCAACGGCACACTGGCCGAAGCCGCCGAAACCGTCTTCCTCCGGCTCCATGCCGACGGCCGGCTGATCAGGACCGAGCGCATCACGCCCGGGGCGGACAACCGGTACGCGTTCGCCGTGAAGCTGAAGCCGGGCCTCATCCGGTATAGCGTCGAATGCGGGTCGACGAAGGACGGCCGGGAGACGCTGCTCCACAGCGCGACCAACCTGGTGTGCGGGGATGCGTACCTCATCGATGGTCAGTCCAACGCGGTCGCGACGGATTTCGGCAAGGACGACCACGCATTCAGCAACGACTGGGTGCGGAGTTTCGGCAGCATGGGCGGGAATCCCGGGAGCGCGCGGTGGGGGAACGCGGTCCGCCGCGGTCCGGCGGATCGGTGGGTGGCGGGCTACTGGGCGATCGACCTCGCCCAACGCCTGGTCGACAACCACAAGATTCCGATCTGCCTCATCAACGGCGCCGTGGGCGGCACCCGGATCGACCAGCACCAGAGGAATCCCGCGGACCCCGCCGACCGGGCGACCATCTACGGCCGGCTGCTCTGGCGCGTCCGGGAGGCCCGGCTCACGCACGGCATCCGCGGCATCCTCTGGCACCAGGGCGAGAACGACCAGGGCGCCGACGGCCCCGATGGCGGCTTCGGCTGGGAGACGTACCGGGACTACTTCATCGAGATGGCGGCGGGCTGGACGCGCGACTACCCGAACGTCCGTCACTACTACCTCTTCCAGATCTGGCCGAAGTCCTGCAGCATGGGCATCGACGGATCCGACAACCGGCTGCGGGAGGTGCAGAGGACGCTGCCGTCCTGCTTCTCCAACCTGGGCATCATGTCCACGCTCGGCATCAAGCCGCCCGGCACCTGCCACTATCCCGCCGGCGGCTACGCGGACATGGCCCGGTTGATCGCGCCCCTCGTGGAGCGCGACAACTACGGGGTGCGCTTCGGCAAGTCCGTCACGCCTCCCGACCTGAAGCGGGCCTTCTACAGGGACGACAAGCGGATGGAGATCGTGCTGGAGTTCGACCAGTCGATGGCGTGGAGCCCCGCGCTGGCGGGCCAGTTCCATCTCGACGGGCGGAAGGACTGTGTCGCATCCGGCGCCGTCTCCGGCCACACGATGGTGCTCACGCTCAAGGAGGCCTCCGCCGCCGCGCGGATCACCTATCTCGACAGCGCGTCGTGGCGCGTGGACAACCTGTTGTACGGGGAGAACGGAATCGCAGCGCTGACCTTCTGCGAGGTCCCCATTCTCCCGGGCACGCCGAAGCCTTGAGCGCGTCCGGCCTCCACCGGCCGCGCCGGGCATCGGCAGAAAGAAGCACATGATGGGCAGGAAGCGTTCGTTTTGGTGCGGCGGCGCCGCGCTGGCGCTGGGGATGATGGTGGTGTCCGTCCGGGCGGCGGACGCCCCGCCCGATCTGACGCGCGGCGAGACGAACGGCGTCGACCGGCGGCTGACGTACAACCTTGGGGCCACGGGGCTGCGCGGCTGGATCCACACGAAGCCGGCCAGCTACCTCGACAGCGTGCAGGGGCGGACCACCACCTTGAGCCGACAGATTCTCGTCACACACGTCGGGGCGAAGTCGCCGGCAGACGGCGTGATGGCCGTGGGGGATGTCATCCTCGGCGCGGGCGGCCGGCCATTTTCCGACGACGCGCGCAAGGGCATTGCCGAGGCGATCCAGTCTGCCGAGACGGAAGCCGCCGGCGGCCTCCTCCGGCTGACCCGCTGGCGCGCGGGCGTGACCGGCGACGTGCAGCTCTCGTTGCGCGTGATGGGAACCTACAGCCGCATGGCGCCGTACGATTGCCCGAAGTCGAAGCGCATCCTCGACGAGGCCTGCAAGGCGCTGGAGAAGGAGCCGCTCAAGGAGGACCTGTGGGGCGCGATCAACGGCCTCGCGATGCTGGCGACGGGGCGGCCGGAGTACCTGCCGCGCGTGCGCGAGCTGGCCCGGAAGATGGCGCCGCCGACGCTGAAGCTGGAGTTGAAGGCCGGGATGGTCGTCTGGGACTGGGGCTACCGCGGCCTCTTCCTCTGCGAGTATTTCCTGCTCACCGGCGACCGCGACGTGCTGCCCGCGATCCGCGAGTACACGGTGTCGCTGGCGAAGGGGCAGAGCCTGTACGGCACCTTCGGGCACGGCATCGCCGAGCGGACGCCCGACGGCCGGCTCCACGGCTCGATCCCGCCCTACGGTCCGGTGAACACCGCCGGACTGATCGGCAACCTCGCGATCGTGATGGGGCGGAAGTGCGGCGTGGCGGATCCCGAGGTGGACGCCGCGATCGACCGCGCCTCGCGGTTCTTCGGCTACTTCGTGGACAAGGGGTCGATCCCGTACGGCGAGCACCTGCCGTGGCCGTACCATGAGAACAACGGGAAGAACTCCATGGCCGCCTTCTTCTTCGCCGTGCAGCGGAACCGCATCGCAGAGGCGCGGTATTTTGCCAAGATGGCGACGGCCTCGTATGCGAACCGCGAGTACGGGCACACCGGCCAGGGCTTCAGCTATCTGTGGAGCGCTTTGGGCGCCGGCGCCGGGGGGCCCGCGGCGGCGGCGGGCTTCGTCGGGCAGGCATCCTGGCATCTCGACCTCGTGAGGCGCTGCGACGGCTCGTTCACCTATGACGGAGGCGAGCAGTACGGCGCGGGGAAGACGGACGACAACACCTACTACGGCCGCAGCAGTTACTACGGGCTGAGCCCGAACGCTACGTACGTCCTCACGTATTCCCTGCCGCTGAAGAAGCTCCTCATCACCGGGCGGGATGCGAATGAGGTGGGCTGGCTGGGGCCGAAGGATGTGGCCGAGGCGGTCGCGTCCGGCCGCTTCGACGTCGACCGCGCGACGAAGAGCGCCGCGGACCTCACGGCGGCGCTCGGCGACTGGTCGCCCGTGGTTCGCGGCTGGGCTGCGGAGGAGCTGGCGCGGCGTCCCGAGGCCAAGGCGATGGTGCCGAACCTGATTGCGCTGGCCGAAGGCCGGGATGCGCGCGTCCGCCAGGGGGCATGCGAGACGCTCGGCTTCATCCGCGATCCTGCGGCGCTTCCCGTGCTGGTCCGTCTGCTCCGGCACGACGATCGCTGGTTACGGTTCAAGGCGGCGAATGCGCTCAAGCAGTTGGGCGACCGCGCGAAGCCCGTCCTCGACGACATGCTCAAGGCCGTCGTGGCAATCGCCGAGCCTCCCGATCCGGTCGCATGGGCCGATCCCGTCCAACTCGCCCACGGGGAACTGGCCGAGGCCCTGTTCGGCGGATTGCTTCGCAACTCCATCAAGGATGTCGACCCGGCATTGCTCCATCCGGCCATCCGCGCCGTCGCCCGGAATCCCGACGGCATGGCGCGGATGAGGCTCCGGCATACGTTCGAGAAACTGCTGACGGCGGACGACGTGCAGGCGCTGGCGCCGGAGATTTTCGATGCAGTCCTGACGCGGTGCCCCGCCGACACGATGTTCGGCAATGAGATCCGCATGGGCGGCTTCAAGGCGCTGACGAAGTACCGCTTCAAGGAAGGGATCGAGGCGGGTGTCGCGTTCGCGCGGACCCAGGGCGGCCACGGCAGCGAGAACCGGACGGGCGAGATCATGAAGGAGATCGCCGCCTACGGCTCCGCCGCCCGCAGCGCGGTGCCGGCGCTGAAGGAGTTGATCGGTTCCTTCAACGCCCAATGCGCGAAGGGCGAATTCCCCGCCGGCGAGCTCAACCAGCGACGAGTCACCGCCGTCGAGAAGGCCATCCGCACCATCGAAGCCGCCACGGACCATCCGGAGCTTCGGAGCATCGGCCGGACGCCGGCCCCGGCTGCTTCTGCAAAGTGATCTGATAAGTTGCTGACAGGACTCTCATGGCATGGATTGACGGGTGACGATCGGGACGTAACCGACCTCCAAGCCCTTGGGCGGGGTGACCAGCAGTGCGGGATCGAGGGCGACCAGTTTTCCGCGCGTGGGCGGCGCCATATAGTCGCGGTCAATGGGCCAGTGCGCGTGCAGCTTCTCGACGAACGCCTGCAACTTCGCCTTCTTTTCGGCGCTCCAGTTGTATTGCTGGAACGACGGCTGATCGACGAAGCGATACCACGAGTAGGTCGCCACCGAGCCATCCACGAGCCTGGCCGTGAAAGGGCCGAGCTTCGGGCCGGGTTTGGCCCACGCGCCAACCGTGGGCGAGGTATAGGGTTCTCCGGGCGTGGCCAATTTGAACTCCTGCGCCTGCAGCTTGGTTTCCGCCGGCACCTCCGTTGCGGCGACGGCGATGCGCTCCTCGCCGACGTGCTTGTAGTACTGCGGAAAGACACCCTTCGGGCTGATGCCGTTGGTGAACCACTGCAAGCCCCACACGTTGCCCTCGAAGATGCGCGTGTCGAAGGCGCGCTCGACGCCGACCATCTTCTTGCCGGCTTGGTCGTACCGCGTGGTGCGGGTGGTGAGCCTGGGTTTGAAAGCCCCTTTGTCGTCGAATCGGCCGGAACAGGCAGGGCCACCGTCCCGCCAGGACTTGAAGGCGCTTTGGAGAGCCGTCTTCGAGTAGTAGGTCACATCTTGCACCAACATAGCGCGGCCTTCGGCATCAACCGGGAACTGGAGTTTCGGGAGCTTCGAGTAGGCCGTGCCCTGCGCGTCCCTGGCGTCGAAGCGCGGGACGGTGTTGATCTCCATCGCGCCGCCGCCCATCCTGCCGGGGCGGGCGTCGAGTCCGCGGCCATGGAGGAAGGGATCGTTGAAGAGCTTGCCGATTTTGCTCCACGTCTCCGGGAGGTAGTAGGCGATGGGGCCTTTGAAGTTGGCCGCGCTGAGGAAGCAGGTCCAGCTCTGGTCGCCGGTCGGCGGGTCGCCGGTGGTCGGATCGGTGAACGGCAGCGCCATCCATGTGTAACCGAGGAATTCGCCGTTGGGGTTGCCCTGGAACGGCAGGGCGTCGGGCGGGATCAACAGCCGGTTGCTGAGTTGCGCGATGCCGAGGCGGTGGTCCGGCAACGCCTCGTTGTTGTAGAAGAACGACCAGCCGGGCGAGCCGACCTCGTAGTCGTAGCATTGCGGCGTGGCGTTCATGCTGAACTTCGGCGGGCCGTAGCGGAAGTGGTTGCGCGCCCAGTAGCCCAGCCCGCCTTCCACGGTTTGGAAGACGCTGCCCCACGTGGGCCCCCGCTCCTTCCACGTGCGGGCCAGCGTCCCTTCCGGCGCGAGCGGTTGGTCCCTATTGTCGGAGTTGTCCGGCTGAATCCACGAACTGGGCAGGCCGACTTGGAAATGGGCCAGCGGTTGCGCCACCAGCGGCCAGACCGCGGCGTAGAAGCCCATGCCCGCGCTGCAGGCGGATTGGGGCGGAAGCTCCTCGTGGCCGAAGCCGATGTACCCGTGCAGACCTTGGGAGTGCGCTGTGACGTGGGCGCCTTCGGCGTTCTTTACGGTGGGTCTGTCTTGGCTCGCATCGAGCAGGCGCTTCAGCTCTTTCACAATGGCCGGGTGTTTGTAATAGAGATTGGTCGTCTCGCCGGGATCGGTTTCGAGGTTGTAGAGCTGACCGGGCGCTTCCGGTGCGGTGTCGGGAAGAGCGCAGGCTTTGAGTTCCGCGCTGGCGTAGTTGTTTCCGCCGGAGCCGCGGTGGTCCAGATATTTCCAGGGGCCTTGCCGGATGGAAAGGACGCTACAGGCCTGTTGCACCGTGTAGTCACGCGCCGGCTTGGTTCCATCCCCGTTCAACAGGACCGGCAGCAGATTGCAACTGTCCGGGGCTGCATCGCGGGGCAGCTTCGCGCCGCAGACCGCGGCACAGGTGGCCATCACATCGGTCAGCGAGACCGTCTGGGCGCTCGTGCTGCCCGGCTTGATCTTGCCTGGCCAGCGGACGATGAACGGGACCCGGTGTCCGCCTTCCCAGTCGTCGCGCTTCATCCCGCGCCACGGGCGAGCGCCGTCGTGTCCGTAATCAGCCCGCATGCGGACCACCGACGTGACTTCCGGGCCGTTATCGCTCGCCAGCATCACCAAGGTGTCGTCCGCGACGCCCAGTTTCTCCAGCGTGTCCAGCAACTCGCCCACGATGAAATCGAACTCGTGAATGAAATCGCCGTGGGGCCCCGCCCCGGTCTTGCCCTGAAACCGGCGTGCGGCGAACGACGGCAGATGCACGGCGGCGGCGGCGTGATAGAGAAAGAACGGCTTGCCCCGATGATTTTTCGCGTGGTCTTCCAGAAACTCTTTGCTCTTCTTCAGGAACACCATGTCCACTTCCGCGATGTCGTAGTCCGGCGCGATCATGCCCGGCCTGTTGTCATGCGCATACGGGTGTTTCGGCAGCTTGCTCCGGTCGAGTTCTTCGGTGGGCGGCACCGGAATGCGGTCGCCGTCGATGAACGCATACAACGTGTCCGTGCCCGGACAGCAGGCGGTGCCGAAGAAGCGGTCGAAACCGCGATGGATCGGCGCATCCGGAATCGCGCGCGTGAAATCAATGCGTTTCACGCTTTCGAGATCGCCCCGCGTGAGGGGTTGGCCGTTCACGTCGAAGAAACTCAGCCCCAGATGCCACTTGCCGCTCATCGCGGTCGCATAGCCGCACCCGCGCAGCAGGTGCGGCAGCGTGAGCTGTCCCGCCTGGATCACGCAGGGCCCGCCCGAGCCGACGAACACCGGCACACGGCCCGCGCGAAACGGCATCCCGCCCGTGAGCAGGCTGTAGCGCGTCGGCGTGCAGACCGTGCTCGGCGAATGGGCGTCGGTGAACCGCATGCCTTCGCTCGCCAGCCGGTCTATGCGGGGCGTCGGCACCTTCGATCGAGCGTTGTAGCACGCCACGTCGCCGTACCCGAGGTCGTCCGCCAGAATGAAGAGAATGTTTGGTCGATCGGCTGCGTGCAGCCGGGCCGGCGGCGCCAGCAGGAGGGCGGTCAGGAGTGTCAGGGCGAGTTTCATGGAATCTACTTGGAAGCGAATCCGGTCTTCAGCTGCCGGTCGGCGTAGGTGAGGTGCTGTTCGACCCTGCGCCACATCTCGATGACCTGCTCGCAGTAGGCGTGGTCGTCGGGGTGGGGGATGTCGAGCACGTAGTGGGCGTGGGTGCGGCCGGGCTGGACGTGGAGGTCGTGCATCGGCCGGACCTGGCGCTCGAACTGGTCGCGGATCCCGGCCTCGTCGCGGCCGCGCTCGCCCACGTCCCGCGCGATGCGGCGGCGGAGACGCTCGTCGCCGGGGACATCAACGAAGAACCGCAGGTCGATCGCGTCGCGCAGAGCGGGCTCGGCGTAGAGGAAGAGGCCCTCGACCACAATCAGCGGCGCCGGGCGCATCTCGACGCGCTCCGGGCGCGGGCGGTGGGCGGCGAAGTCGTAGCGCGGAGCCTGGATCGTGCCGCCGGCCTTGAGCGTGAGCAGGTCCGCGGCGAGGGCCGCAAGGTCCAGCGCGGCGGGCTCGTCGAAGTTGTAGTCCTCCGCCGCCACGCCGGCCGGGAGCCCCCGGTAGTAGTCGTCCTGCGAGACGTGTGCGGGCGCGAACCGTTCGCACAGCGTGAGCAGCCCGGTGGCCAGGGTCGTCTTGCCCGACCCCGAGCCTCCCACGATACCGACGATCAGCGGTGTGTGCACGGGGGCATTCTGCGGTACCGCGATTGCGCTGCAAGTGGATTCTTCCGGCGGAGGGAAGGAGTCGCCCGTTGGCGGAGAGGATGCACCCGGAGACGCGGAGGCCGCGGAGGGCGGACGGACCAACACGAAGACGCAAAGCTCGCAAAGGGAATGGGGCGAAGGCCGGGCGCTATGGCCGGATGCCCCGGCGGATGGCAGGTGCGGTCGGGAGGGCCGCCGGCCCCGGCGGCCGAACGACAGACCCCGGGGGAAAGCACGAAACAAATCCGAAGCCCGAAGCGGCAGGCACGAAACGGACGTCCGGTTTGGGTTGGGAGGTTTCCGTGCTTCGAGATCCACCGATCGGGCAGCGGGGCCGCTGCCCCTCCCGGGCTTTTGCAAGGGATGGCCCGCGAGGCCGCGGGCCATGCCGGCGGCGGGCTGGGCAGGGTCGCGGCGGCGTGGCATGATGCGCGCATGAAGATACCGACGATTTGGCGGGGCGGACTGGCTGCGCTGGCGGTGGTCGCGGGGGCCGAGTCGCGCGGTGGCGACAGCCTCGACCTGGCGGCGATGATGCGGCCGGTGCCGAAGACGGCGAAGTTCGAGGACCCCGCGTTCAACATTTGGTGCGGCACGATGGCGCGCGGCGACGACGGACGCTGCCACCTGCTCTATTCGCGCTGGCGGCGCGAACTCGGGCACTCCGCGTGGGTCACGCATTCCGAGGTCGCCCATGCCGTGGCCGACAGTCCGCTCGGCCCGTACCGGCACGCCGATGTCGCCCTGCCGCCGCGCGGGAAGGAGTTCTGGGACGGACTCTGCACGCACAATCCGACCGTGATGCGGTTCGACGGGAAGTTCTACCTCTACTATATGGGCAACACGGGCGACGGCGTCGCGATGAAGGGGCTCAACTGGACGCACCGCAACAACCAGCGGATCGGCGTTGCCGTGGCGGATAAGCCGGAGGGGCCGTGGACGCGGTTCGACCGGCCGCTGATCGATGTCTCGCCCGACCCCGGCGCGCACGATGCGCTGATGGTCGCGAATCCGTCCGTGACGCGCCGCCCCGATGGCGGCTACCTGATGATTTACAAGGCAGTTGCAAAGAAGGGCCCCGCGCCGTTCGGCGGCCCGGTGGTCCACCTCGCCGCAACCGGCGATTCGCCGACCGGCCCGTTCCGCAAGCACCCGGCGCCGGTCTTCACGAAGGAGGGCGTCATGTTCCCGGCCGAGGACCCCTTCGTCTGGTGCGACGGAACGCGCTACCACGCCGTCGTGAAGGACATGAAGGGCCACTTCACCGGGCGCGGCCAGTCGCTCGCGCTCTTCGAATCCGCCGACGGCCTCGACTGGAAACTCGCTGCGCACCCGTTCGTCGCGGTGACCGAGATCGCGTGGGAGGGCGGCGCGGTCCAGAAGGTTGACGCGCTCGAGCGTCCGCAGGTCTGGTTCGACGGCGCCCGCCCGGCCGTGCTCTTCTGTGCCGCGGTGGAGGCAAAGAACCGCGACGGTTCATTCAACGTCGCCATCCCGCTCGGCCCCGCAGCCGCATCCATGGAGGCCGCACGATGAAGAGAGGTTCCGCACTTCTGGCTCTAGCTCTCGGAGCGGTCACCGCGACAGCGGCGCCGCCGAACCTCGTCCTCGTCTTCATCGACGACATGGGGTGGGGCGATTTCTCGTGCTTCGGGAACCGGGACGTGACCACCGAGCATATCGACCGCCTCGCCGCTGAGGGGATCCGGTTCTCGCAGTTCTACGTCAATTCGCCGATTTGCTCGCCCTCCCGCACGGCGATCTCCACCGGACAGTATCCGCACCGGTGGCGGATCTCATCCTATCTCGACAACCGTGCGATCAACGAGCGTCGCGGCGTCGCCCAATGGCTCGATCCGGCCGCCCCGATGCTTGCGCGGTGTCTGCAGAAGGCGGGATACGCGACGGGACACTTCGGCAAGTGGCACATGGGCGGGCAGCGCGATGTCGGCGATGCGCCGGCCATCACGGAGTACGGATTCGACGAGTCGCTCACAACCATGGAGGGGCTCGGCCCGCGCGTGCTGGCGCTGTGCGATGCGCACGATGGCAAGCCGCCGCGCCGGCATGCGCTGGGATCCGACATGCTCGGCCGCGGGCCGATCGCGTGGGAGGACCGCTCGCGCATCACCGCCCGCTTTGTCGATTCCGCGGTGTCGTTCATGAGGAAGGCATCCGACGCCGGGAAGCCGTTCTATGTCAACGTGTGGCCCGACGACGTGCACGGTCCGTGGTTCCCTCCGAAAGATCGCCGAGGCGACGGCAGCAAGCGAGCGCTGTACCTGGGCACACTCGACACGATGGACGAGCAACTCGGCGTCCTGTTC
>CAYRFK010000020.1:0-1276 GCA_964423465.1 uncultured Verrucomicrobiota bacterium | reverse complement strand
GCGATGCCGGGGAGACGACGAATCTCGCCGCGAAGGAGCCGGAGACCGTCGCGCGCCTCACGGCCGCCGTCCTCGCCTGGCACGCCTCCATGCCCCCCGACAACGGCCCCACATGGCCCGTCGGCGATGCACCCCGCCGGTCCGGCGCAAAGCCGCAGCGGTAGCACGCCGGCGTGCTCCGTCGGGCGCAGGGATGGGTTGCCGCGGGGTATTGGAGGGGCGAGCTACTGCGAGCCCGAACGCAGCGCACCCGGAGCATCCTCTGCCCCCGGCCTCGCGTAGCTGGGTTCTCCACCCAGCCCCTCCTTGGCGCGCACCGCCTTCTGCGATCGATGTTTGCCTCTTGATTCGGCATCGGTCCGGTCCTATCTTCAGTCGGTAATCGAGACACAACCATGACGTTTACGAAGCCAGAGCCGTTGCCCAAGCGCGTTCAGGAGGAGATCCGGACCCTCGATCGTGCGGCGCGGAAGATCATGCGGTCCAAGGCGTCGGCTGCCCGTTTTCTGGACTCGATCCGCGCCCGTGGTCCTGTCCGGATGGTTTCTTCGAAGGCGCGGTGATGATCTCCCAGTCGCTGGTGTTGGCCTACCACGGGTGCGATGCGTCCGTGGCCGAGAGTGTGATCGCCGGGCGGGACCAGCTTCGACCCAGTCGCCGGGGCTATGACTGGCTTGGCGCCGGCATCTACTTCTGGGAAGACAGCGAGTCTCGTGCTTGGCAGTGGGCCGAAGAAGGCGTTCGCGGCAGCCGCATCAAGAAGCCCGCCGTGGTCGGCGCCGTTATCCAATTGCGGGAATGCCTCAACCTCATCGACCCTGAATCCATCGAGATCGTCCGGAAGGCCCATGCGGCCTACCTGCGCATGTCCCGCCTGACCGGCAGAGAGCCCGAGACCAATCGAGGCGCGGGGCTGCGCGCGCGTTTCCTCGACTGCGAAGTCTTCAATACGCTCCATCAGCTCCGCGCAGCAGAGCGAAAGGAGTCTTTCGACACCGTTCGCGCCTTCTTTGTCGAGGGGACTGAACTGTATCCCGGCGCCGGCATTCGAGCGCAGGACCACATTCAAATCGCAGTCCGGAACCCGGCCTGCATCCGCGGCTACTTCCGGCCGCGGTGATGCGGGCCCGCCGCAGAACTGCCATGCGCCCTTTCGCGACACCCTTTCGCGGGCATTGGCGTCCCTTGCTCTTGCGTGTTACGTTTCCGCGCCATGGATTTGGGACTCGTGATGCCGTTGCTCCTCTGCGCCGCGGGCGTGCCGTTTGCGGCCGTC
>CAYRFK010000019.1:0-39012 GCA_964423465.1 uncultured Verrucomicrobiota bacterium | reverse complement strand
ACGATGGAGGGCTCCTGACAGACGCTGTTCTGCGGCGCCTTGGGGAACGGCACGGCCAGCGCCTTCCCGTTCGACATGAACCAGCTGATCTTGAGATCGCGGGGCTCGGGGCTGTCGTCCACGTTCTCGAAGCGCATGAACTCCACCCGAGAGTCGGCGGAGCCGAGGTTGTTCGACACGGGCGCCCGCACCGCGAAGCTTGTCCAGCGCGAGAAGCCGGCGAAGTACGTGCCGTCCTTCCCGAGCCGCAGCGGCTTCTGCCAGCACAGCATGTTCGGCGGCATGTTCGTGTCGGGGTTGTCGTGGATGCTGCGGGCGACGGGCACGTTCTGGGGCTTCGACCACGTCGCGCCGTGGTCGTCGCTGTAGATGCAATTCAGCCAGCCCGTGTGATGCATGAAGGTGTCGTGGATGCCGACCGATTGGCTGTACAGGACGTAGACCCGCCCCTTCCGGCTCACCAGCGGGTAACCCCAACTCGCCATGTGCCCGTCGCCCGCCTTCCGGGGTCCGGCGATGATCCGCGGCTTCGACCAGGTCACACCGCCGTCGCTGCTGCGTGCGAACGCGATGTGCTGGTCCGGTGGCGTGTTGGTCGAGAAGTTCTCGACGGAACTCTGCGTCCAGACTGCCATCCTCGATCCGTCAGCCCCGTCGAAGACCAGAAAGTGCTCGTTGCCCGTGTCGCTGATGCCCTCGTCGGCCTGCGGCACGTAGACGACGTAGTCCGGCTTCGTGATGCGGAGTTGCGCGGGAATGAGGGCCTTCAACTGCGCCGGTGTCGCAATGAAGTGTGGCCCGGGGTCGGCCGGCGCTGCGGTCGTGGGCGCCGCGCGGACGAACGAACCGGCGAACAGCGCGCAGACGATTGCAACGGCGGCGGTCGAGAAGGGCTTCCCGTTCGGCCGGGCCAGCGGCCCGGCCCTACCCATCGTGCAGGCTGGATTCGCGGTAGGGCCGGGCCGCTGGCCCGGCCGAACGAGGGATCCGCGTGGCCGTACAAACCCGGACACGCCCGACTTGATCCCTTCTTCTCCCTTCCAATTCCCACTTCCTTGAAGTTTGGAGTTTTCCACTTTCAGTTTCATGGCGTCGCGAGATCCTCCACCTTTCCGAACATGATCCGTTCCTTGCGGCTCGGTGACGAGTCGCCCTGGGTCACGGCAACGTAGACGCCCCCTCGATGCTCGCGGAAGGTCGGGTACTGGAACGACTTCTCGGTCTCGAACCGGTACTTCCGCTCCCATGTGCGGCCGTCGCGGGATACGTCCACGTTGAACACGCTGCGACCGACCCCGCCGACGCGCGCCGCATCCTGCCAGCCGAGCCAGTACACGCCGCCGATCCGGTCGAAGGTTGGCTTCGAGTTGGCGCCGTTCGCGACGAAAGGCATCTCGCGGCCCTCCGTCCACGTCCGGCCGTCCGGACTCGTCGTGAAGTGGTAGTTGCCCTTGTCGTTGCGGCAGATCGCCATCCATGTTCCATCGGGAAGGCGGTTGACCGCCGACTCGCTCAACTGCGCCGACTGCGGCTCGTTGTAGTGGCCGAGCACCTCGAAGGTGGTGAGATCGTCGTGCACGATGGCCAGCGCGTTCTGGCCGACGGGAAAGTTGTTCATCGCCACGTAGGTCCGGCCGTCGAACTGCTTGAACGAGTCGAACAGGTACAGGCCGAAGTCCTTTGCGGGGCGACGGAAGCCCTTCGCGGCGGAATCCGCATGGAAGGGGCCGGGCTGCAGGTCGAACGTGCCGGCCGTCGTTTTCAGCCGGGCCTTGTGCAAGGCCTTCTCAAAGGTTCCGGCCGCGATGTCGTAGTCGAGATACCACGTCTGCGCCTCGCCCTTGCCGGGATGCTCCATCGCGAAGAAGCAGCGGAGCGTGCGGTCGTCCTTCGCGAGGATGCGCGGGACGAAGCACGAACCCTCCGGCAGCGCGACGTTGTCAAACGCCTGGCCGCCGCGCGCGAAGGGAATGACCCGCTCGACCGCCTTCGTCGTCAGGTTCACGATCGACATCGCCGCGTAGATCTCGGGCCAGCCCGCGCCCTCGCCGGGGCGGACGTCGTTGACCTCGGCGACGATATAGGCGCGGTCGCCGACGAGCGCCATCTCGGCATCGTGCGCGCCCTTCACCTGCGGCGCCGTCACGGGAACGAGCCCCTGCAGCACGCGGTCCGCGGCCGCCTTCGGATCCCAGCCGGCCGGCAGGATCGTCCCGCGCGACACGCGGCTGCGGATGGAGCCGAGGTCGATGAGGAACTCGGAGCCGGTGAGGCTGTAGATGTAGTCCAGTTCGAAGCCGTCGCCAAGGTAGAGCCGGGGCGCCGGGTTGGCGATGGGATTGGCGAATGTCCGCGGCTGTCTTCCGTCGACGGCCACCGTGAAGTCCCCGCCGCGCACGATCAGCCGGACCTCGTGCCACGCGTTGGTCGTGAAGTCGCCGACCGGTTCCCACTGGTCGCGGGAGTAGGCGTAGAGATTCTCCGGCCGGTTCGCAGGCATGCCGAGGCGCAGCGGGATGCGGTCGCCGAGGGAGCAGAGGACGAGCCGTCCGATGGGCTGGAGGCGAAGCACCTTTGCTCGGAAACTGAACTCCAGCGAATCACCGGCCGCGAAGTCGACCGGATCGATGTCGACGCCGGCGCTGGCGCGGGCGCTGAACTGGATCGTACGGCGACCGTCGACCGTTTTCACGCGCGGCAGGGCCGTGCGGGCATCGGGGTTGATCCGGACGACCTTCTTCTTCCCGTCGGCGTCCTTCTGGTCCTGCATCGTGACCAGTTCCTTGGACCGCGGCCAGATGTAGTGCCGGTCGCCCTTCGGTGCGGGCGTGACGATCGCGCCCTCGATACTGCGCGGCTCATTGCCGGGGCCGGCGGAATAGGCGAGGTAGATCGCGCCGTCGTGCTCGACGCCCTGCGGGTAGGCGCTGATGACGCCGGGGCGCGAGACGGGCGGGCCGGCGACGAAGTCATCCGCGCCGCTGCGGCTGAAGTGCAGGGCCACGTTGAGGCGCGTCGAGTAGTCGCGGTGGTTCACAAAGGCGTCCTGCTGGAGGAGGCAGTAGCGTCCGCCGTCCGTGCGGAAGACCTGCGGCCGGCAGTTCGCCGTCTCCATGAACGAGTAGACGGGATCGTCGGGGAAACGCAGGGGCGATCCGATGGCCGCGCCCGTTCCGACCGTCGTCAGCCGCCACATGTTGCCGGGCGGTGTGCCCTTGGTGAAGTTCCGCATGAAGGCGCGAATCCGTCCATCGGACTGCTCGTAGAAGAACGGCTCCCATTGCGCGGTGGCGTCCTCGACGTTGCTGATCGGGTCCGAACACTGCCAGGTCGTGCCGCCGTCATCGGTGAAGAAGCAGGCATTCCATCGGAGCGTGACGTTGTTGGTGGCGTGGCTGCCGCCCGCGTCGTGCTTCGGATCGCGGTGGTTCAGCGTCACCGGCGCGAGGACGCGGCCGGAGGTGAGAAGGACGGGGTTCTGGCTGGCGAAGATGGAGCAGGCGAGGTTCCCGACGTTCTGGCGCCGCTGGATGCGGCGGTGTTTCCAGTCGAGCCTGCCCTTGTCGAGGGTGCTCAGCCACAGGCCGTCGAGGTCCGGCACCTTGCTGTTGAACGACCAGACGCACCAGAGTTGTCGGTCCTGAAAGTTCAACAGGTTCGGCTGCCACTGGACGCACTGGGGATCGCGAGCCAGCGCGCCCGGCCCTGTGTGGGCGAATGGCTGCGGCGCGCCCCACGACGTGAAGTCGGCGCTGGTCGCCCACAGGTTGAGCTGCCCCGGCTTGCCCTCGAGATGAGTCTCCGCGTGTCCGCCCCACACGCAATGGAACCGTCCGTCGAACCACTCGACCGAGGCCATATGATTGTAGGGATTGTGGCCCGGCGCAAGTTTGCCTTCGTGGATGGTGACGTGGCGGACCTGCGGCTCGTAGAACTCGTAGCGGCGTTCGGTGTCGGCCGCGGGCGAGCGGCACGCGGCGAGCAGGAGCGCTGTCGCCACGAGCATCGCACCACGGATGGAGCGGTCGGCGGGGGCATGGGGACAGGTGGGCGGGGCGGGGCGGCAGCCGGGAAGTTGGGAAGAGAGCAGGAGGGTTGCCGGGCCCCGCAACCGGCCGGGCCAGCGGCCCGGCCCTACCATCGGTTGCATGGAGAGAGGTGGGTAGGGTGGGGCGGCTCGCCCCGCCGTTCCGGCGGGCGGGGACGGCGCCCTCACGGCGCGATTCCGGCGCGGAAGTTTCCGACGGCCTCGCTCGTCCGGAGGGCGCGGGTGTAGACGCGGAGCCGACAGACACCTTCGCCGATCTTCGCCTCCGGCGCGCCGGCCGGTGTGCGGAGCGTCGGGCTGTAGCGGCCCCAGCCGAACTGGCGTTCATCGCCGCCGTTGCAGAGCACCCCGTTGACGACAAACGTGATGATCTTGGGACCGCCATCGACCGTGACGACGACGTGCTGCGGGCCTTGGGAGCCGAGAACGTTGCGATCACTCTGCCAGGCGCACTCCTGGCGGCCGTCGTTGAGCGTGATTCGAACGGCATGGTCGCCATCCGCAGCGATCAGGATGCCCCGGCCGCTCGCGTCACGGCTGTCCAGCAGGGGGCCGCCCTTCGAGACCGCATCCGGCTTGAGCCAGAGGTCGAAGCTGAATCCTGCGCGGAGGTCCTTGCATCCGTGGTCGGGGCGGCCGCCGTCCCGCGCGAGGAGTTCCGGCAGTTTGGGCATGGTCACGGAGGCCGGCAGCATGGCGCCGGAGGCAGGCAGGCTCAGGGCGAGCGCGTTGGTCGACACGGACCGGTTCTTCCACTGGTTGAAGAGGCCCTTCACGATCGCGTCCGGAATCTCGTGGAGGCGGCCGATGTTCTTCTGGGTCTCGGTGATGAAGAACTTGCCGCCGTCCTCGACGAGGTCGGGATAGCTCATGCGGATGAAGGGGTCGTCATCGTAGAGGAGGATCTCGGGCTGCGACCACTCGATCATCTTGCCGGCGGGCGTGTCGACCTCGCGGCCGGCCATGAGCCACGCGGGGTTGCGGTCGTCGTAGGGGCTGCGTCCGCCCTTGCCGGCGGCGCCCAGTTCGCCGACGAAGCGTCCGCCGTGGTTGTGGAACCAGTAGAGGAACATCCCGTTCGGGCAATTCCACGCGAAGTTCGCGGCGCGGGGGTGCTTCACTCGGGCGCCGTCGGGCGCATAGGTCATGTAGGCGGGCGCGGTCCAGGTGCGGCCGGCGTCGCGGCTGTACGCGGTCGTCGGCCAGCCGTCGATCGTCCGGTAGACGCAGAAGAGGGAGTCGTCGCTCATTTTCGCGATGCTCTGCTCCTCCGCGACGCGGCCGCCGCCGGCCGGCGTGCGCAGGCCGGTGTCGCCGTCGGGCCGGGTTTCAAACGTGATCTTCTCCGGGTCGCGCTCGGTCAGGATGTTCCTGCTCGCGAAGAACGCGCCCTCGGACTGGGCGAAGAAGCCGTCACCCATCGCGCCGACCTTGTGCATGACCATGATGGCCTCGTCGCCGAGAATCAGGGGCCGGCCGACGTTCCAGAAGAATCGGAGCTTTCCGCCGTAGATGTTGTCGCGGTCGCACTGGAACTCGCGGAGCGCCACCTCGAACCGCTTCGAAGACCAGGTCTTCCCGTGGTCGTCCGTGAACTTGAACACGTAGTGGCCGAGCGAATCGACCCGCTTGTAGACACCCTTGTCCTCGCGCTTCACCTCCGGGACACGGTCGGTGTTGTGGTTGTAGAAGCAGTAGACACGGCCGGAGGGGACCTTCAGCATCACCGCGTAGCTGGCCTCCGGACCGTCGATCGGTTCGAGAAGTACGGGCTCGCTCCAGGTCTTTCCGCCATCGGTGCTGCGCATCGAGGCGACGGTCTGGCCCGGATCGCCCTCCTTGCCCGCGCCGGTGGTCATCACGCACAGCCATGCTCCGTCGTCGGTCTTCACGATGTACGGCTGGTCGGCGTAGCCGTGGCTCGGGATCTCCCATCCGCGCGCGATGTGGCGTGCGTCGGGCAGGGTGGCCACCGTTGCGGGAGGGACGGCCGCGCTTGCGGACAGCGCCGATGCGAGAATGGCCGGAGCGAGGAGCTTCGATGCGGACCGCGTGCGGATGGCAATGTCCATGGTACCCTCTCGTTCGGACGGCCGCGCCTCCCGCGGCGAACTCCACCGTCCGCAAACCCGCATTACAACGGGACGGCGGCCCGCGCGCAACTGGATAATGGGTTTCCAGTAAACCCTTCAGGATTCCTCAGTGCCGCCGAGCCGGCCGCAGCGAGGTTCCGGGCACCCAGCGGCCCCGCACGGCCACGATCTTTTCGCGGGCGGGGATGCCGTGCTCGTTCGCGTGGAGCTGGCCGACGAGCAGGTCGACGGCCGCCGCGCCGGCGGCCTCGGGGTCGGCGTCGATGCCGGCCAGCGGCGAGGCCTCGGGGGACCAGTCGAGGTGGACGAGTCCGACGTCGGCGGGCACCCGGATCCCGCCGTCGGCTAGCCACGCGGGAACCGGCAGCCGGGAGAAGAGGATCACGTCGGGGCGGTGGCGTGCGAACCAGTCGGCGAAGCGGCGGCCCTCGCGGTCGGAGTCCAGGACCAGGGCGGGGACCCTTTCGCGCGCGGGCCGTTGCTGTTGGTCGAGCAGGTAGGCCGCGGTCCACGCCTGGTCGGTCCGCGCATCAAGGTCCGCGTCGAGAACCAGCCCCGGGCGGAGGTAGCCGTGGCGCTTGAGGTGGTGGACGACAAGCCGCATGTCCTCGAAATGCGAGGTGGTGACGCGGTGCAGGCGCGGGCGCGTGATCGTGAGGCCCTTGGCCACCGCGGCGAAGTGGCGCCATTCGAGGGAGAGGTGCCCGTGCGCCTTCGGCAGCGACTGCAGGATCATGCCCCGGATGCCGCGCGTGCGCAGGATCGAACTCATCCGGCGCGAGGTCATGCCGGGTTCGCGCAGCCAGAAGGTCTCGACGCGATAGCCAAGCTCCGTCGCGCGGGCCCGCACGCCGTCGAAGAAACGGTGCTGGTTCGGGGAGGCCTGCCATCCGTCGCGCGACGGCCATGCGGTGACAAAGCCGATCGTCGAGACGTCGGGCCTCGTCCGCAGCGTGCGCAGGTGCGCCATCAGTTCCGCGACGCGGGCGTTGCGCCGGTAGCCCGCCTCGTCCGCCGCCCGCTCGATGCGGCGACGCGAGAGCGCCGGGATTCGCGGATCGCCGCGCAGCGCCAACGACACCGTCGTGTGCGACACCCCCGCCGCCTTCGCGACGTCACGGATGGAGGGTCGTTCGCTCATTGCCGCCGGATTGTGCGCCCCCCCGCCGCCGCGTCAAGCCGGCGGCCCGGGGGATGGCAAGCGGACCGGGGCAGGCGAATGAGCAAGAGGGGCGAGGGCCGGGAGGGACGGTGGACGGTGGAGGGTGGAGGGAGGAGGGAGGTGAGCAGTTCGCGGCCTTCCTCGAATCTCGGAGCGTAGAGCGGAGAGCGCGGAGCGGAGGGACCCGCCCGATTGTCGTGCACCCTTGTCATCCGGCTTGGATTGGATGTTGGTTGTTGGGCGTTGGCTGTTGGATGTTGACTCCGGACTCCGGCGTTCGATGTTGGATGTTCGATGTTCGGTTTTCGTGTCCCGAGGTCGATGCGCTTGAGCGGCGGGGTGCGGCTGGCGTATAGGGAGCGTCCGGATGTCATCGATGTCGACGGATTCTGACCGACGGATTGCTCCGCCCCTGCGCCTCCGTGCGTGGGGCCTGCTGGCGGCGGCGGGAGCGGTGGCGTGCGCGGCCACGATTGCGGGTTTTCTGGGGCGGTTCTCGTGGTTCCTCGACCTCTTCTCTCACTTCCGCGTGCAGTATCTTGCGGGGCTTGCACTGGTCGGCGCGCTCCTTCTCGTCCTCCAGCATCGCATCGCGGCTGCGTTCATGCTCGCGTTTGCCGGCATCAACATGGCGGTCGTCCTGCCGATGTACGTTGGTGAGACCGGCGTGCCTCCGGGATCGGAGCGGACGGCCCGCGTGATGCTGCTCAACGTCAATTCCCGGACCGGGGACCCCGGGCGGGTGCGCCGTGCGATCGAGGAGGCGGCCCCGGACTTCGTGGTGCTCGAGGAGATCAACGACCGGTGGGTCGACGGCCTGAAGTGGCTGACTAACTCACATCCTCACAGCTGTGTCATGCCCCGCGAGGACAACTTCGGGATCGGGCTGTTCAGCCGGCTGCCTTTGGAGAGGGCGGAGGTCGTGTACGTCGGCGCGGCCGGGGTGCCGTCCGTTGTCGCCCGCATCCGGACCGCGGCCGGTCCGCTGACGGTCGTGGCCACACACCCGCTGCCGCCCGGGGGCGCCGTGTACACGCAGCTTCGCGATGAGCAGTTGGAGAGGCTGCCGGACCTACTGCCGACTGCGGGCGCCGCGTTGTTGGTGGGTGACCTCAATGTAACCCCGTGGAACCGGAACTTCAGGCTGTTGCTGGCTCGCACGGGGCTTCGGGACAGCTCAAAGGGGCGCGGGGTACAACCGACATGGCCGGCGGAAAGCCTGCTGTTCGCGATCCCGCTGGACCACTGCCTGCATACGCCGGACATCGCCATTCTGCGAAAACGGATCGGGGAGAATGTCGGCTCTGACCACCATCCGGTGATCGTCGACTTTACCATGCATGGATCCCGGCCGTAGCCCGTTCATCCCGGTTGGATCGTCGGCCCGTCGGTGCTGTATGTGAGGGACAGAGCGGATGCCCCAAACGAATGCACACAAGGCTGCGCTGGACATGGGGGACGGCATTAAGCATAATGGGTGCCGAAGGAAACAAATAGGAGTCAGGTCATGTCGGGCACGAATCCGTATGCGGGGATGGTGGCTCGGTACGCGGCTCTTCTCCGTGAGGGGCGGGGGCTTTCACTGGGCGGATTCGCGTCCGCATCGCGGCAGTCGCCGTCCGCGGACGCGCCGAAGGCTCTCGTGTTCGCACCGCACCCGGACGACGAATGCATCGTCGGTGCGCTGGCGTTGAGGCTTCTGCGCGAGCGCGGGGTGAATGTGGTCAACGTTGCGGTGACGCAGGGGTCGAACCGGGACCGGCAGGCGGGGCGGATCGAGGAACTGCGCGCCGCGTGCGGCTATCTCGGCTTCGGTCTGCGCACGACAGTGCCGGGCGGCCTGGAGAGGATCAGCCCCGGGGGGCGGACCTCCGATCCGTCGAACTGGGCGACCGCCGTGGCGCGCATCGCTGCGATTCTTCACGACGAGGACCCGGCCGTCGTGTTCTTCCCGCATGTGCGCGACTGGAACGGCACGCATATCGGGACGCACCTTCTCGTGACCGAGGCGATGGCGTCGCTCGGCCCCTCGTTCCGGACGACCGTCGTCGAGACCGAGTTCTGGGCCGCGATGGACACGCCCAACCTGATGGTCGAGTCGTCCGAGGCGGACGTTGCCGACCTCGTGGCGGCGACCTCGTTCCACGTCGGCGAGGTGAAGCGCAATCCGTACCACCTGACGCTTCCGGCGTGGATGCAGGACAACGTCCGCCGCGGCGGCGAACTGGTGGGCGGACAGGGCGGTGCGGCGCCGGACTTCACGTTTGCGACGCTGTACCGTCTCCGCCGATGGGAGAGCGGCGGCTTTCGGACCGTCCTTGACCGCGGCCGCGTGGCTGGGGTCGGCGACGCCCTCGATGGAATCGTATAGTTGATCGCAGCCCGCCGGAGGGCGGGGAAGGGGATCACCATGGAAGTCATCATCATGCCCGACCGCGACCGTGCCGATGCCCTGGCCGCCCGCCTTATGGCCAGGGCCCTGCGCGCGAAGCCGAATCTGGTGCTCGGTCTGGCGACGGGGCGGACCATGGAGCGGGTCTACGCGCTGCTGGCGGCGATGCATGCCGGGGATGACCTCGACTTCTCGCTCGTGCGCACGTTCAACCTGGATGAGTATGTCGGGCTGTCCGCGGCGGACGAGGGCTCCTACCGCCATTACATGAACCGGCATCTGTTCCACAAGGTGAATGTCGACCTGCGGAACACGCATCTTCCGGACGGCATGGCGGTGGATCTTGATGCGGAGTGCGCCGCGTACGAAGCCCTGATCGCCGAAGCGGGCGGAATCGGGCTGCAGTTGCTGGGGCTGGGGAAGTCGGGCCACATGGGCTTCAACGAGCCGCTGTCGGCGCTTCGGTCGCGGACGCGCGTGAAGGGGCTCACCGAGACGACGATCCAGGAGAACCAGGGCCAGTTTGCCGATCCGTCGCGCATGCCGCGCCGCGCGATCACGATGGGCGTCGGCACGATCCTCGAATGCCGGCGGCTGATCATGCTTGTCACGGGGGCGTCGAAGGCGGCCGTCCTCGCCCGCGCCGTCGAGGGGCCGATCACCTCGATGATCTCGGCCAGCGCCATCCAGCTTCATCCCGCCTGCACGGTCATCGCAGACGAGGATGCGGCGGCGGATCTGCAGGAGCGGGACTACTACCGCTGGATCTTCCGGAACGAACCCGAATGGCGTGAGTTCCAGGATCTCTGACGCGCCCGGCGCGGCAGTTGGGGCTTGAATGGCGCCGTGGAGCCCGCGAAACTCGTGACTTCTACGGGTGGAGGCTTCTCATGAACTGTCGCAGGTCCGGTTGGGCGCTCATTCCTCTGATTGCCGCGGCGTGCGGTTGCGGCCGTCCGCAGGGTGCGGTCGAGATCCGCATGCCTGAGGAGGGCACCCCGAGTCTCGCCGCCGTGCAGTTCGTCCGGGCGGATGGCGGGGGTCTGGTATCGATCGCAAGCAATGTGACGGCCTCCTTCGGGGCCACGACACCCTCGGGTGCATACCGCGTGATCCTGGCCTTTGCCAACTCGAACCACCAGCCGCCGTCCGAGGTCGAGGCGGCGCGGATCGAGGTGACGCCGGGGGCGACGAACGCCCTCGAGTTCGGGGCGATCGGGTTCGTCGTGGACGAGAAGCTCCCGGACCTCAACCTTGCGGGGATCCTTGTGCATCGCACGTCGGAGGGGCCTCCGTTCAGCCTCGAACTGAAGGACTTCGGGAACACGTACTACTTCTTCAAGACCAAGCCCCTTCCTCCGGGCACGTACGGAGTCGCGCTCCGCTATGCCCGTTCGGTGGAGCCGTCGACGATCGCAACGGGCGTGGTGGTCGGGGCGGGGGCGACAGCGGTGGTCCGGTTGGACTCCGGTCTTGCGATCAAAAAGCCGGCCGGTCCGCGGGTCGAGGGGTGGCGGCTTACGAGGGAAGGGGACTCCGTGCCGTGGCTGGATGTGTCGCGCAAGCCCGAGAACGACGAGCCCCTCTGGCGGCGCGTCATCGCCCCGCCCGGCGTCTATTCGCTCGTGCTGCGCCGTGCGGCACCCGCGGGTGACACGCCCCCCGAGCGCATCGTCGTCGCCCCCGGCGGCGTCCTCGTCCACGAGCCCGTCGCGTCCACCGCGCCGTAGCCCGTCCTCGACCCTCGCCCCTCGTCCCTCCGGTGAATAGATCCGCGGGCGGCGCGTCAGGAGGATCAAGGCGATCCGAAGCCTGTGGAAGGAGCCGGGGTCATGAAAGCGATGGTGATCAGGTCGATCGGGGCCGCGGCGGTTCTGGTGGCGACCGTTCCGGGAACGGTTCGGGCGGGCGGCGGCTCGGAGGGATGGGCGGTGGCGGGTGCGCTCATCGGGGGCATGCTGCTGGGGCAGATGTCCGCGCCGGCCTGCGCGCCCGCGCAGGTGGTGGCCTATCCAGTCCCGGTGGCCGTGGCGCCGCCTCCTGTTGTCTACGCGGCGCCGCAGGTTGCCTATGCGTACCCGCCGCCTGTGGTTGTGGCGCCCCAGACGGTGGTCTATGCCCAACCGCAGGTGGTCTACGCCCAGCCTCAGGTGGTGTATGCGCAGCCGCAGGTTGTCTATGCCTCGCCGGTCTGCGTACCGCGGGTCTCGGTGGTCTACTCAAGCTCGCGATGGGGAAGCTGTCCGCCGAGGCCCTGCGGACCGGTCTTCGCCTCCCCGCATCACGGCGGTTCCCATGTCGTGGTCCGGCGGACCTCGTACGGGCGGTGCGGACGGTGATCCGCTCGTCTACTCCGCGCTCTGCATGGCTGCGACGGCGTCGGCCAGAGGACCGGGAAGCGGCTCGGCGGCGCGATGGACGGTCAGGGTTCGCCCCAGCACGTCCTCCGTGTTGACGAGGAGTCGCGCCATCACGTCATCCATCGACGGACATCGCGCACCGAGGCAGGCGCGGAGGGAGCCGACGGGCTCTCCGACGAGACCGCAGGGGACGATGCGGGAGAAGCCGTCCGGCCGGGGATCGACGTTGAAGCTCGTGCCGTGCATCGTGACCCAGCGCTTGATGTGGAAGCCGATGGCCGCGATCTTGCCGCAGGCCGTCCATGCCCCCGACTTGCCTTCCCGGCGCCAGGCCTCGACGCCGTAGTCGCGGCACGTGCGGATGGAGATCTCCTCCAGATTCCACAGGTGACCGTGGGCGTCCGCGCGGCACTCGCCGAGGTGCAAGATGGGGTAGAGCACCCACTGGCCCGGCGCGTGGAACGTGACGTCGCCGCCGCGGCTCGACCGGTGGAGTTCGATGCCGTCCGCGGCGAGGTCCCCGGGCGATGCGAGAAGGAAGTTGTCGCGGCCCCGGCGCCCGAGCGTGATGACGGGACAATGCTGCAGGGCCACGACCGTGTCGGGCATGAGGCCCGCCCGTCGCGACGCGTGAAGGGACTCCTGAAGGCGCGTGCCGGCCGCGTACGACACGGCGCCGGGGATCACAAGGGCCCAGCCCGTCATCGGCCGCGGGGTCGCCGGGGAGGTCACTCCTCCTCGGGGAGCTGCTCCTCGTACTGGTCGGCGTCCATCAGATCCTGCATCTCGCTGGCATCGCTCATGCGGATCTTGAACAGCCAACCCTCGCCGTAGGGATCGGTATTGATCAGATCGGGCTGCTCCACGACGCGGGCGTTGGCTTCGACGATCGTGCCGGTGACCGGCGCATAGACGTCCGAGGCGGCCTTCACGGACTCGACCACGGCCAGTTCGTCCGACGCGCTGACCTCGTCGTCCTTGTCCGGGAGTTCCACGAACGTCAGGTCCGAGAGCTGGGCCTGGGCATAGTCCGTGATTCCGACGGTGGCAACGCCGGCCCGGACGCGGACCCACTCGTGGGTGCTGGTGTATCGGAGCTCTCTCGGTACATTCATGTTGGAAGCGGTCTCCTTCGCAAGAACGGTTCACGGACGCTCGCGGGCTCCACGCATTCCGTGGATGTCCCGCACCCGAATGTTGCCCCGCCTTCTACCGGAGCGGGTCGCAAATGCAAGCCCTTTTGTGAAGGTCACTCCGCCGGAGGTGCGACAACCGGCTCCACGGGCGGCGGTTCCTCCATCGTCGGGACGTCCTGGTCCGGCCCCGCCGGCGCATCGGATGGGGCCGGTTCCGGCGTTCCCAGGCTCTTGATATCCGGGAGGTTGTAGCGGGTGGAGAGATCCCTGTAGAAGGAGGGGAACGCGCCGTTCAGCCGGCGGCCGACCCAGGATTCCTTCGTGACAGCGGTATGGATCGTCTCATGGGGAATGAGGCTCATGACGACCATGGCTGCCGAGGCCGAGATCGCGCCCATGATGCAGCCGACGGCCGCGCCGCCGACACGCTCGATGACCGGCGTGAAACCGAACTTGATCAGGGCACGGAGGAAGAGTCGCACGAGCACGAAGGCGGTGCAGACGCCGGCCAGGATGAGGATGTAGGCTGCGATGTCGGCGGTCCGCGCCTCCATGCGGTCGCCGGAGGCGAGCGTCGGCGCCAGCGAGGGGTAGAACCGGCCGGCGGCCCAGACGGCGGCGATCACCATGAAGAGCCCGAAGAGCTGTCGCGACAGTCCCACGAGCGCGCCGCGGATCGTCGCGATCAGGACGAGTCCGAGGAACACGTAGTCGAGCACGTTCATGCCGTTCATGGAAGATCCTCCCGCCGCGCCGCCGCGCCATGCATCCAGCGGCCGAGGTGGCGCCGGGCCAGCAGCGTTCCGCCGACGATGAACACCAGGCTCAGCACCGCCACCGCGTAGAACTCGGGCGACGGCTTCTTCATCAGTTTGCCCCAGGCCGCGTACATCAGCGAGGACGGAATCATGCCCAGGAAGCTTGCGGCGGCATAGGTCCGCAGGGGAATGCCGAGGGTTCCCGCGAGGATGTTGGTCGCCACGAAGTTCGAGAGCGGAAACGCCCGGAACAGGAAGAGCGCGAGGAAGGTGCGGTCGCGGGGAATGTCGAGCAGTCCGCTTCGCCGCCGTTCCAGAAGCCGCCGGCACCAGGGCGCAAGCAGCGAACGTGACAGGGCGTAATGCAGGATCGCACCGAGGCACGACGCCACGTTGGCCAGCACGGTGCCCCACAGCGTTCCGTACAGGAGACCGGCCGCGAAGGCGATCGGCCAGCGCGGGATGAAGAGGACCGGCGTGACCAACCCGAGCAGGACGATGACGGCAGGGCCCCACGCGCCGAGAGAGGCCGACCACGCGGCGATGCGGTCCATGTGGAACCACTCGCGCGCCGGGGTCAGCAGGCTGACCGCCAGGAAGACGACGGAGAGGCCGATGAACGCGCCAACGCCGCGAAGCCCCGACGAGGGCGGCGGGACTTCGCGCGCGGTGGATTCGGGAGCCGTCAAATTAGAACATGGTCCGCGCCACGGCCAGCACGTTGGCGGTCGTGAAGCCGAATTTCTCGCCGACGGCCTTCAGCGGGCCGGACGCGCCAAATCGGTCGATCGTGATCGTCTCGCCGCCCAGGCCGACGTACTTCGCCCAGCCCATCGAAACGCCCGCCTCGACCGCAAGGCGCCGTTTGCAGGCCGGCGGGATGACTTCGTTGCGGTACTTCCGCGTCTGCTTCTCGAACAGATCCCACGAGGGCATGCTGACGACGCGCACGGCCCGGCCGTCCTCGGCCCCCAGCACCCTGGCTGCGTCGAGCGAGATCGACACCTCGGAGCCCGTGGCGAGGAGGACGAGGTCCGGCTTCGCGCCCGGCTTGCTCTCCCACAGGGTGTACGCGCCCTTCTCGACGGACGCGGCGGGCGGGAAGGCGGCGCGGTCGAGGATGGGCAGGTTCTGGCGCGTCAGCAGCAGCGCCGTCGGCCCCGACGTGTTGCGAAGCGCTGCCGCCCATGCGGCCGCCGTTTCCGTCGCGTCCGCGGGCCGGATCACCGTCAGTCCCGGGATCGCCCGCAGGGCGGCGAGGTGCTCGACCGGTTGGTGCGTCGGGCCGTCTTCGCCGACAAAGATGCTGTCGTGCGTGAAGACGTAGATCACCGGCAGCTTCATCAGCGCGGCCAGCCGGATTGCGGGGCGGCAGTAGTCGGAGCATACGAAGAACGTGGCGCCGTAGATCCGGAACCCGCCGTGGAGCGCAATGCCGTTCATGACCGCGCCCATGCCGTGCTCGCGGATTCCGAAGTGGAAGTTCCGGCCCGCAAAGGCGCCGGGGCCGATGTCGCCCATGTCCTTGAGGTAGGTGTTGTTGCTCGGCGCGAGGTCGGCCGACCCGCCGACGAGGCTCGGCACCTTCTTCGCGAGATCCTGGAGCACGCGGCCGGAGGCGGAGCGCGTGGCGACGGGCTTGGCAGGATCGAAGGCGGGCAGGGCGGCGTCAAGGTCGGCCGGCAGCTCGTTCCTCCAGGCCGCCTTCCACAGCGCGCCGAGGTCCGGGTGGGCGGAGCGCCAGCGAACGAGGAGCTTCTTCCACTCGTTGTGCACGGCGGCCATCTCGGCCTTTCGGGCGGCAAACATTTCGCGGACGGCTTCCGGGACATAGAAGTCGCGGTCGGCCGGCAGCCCCAGGCTCTGCTTCGCCGCGCGGATCTCCTCCGGGCCGAGCGGGGCGCCGTGCGCCTCGTGCGAGTCGTGCATGTGCGGCGCGCCGTGGGCGATGTGGGTGTGGGTGATGATGATCGTCGGGCGGTCCTGCTGCGCGAGGGCGCCGTTGATGGCCGCCTCGATCTCGGAATGGTTGTGGCCGTCGATCTCCAGGACGTGCCAGTTGTAGCCCTCGAAACGCTTGCGGACGTCGTCGCTGCATGCGAGCGAGGTCGACCCCTCGATCGTGATGTTGTTGGAATCGTAGAACAGCACGAGCTTGCCCAGCTTCAGGTGGCCGGCCATCGAGAAGACCTCGTGCGAAATGCCCTCCATGAGGCAGCCGTCGCCCGCGATCACGAACGTGCGGTGATTGACGACCGGCAGACCCTCGCGGTTGAACCGCGCGGCCAGCATCTGCTCGGCGATCGCCATGCCCACCGCGTTGCCGCTGCCCTGGCCCAGAGGGCCCGTCGTGGTCTCGACGCCGACCGTCTCGCCGAACTCGGGATGACCGGGCGTCTTGCTGTCCAACTGGCGGAACTTCTGGAGCTCCTCGATCGGAAGGCCGTAGCCGGCGAGGTGGAGCAGGCTGTAGATCAGCATCGAGCCGTGGCCGGCGGAGAGGACAAACCGGTCGCGGTCGGCCCACGTTGG
Organism: uncultured Verrucomicrobiota bacterium; assembly: GCA_964423465.1. Lineage (GTDB taxonomy): Bacteria > Verrucomicrobiota > Kiritimatiellia > PWTM01 > PWTM01 > VGWF01. Next base: position 22,531 of record CAYRFK010000019.1, on the reverse strand, counting down.
GTCGGCCGGATCATGCTTGAGATAACGCAGCCACAGGACGGCGGCGACATCGGCCATGCCCATCGGCATGCCCGGATGCCCCGATTTTGCCTTCTCCACGCCGTCCATCGCAAGACCGCGGATCGTGTTGGCGGCCAGTTGGTAATTCATGTTCAGTCCTTTCAAATCCACCCGGGAACCCAGGGCAGGTTGCGGGGAAAGTACCGGAGAAGGGGGAGGGGTTCAATATCCAACATCCAACAACGAACAGCCAACATCCAACACCCAACAACGAACAGCCAACACCCAACAACGAACAGCGAGCATCCAACACCCAACAACGAACAGCCAACATCCAACACCCAACAACGAACAGCGAACATCCAACGGCCAACGACCAGAGCTGAACGATCAGCGGCCACCGGGGTTGGATGTTGGGCGTTGGATGTTGGCTGTTGGATGTTGTTCAGCCTCTCCGCCGTCCCATCTCGCGGTACTGGACGAAGGCTCCGATGACGGTGCCGACGGGGATGAAGTTGGTGTAGGGGATCACGCAGTAGAGGCCGGAGATGAGGCCGGCGAGGATCATCTGCCACCAGCGGAGGCGGAAGATCCAGCCCAGCCAGACGCCGACCGGGAAGCCGATCAGGAATCCGGCCGGCCCGACGGTGATCAGGTCGACGAGGTCGAGGATGATGCCTGCCACAAGAGGGCCGAAGGCACGTTCGACCCGTTGCGCGCGATTCGGCGCCGCATCCTCCGCCCCCGCGGCCACGGGCAGCCCCTCGACGTCGCGCGCCGGCTTCCACTCGGCGCCGAAGTCCTCATGCCAGACGAGATCGTCCGGCGCGATGGCGCCGCGGGCGGCGAGGGTGTCCAGTTCCGCCCGCGTCACCGGCCCCGCCCGGACGCCGTCCCTCGCATAATGCCATCCGCTGTCCGCCATCTCGTCCAATCTCCTCCCGCATGACGCCCGAAATCCAGTGGGAAAGCAAGGCCGGCCGCTGCGGCTTGGCCCGGGGCGTCCCCGGTGGTAGCGTCAACGCACCATGAACACCCGATACCTGCATCCCCGCGACGAGATCGTGATGACGATGGAGCGGATCTACCGCTACAAGATGACGACGACGTCGGGGGGAAACCTCTCGATTCTCGACGAGAACGGGGACATCTGGATCACGCCGGCGCGGGTGGACAAGGGGAAGCTGACGACGGCGGACATCGTCCGCGTGCGCCCCGACGGCACGGTCGACGGCCGCCACCCGCCGTCCTCCGAACTTCCGTTTCACCAGGCGATCTACCGTGTCCGCCGCGACCTGCGCGCCGTTGTGCACGCCCATCCGATGGCGCTCGTCGCTTTCAGCCTGTCGCACCGCGTGCCGGAAACGCGTGTGCTGCCGTTGGCGTGGCAGATCGAGGGCACCGTCGGATTCGCGGCCTACGGCATTCCCGGCAGCGAGGATCTCGGGCGCAAGATCGCCGCCGAGTTCCGCCGCGGCTTCGACAGCGTGATCATGGAGAACCACGGCGTCTGCTGCGGCGCGCCCGACCTGCAGTCCGCCTTCCGCCGGTTCGAGACGCTCGAATTCACGGCGAAATCGATCATTAAGGCGCGTTCGATCGGCCCGGTCCGCACCCTGACGCCCGCCCAACTGAAGCTCTACGCGCGCTCGCAGCCGGCGCTGCGCACGTTCCGCCGTGACGTGGTGACGACGCACGAGAAGGAACTGCGCCGCGAGTTGTGCGACTTCATCGAGCGCGGCTACAGGCAGCGGCTGCTGACCAGCGCCGCCGGGTCGTTTTCGGCGAGGGTCGGAGAGGACGAGTTCCTGGTCACGCCGTATCCGTTCGACCGCCAGGAGGTCGAGCCGGAGGATCTGGTCCTTGTCCGTCGCGGCCGTCGTGAGGAGGGCCGCTCGCCCAGCCGCGCCGCGGCGCTGCACCGCGCGATCTACCGCGCCCATCCGGCGATCCAGGCGGTCGTCAACGCGCACCCGATCCACGCCACCGCGTTCAGCATCTGCAACCGCGCCGTCGACACGCGCGTGATCCCCGAGAGTTATGTCTTCATCCGCGAGGTCTCGCGCCTGCCGTTCGAGATGCCGCTGACGGACCCGGAGGCCGTCGCGCAGAGGCTGACACCGGCGAACCCGGCCGCCGTGCTCTGCAACAACGGCGTCATGGTCGTCGGCCGCAGCGTACTCGCCGCCTTCGACCAGCTCGAGGTGCTCGAATACACCGCCGAGGCGCTCGTCGATGGCCGCGCGATCGGGCGCCATCATCCGATGCCCCGCGCGGTTATTGACGAACTGCGGCGGGCCTTCGCGTTGGAGTGACCTGCGGGGACCGGTGAGCCGGGCGGGATGGATGCATCCGCGGCCGCCTCATGCGGCGGGTTCGCCGATCAGGGAGAAGGGGCCGGCCCAGGTGATGCGGACGGGGACCTCGCGGCCGGCGAGATCGCGCGGATCGGGGAAGAAGACCACCCGGTTGAGCGGCGTGCGGCCGCGCCAGCGGCCGCGCTTCTCGTCGCGGTTCTCGACCAGCACGGACACGGTGGCACCGAGGAATCGCCGGTTGATGTCCGCAAGGATTGCGCGCTGGGCGTTCTCCAACACCATGACGCGGCGTTCCTTTTCCCCGGGCGGGACATCGTCGGGATAGCGGCGCGCGGCGAAGGTCTCGGGGCGCTCGGAGTAGCGGGCCAGGTGGGCCTTGTCGAATCGGACCTCCTCCATCAGCCGCAACGTCTCGAGGAACGGGGGCGCCGCCTCGCCCGGGAAGCCGGCAGTGAAGTCGGAATGGGTCGACGATTCGGGCAGGCGGGCGCGGATTCGGTCGATGAGGCGGCGGTAGTCGTCGACCGTGTAGCCGCGCTTCATGCGCGAGAGGACCTCGTCGCTTCCCGACTGCGCGGGCGCCTCGATATGCGGGCAGATGCGGGGTTCCGCGGCGACGGCGTCGAGAATGCGGTTGGAAAGGTGGTTGGGGTGGCTGGTGAGGAATCGCACCCGGAGAAGGCCCTCGATGCGCGCGACCGCCCGCAGGAGGTCCGCGAGGTCCGGGTTGCCCGGGAGGTCGAGACCGTAGCGGTCGACGATCTGGCCGAGCAGCATGACCTCGCGGACGCCGGAGGCGACGAGGGTGCGAATCTCGGCCAGGATCTCCCCGGCCGGCCGGCTGCGCTCGCCGCCGCGGCGGTAGGGGATGATGCAGTAGGTGCAGGCGTGCGAGCAGCCGAGGACGACCGGTACGTTGGCCGTGACGCGGCCGGGGACCGGGGCGGCGGCGGATTCGATGCCGTCCTGCGCGGCGTCCCGCTCCCTGCGCTCGCGCGTTTCGTCCGTGCCGATCTCGGTCTCGTCGGGGAGCAGGCTTCCGACGAGCGGGGAAATATCGGACGGCGGCAGAAAGTAGTCGACGAAAGGGAGTTGCTCGCGCAGGCGCGCGGCGGGCCCGCTGCGGGTGCCGACGAGGCAGCCCATCAGGGCGATCCTCAGGTCCGGTCGCCGCTTCTTCCATACCTCCAGTTCGCGCAGCCTTGCCCAGGCCCGGTCCTCGGCCTGCTGGCGGACAACGCAGGTATTGAGGATCACCAGGTCCGCGTCGCGCGCGTCGTCGCAGGCGGTGAAGCCGGCATCGCGAAGGCGCGAGGCCAGGTGGCGGGAGTCCGCCTCGTTCATCTGGCAGCCGATGGTCCAGAGGTGGTATTTCACGGCCGGGCGGGGTCCCGGGGATGAGTCGGTGCGGCGAGGAGCGGGTGGTCGTCGAGGACGGCGAGCGAGGACGCTTCGATCTCCGTCTCCATCGCCCGGCCGAGGAAGTCGAGAAGGATCCTGACGCGATCGCGTGCGGGCAGGATCTGGGTCACGACGGCCTCGAGCCCCTTGAGGGGACCGTCGATCACCGTGGCCGTGTCGCCGGTGTGGATCTCCGGGTCGACGACGCGCAGATCTCCGTCCTGCATGTCCGTCCGCAGCGCGCCGAGCGCAGCCGTCGGCAGTTCGGCATAGCGCTGGCCGAACTGGACGATGCCCCGCACCCCGGCGGTGTAGAGCACGCGCCTCAGTGACTGCGGGAGATCAAACCGGGCGAAGAGGTAGGTGGGGAAGAGCGCCTCGGTGAACCAGACCGGTCCGCGGCGCGTGGGACGGCGGAAGCGGATGCGAGGGCAGTACGTCTCGACGCCGTCCAGGCGGCGGAGGCGGTCCGCGGCAAGGTGCTCGCTCTTGGCCAGGGTGCGGACGCAGTACCAATGTGGATCCGGCGACGCGGTTGAGGGTTGCTCGGCCGTCGTCATGGCGCGGTCCGGGCCGGCGCCGCTCACGGCATGCCGAGTTCGCCGGCGATCGCATCGGCCCTGCGGCTGGCGCGGAAGCGGTCGGTGGCGCCGAGGTTCTTCGCCAGGGTCTCGGCGTTCTCCTTCGCCTTGGCCTCTCCCTGCCGCGCGGCGAGAAGGCTCCATGCGTAGGCTTCGCGGAGGTCGCGCTCCACACCGACGCCGTCGGCATAGCACGCACCGAGGCAGGTGAGGGCCGCGGTGTATCCCTTTTCGGCCGCCTTGCGGTACCACGCGACGGCCTGCTCGGGCGACTTGGGTGTTCCGGTTCCGGTTTCGAGGTGCCAGCCGAGGAGGTACTGGGCCTCGGGATGATCCAGCGCCGCCGCCTTTCGGAACCAGGTGAGGGCGGTGGCCGGATCCTTGGCGATTCCCGTGCCGTTGGCATACGCGGTGCCGAGTCGCACCATGGCGCCCGCGTGGTTCTTCGCGGCGGCCCGTTGCCAGAGAACGATCGCGCGAGCCTCGTCTCTTGCGACCCCGTCGCCGCGGAAGAGATTGTCGGCCACGCGCGCCATGGCATCGGCATTGCCCTGCAGCGCGGCCTTCGACCACCACTCGAGCGCGGTCCGCGAGTCGCGGGCAACGCCGCGTCCGGTCAGGAACCTGTCGCCCAGATCAAGCTGGGCGGCCGTGTCGCCCCGATCGGCGGCATCCCGCACGATCATGGCCGCCGCGGCGTCCTCGTCTGCATCCTGCGCAACGGCGGCGAATGGCGCTGCAATGCAAGCGAGGCCGGCGACGACCGCCAGCCATCCCGGATGTTTCATGCTCATCATCGATTCTCCGGCCTTCCCGGTTGTTCGCGCCGGACGCGCCGGCGGGTTCAAAGGCATGCGATCATATGCCGGCCCGCACGCCACCGCAATCGGAGAAATGGCCGCGGAGTTGCTGCGGGGGGAGGCGGGATGTGCTAGGATGAATCAAACGAGGATGTTGTCCATGAAGCGGATCGGATGCGGACCATCGGTGGTGGGTATACGGACGGGCGTGGTGTTGGCGGTGATGCTTTCCTGTCTCCCGGCGCCGGCCCAGGGGGATCTCTCCGGCGAGTTGCACGTGCTGACGACCAGCCTGCGCGCGCTGGGTGGGCGCGTCGTTTCCGAGCCCCAGTGGAACGATGTGGTCCGGCGGCTGGCCGATCTCTCGACGAGAGCCGAGGCTGCCGGCGAGCTGGGCGTGGCCATCGGGGCCTCCGTGGCGCGTGCCCGCGCGTGGGGGGATCTGCGGCGCGATCCCGCGCAGGCGGCGACCCTCCTGCGTATGACGCGTGAGCGCTTCGCCGACCGTCCGCTTCCCGAGGTCAGGCAGGTGTATCTGACGGAGGCCGAGATGCTGGCCCGCATCGGGGACTCGGATGCGATCCGGCGGCTCATCGTGGCCTACAAGGGAAGTCCCGTCTACGATCCGGCCCCCATGGTCTACTCCAGCGATACCTCCGCGACGCCCTCGATCACGATGGTGCGTCCGCGCTCCGTGCAGACCGAGTCGCGCGTGGTCCTGGCGATGCAGAAGTACCTCGACCAGGCGATGAGTTCGTCCGGTACCCGGGTTCCGGACTTCATGATGATGGACATTGACGGCCGGCAGTATTCCCCCGGCTCCCTTCAGGGACGCGTCGCGCTGCTCGACTTCTGGGTGGCGGGGTCCGCCAACTCGGCGCGCAACCTTCCGTTCATCCGGCAGGCGCAGGAGAAGTTTGCGGGACATGGGTTGGAGGTCATCGGCATTTGCCAGAACCTCGGCCCCGCCGGGATCCGTGAATTCACCGCCGGCCGGCAGGGCATGACGTGGCCTCAAATCGAGGGCCGCACAGCGCGCGACCTCATCATGAAACTCGGTATCCCTGGCGAGGCGGCCAACTTCCTGATCGACCGCCACGGCCGCATCCGCGGGCGCAACCTCGAAGGGTCCGCCCTCCTCGATGCCGTCAACCGTCTGATGGCGGAGCCCCGGTGATCCGCCGTTGACGGATCTGCGGGCGGGCGTAGGTTGGGATCCGATGCACACCGACGTCCCCGCCGCGCCGCGATCGAACCGCCTGGCCGGTTCGCCGAGCCCCTACCTCCGTCAGCACGCGACGAACCCTGTCGACTGGCAGCCCTGGGGCGCGGAGGCCCTCGCCGAGGCCCGGCGGCGCGATTGCCCCGTGTTTCTTTCCATCGGCTACTCGTCCTGCCACTGGTGCCACGTCATGGCCCACGAGTCCTTTGAGGATCCGGGGATCGCGGCGCTTCTCAACCGTCTGTTCGTGTGCGTGAAGGTCGATCGCGAGGAACGCCCCGACCTCGATGCCATCTACATGCACGCGACGCAGGTGACAGCCGGCCGCGGCGGATGGCCGAACAGCGTGTGGCTCACGCCGGACGGACGGCCCTGGTTTGCGGGCACCTACATTCCGCCGGACGATCGTGGCGGCATGATCGGTCTGCGCCGGCTCGCGGAACGGATCGGCGACGTGTGGCGTGACCGCCGCGCCGACGTCGAGGCGCAGGCAGGGGACATCGCGGAGGCGGTGCGGTGCGCTGCCGACCCGGCCGCGGTGGCATCTGCGGACCCGCCACCCGGCGGGGATCCGGCCGACCGCGCCTTCGCGTCGCTGCGGGCCGAGTTCGACGCCGTGAACGGCGGCTTCCGCGGTGCGCCGAAATTCCCGCCGCATGGCGAACTCGAACTCCTGCTCGATCTTCACGCGCGCGACGGCCGGGCCGGGGCGCTCGACATGGCCGTCCGCACGCTCGAGGGCATGCAGGCCGGCGGCATCCATGACCAGGCCGGTGGAGGCTTTCACCGCTACGCCGTCGACGAGCGCTGGTTCCTGCCGCATTTCGAGAAGATGCTCAGCGACAACGCGCGGCTGCTCCGGACCTATGCCTCTGCCGCCCGCGCCGCGGAGCGTCCCGATTTTGCCGCGACCGCTGCAGGCATCGTCGGGTGGATGGTGCGCGAGATGCGATCCCCGGAGGGCGGCTTTTTTACGGCCCTCGACGCGGACAGCCCCGGCGGAGAAGGGCGCTTCTACCTGTGGTCCGATGACGAACTCGCCGCGCTGCTCAGCCCCGACGACCACGCCCTCGCGCGGCGCATTTTAGGCGCCCGCCCCGGCGGGAACGCGCACGACGAGGCCACCGGGGAGCCGACCGGCCTCAATCTACTGTACCGCGCCGCGACGGCTTCCGCGGACGAGGAGAGCCGGATCCGCCCGATTCTCACGCGGTTGCTGGATGCGCGGGAGGTGCGGCCGCGGCCCGGGCTGGACGACAAGATCCTCGCATCGTGGAACGGTCTTGCGATCGGCGCCCTGGCCTCGGCCGGGGCCGCGCTCGGCGAGACCTCATGGATCGCGGCGGCGGCCGGGGCCGCCGAGTTCGCGTGGACCCGGCTTCGCGATCCGGCGTCGGGCCGGATGCGCCGGTCGTTCGCCCTGGGGGCTGCACATCACGCGGGCTGTCTCGACGACCATGCGTTCGTCGCCGAGGGCTTCCTCGATCTCTACGATGCGTCGGGCGAAGTGTGCTGGCTCGACAGGGCAGGGGATCTCATCGGCGAGTCGCTCGGGCATTTTCGCGATGCGGAGCGGGGAGGGTTCTTCTTCACGGCGGACGACCACGAGCCTCTCCTGGCGCGTATCCGCGATCCCTTCGACGATGCGCTGCCGTCCGGTAATGCCGTCGCATGTCGCGTTCTGCAGCGGCTGTACCGCCACACCCAGTCCGAGGTGCATCGCGTGATGGCCGAGGAAACGCTGCGCGCCTTCGACGGCGTGGTGCGCCGGCACCCGCGGGCCGCGACCGCCATGCTGCGTGCATGGATGGCGGCTCGTCCGGCGGCCTGATTCCGTCTGCGGGGAAGGGTGCGGTTGAGCGCGGTATCAGGCACGCCGCTTCGGCCATGCCCGGATGATCTGGAGGATCTCCCGGATATAGGCGCACTCGCATTCGACGGGGCATCGCTCCAGGTTGTCGCGGTGGACGCAGTGGCCCGGGCAGCTTTCGGATCCTGTCGCCCTCTTTGTGAACACCGGACCGCTGTGGAGATCCCGGAACAGCCCCGCATCCATCGACATGGTGGTCCGGCACCGGTGGTTGAACAGGATCATGCCGAGGTGCAGCGCCTCAAAATCGACTTGGTAGCCGACGAGCGTGACGTCGGAATCGTCGAGGAAAACCTGTCGCGTCATCCACACCGTTCCGCAGGAACACCGTTTGAAGGGTGATGCGATCATGGCGATGGACCTCCCGCCGCGGATTCAGGCCAGCGTGCCAGGGCCATGGCGGCCAGCGCGGCCCACGGGAGGCACCGGAAGGCGCCATCGCGCACGGCGGCCGCGACGTCGCCCCGTTCGAGTTCGATGCAGGCGGGGTTCTCCAGGTCGTCCGCGACGGCGCCGCCCGTGGCTTCGGCGTCCGTCGCCAGAAAAAAGTGCGCACGTCCGGCTCCGCGGTTCGCGTCGACCGCGTAGCTTCCCAGCCCGATCCACACGGCGGAGGAATGGCCGGTCTCCTCGCGCAGTTCGCGCCGGGCGGCCGCCAGCGGATCCTCGCCGGGTTCGATGAATCCGCCGGGGAGGGCGAGGGAGGGGCCGTTGCTTGCGTACTTCTCGACGCGCAGGCACAGAACGCGGCCCTCGCGGGTCACGGGGAAGATATTGACGAAGTCCGGAGTGACGACCCAGGCCCAGTCATCGATGGAACGCCCGTCCGGCAGCCGGACATCGTGCGATTCGACCGTCAGGAAGCGCCCATGCTCCAAGATCGTCCTGCGGGCCGTTGTCGTCCATCCGCTCACGCAAATCCCCCGTCCCCGGCACGGCCGGATCAAACCGTTCACCGATTTCACTTTATACGCGGCCGGAGGTTTCGCAAACTCATTGTTCGGCCGGGGAACTCCGCCGTGGGCGGACCGGACGGCCGGTGGGAGATCGCGGATATGCATCGATTTGGTTGTGCGGCGCTGGCGGCGATGATCGCCGCGTCGGCGGGGGCTCAGGATGTTGTCGTCACGAAATCGGGTGGCGAAAAGACTTCGATGGACTGGAGCGGCTTCGCGGCGTCGGGTGCGGGCGGGGCGATGTTCGTGAAGGTCGCCCAGGCGGACCTCGAGCGATCGGGGTGGTTCCGGATGGCGGCGGGCGGCGGCGAGTTCCGGGTCACGGGCGACTGTGCCGACGCGCGCGGCGGCCTGGCCGTGAAGTGCGTGGTGGTCAACGCGGCGCGCGGTGCCCCGGTGATGTCCAAGACCTACCAGGCGGCATCCGCCGAGGTCCGCACGCTCGCGCACAAGGTGGCGGACGACATCGTGAAGGCCGCGACGGGGCGCGACGGGTTCGCGTCGACGAAGCTCGCGCTCGTCGGCAACCGCAGCGGGCGGAAGGAGCTCTACCTGTGCGACAGCGACGGGGCCAATCTCAAGCAACTCACGCAGGATCGCAGCATCAGCCTCTTTCCGCGGTGGGGCGGCGAGAATCAGTTCATCACCTACACGAGCTACCTGCGCGGGTTCCCCGCGGCGTACCGCATCCAGTTGTCCAGTGGCCGCCGCGAGCAACTCGCCGGGTTCCCCGGTCTGAACACGGGCGCGGTGATGTCGCCCGACGGCCGCAGCGTGGCGCTGGTGCTCTCCCGCGACGGAAATCCCGAACTCTACGTGCAGAGCCCTCCGGGTGGTGCGCTGACGCGCGTGACCCGCACGCCCAAGGGCGGCGAGTCGAGCCCGAGCTGGTCGCCCAATGGTGCGGAGATCTGCTACGTCTCCGACGTTTCGGGCAAGCCGCAGCTCTACATCGTCTCGCGAGCAGGCGGGACCCCGCGGCGCGTCACAAGCCGCGGCAGCGAGAACGTGGCGCCCAACTGGGGGGCGAACGGGAAGATCGCGTTTGCGAGCAAACTCGGTTTGCGGTTTGAGATCAACGTGCTGGATCCCGCGACATCGGCCGTGATGCCGTTTTCCTACGGCGATGCGGACTACGAGGATCCGAGCTGGGCGCGCGACGGCCGGCACGTTGCATGTGCGCGGACAGCGGGCCATCGGAGCAGCGTCTGCCTGATTGACACCATGGGCGGGGAGAGGATAACCTTGGTATCCGATCAGGGCGACTGGTTCTCGCCGGCATGGTCCCGGTGAAACAAAAATGGTTGTGATGGGAAAGGATGACGAACATGCGTAGCGCGCGGTGGTTTCTGATGGCGTTGATGGTTGCGTCGGTGGCGGTGTCCGGATGCCGGTCCAAGCCGAAGACGGGCACGGGACTCGGGCCGGACGGCAACCCGCTGAATGTGAACTCGACGGGCGTCCTGTCCGGCGAGGATATCAACATGGGCTCCGAGCATCTGGCCGGAACCGAGGTGCGCGGGCAGTTCCAGTCGGTCTACTTCGCCTACGACAGTTCGACGGTTGCCGACGGCGAGCGCGCCAAGGTCGAGGAGGTCGCAAGCTTCCTTCGCAACAACGCGAACAAGGCGCTTGTGGTCGAAGGCCATTGCGACGAACGCGGAAGCAACGAGTACAACCTCGCCCTCGGCGAGCGCCGCGCCCTTGCGGTGCGCGCCTACCTCGTGGGTCTTGGCATCGGTGCCGACAAGATCCAGACCAAGAGCTTCGGCGAGGAACAGCCGGTGGCCATGGGGCACAACGAGGAATCGTGGCGGTTGAACCGTCGCGGCGAGTTCGTCATCATCGCCCAGTAACGCGGCCCCGCGGGGCGCGTGGAAAACCGTCCGGTGCCGATGCGGGGCCGGGCGGTTTGTCCTTTCAGGCGGAGGCGGGAGAATCATGAATATCGGGCCGGAACTGGCCTTCATCAGCGGAATCGGCGGCGGGGAGCTCGTCGTGATCTTCCTGCTGTTCCTGTTGCTGTTCGGCGCGAAGAAGATGCCGGGCATCGCGAGAAGCCTTGGGAAATCGGTCTCCGAGTTCCAGCGGGCGGCGCGCGAGGTTCGCGAGGAGTTCCTCAGTGCGGACCGTGAACTGAACAAGCCGGCCGAGTCCGCTCCCGCGACGCCGGCGCTTCCGGAATCGGGGTCGTCGCCGGATCCCGAGGGCTATGGCGACGGCTATCACCCCGACAGCGAGGCCTACGGATCGTCGGAGACCGGCGGTCCGGTCGCGGATCCGTCGCCGGGCCCCATCGAGCCGGTTCGCGAGACGGAGCCCGCGCCTGTGGCGGCTGAGACGGAGCTTCCTTCTGCCGAGCCTGCCACGGCCGCAGGGGAGATCCCTTCGCCCGAGGCCCTGATCCCCGACCCGGTGTCACCCGCCGTGGATGCGCCGGCCACTCAATCCCCACCCGAAGCGACGCCCGGGAATGTTGAAGTTCCGAAAGCCTAAGCCCTCCGGCGAAGACGGAGACGAGAGCAAGCCGTTCATCGAGCATCTCGAGGATCTGCGGGACACGCTCCTGCGGTGCGTCGGTGCCCTTGCGGTCGGCATGATCGTTGCCACCCCGCTCGCGCCCCGGATCCTGGACTGGTTGAAGCAACCGCTGTACCTGATCTTCAAGAACGAGGATGAGGTCAAGCAGTTCCTCTGGAACTTCGATGTTCTGGGCGGATTCACGCTTGCGATGAAGCTGATCATGTGGTCCGGCATCATCTTTGCCGCCCCGTTCCTCGTCTTGTTCATCGCGCAGTTCATCTTCCCGGGCCTGACGGTGAAGGAGAAGACCGTGATCCGCCGCAGCAGCGGCGCGGCCGTGGGACTGTTCGCCTTTGGTGTCTTCCTGGCCTACCGCTTCTGCCTGCCCATCGGGTTGAAGGCGATGCTGTCGATCAACGACTGGATCGGCGTGCGGCCGCAGTGGACGATCACAAGCTACATCGGATTCACGCTGCAGTTCCTGCTGGCCTTCGGCATCGTCTTTGAGATGCCCCTGGTGCTGATCGTTCTCGGGAAACTGGGGCTTGTGACCTCGTCGTTCCTGCGCGCCTACCGGCGGCATGTCATCGTGGGTCTCTTCATCCTCTCAGCGATTCTGACGCCACCGGACATCTTCAGCCAGTTGTTGATGGGTATCCCGCTGTGCCTGCTCTTCGAGATCTGCATTCTGATTATTCGCGCGACCGAGCGGAAGCGTGAAGCGGGCAATGGTCCGGCTTCGCCGCCGGCTTGAGTCCGCGACGGGCTTGACAATCGGGGGGGGCGACCGTCAGTCTGGAGCCCGGTTTCGGAGGAAAGGGCGGCGGGTGGAGGCCGCGTGACGGCGCGCGCGACGGTTCGGATTGTCGGAAGCGGTGAGGACGCTGGTGAATGGCATGAGCGACGTACGCAAGCGGTTTCTGATTATCGACGATGATGACTCCATTCGGATGTTCATCCGTCGTGTGCTGGAGCATCATGGGTATGATGTTCAGGAGGCACGGAACGGGGATGAGGGCATTCGCGCCTATCGCAGCAGCCCGCCCGATCTCGTCCTGCTCGATCTCTACATGCCCGAAAAGGACGGGCTCGAGACGCTTCGCGAACTTCGCCAGGAAAAGCCGCTTCCCAAGGTTGTCACGATGTCCGGCGGCGGACCGAAGTACGATGTATCCATCCTTCAGTCGGCGCGTTTTCTGGGATCGAACTCCGCCCTGGTGAAGCCGTTCACGATCGGGGAACTGCTGGAGCTGGTCCGCGGCATGCTTGCGGTCGAGGCCCCGCCTACGCCCGCGCCCTGATCACCGCGCGGCCTTGGGGGTGACGACCTGGAAGGCGGCTTCAAATGCAGTGGCCGCACCCTCGGTGGCGCCGGATTCCTTCATGATGAACGCCAGCTTGATCAGGTCCCTGTCCATGTAGGCCCGGTACTTCTGAAACGGGCCTCCGTCGAAAACGTACCAAGCCGGCATGCCTTCCTTCGACTCGGGCGCCGGCGGCAGCCACGGAAGCAGCGAGACGACCGCCGCGGGGGGCGGGGACTTGGCGCACCGCTTCTTCACTTCGCGTGCGGCGGACGCCTCGGGCACGATGTCGAACGAAGAGGGCCCGAATTTGAAGTTCCCGGGGTCCACGCCCAGAACCTCCAGTTCGAATCCACGGTCCTTCAGCGCGGCTTCAAAGGTGCGGAAGCGAGCGGCGCTGCGTTCGTAGGGTGCATCCGGGATCATGGGTCGACGCAGGACGAGGAGGGACCCGCCGGACGGAAAATCAGCGGCGATCCGACGGGCCATCTCCGCCCCCGCCATCTCCTCGGTGTCCTGCACCGCGGCGATCCGCGCCTTGGCGGGATCGCGGAACCGGGTCGACAAGAGGCCCGCCGCGCCCAGGATGGCGAGGACCGCCAGGATCCCCGCGATCTTCTGCGACTGCTTCTGGAGCGCCACCGCGCCGACCAGCAGCACCGCCACACCTACGATTCCAATCCACAGGGGCATCGCATCACCTTCCGTTGGCAGAATTGGGGACGTTCCAGAGGCGGTTCCTCGTGCTCTGCTTCGCCAGCGTGTAGTAGTTGGTGACGATGATGCGCTCCGCATGCCCGTCGGCGCAGGCGATGCTTCCGCGGCGGTAGTGACGGTTGGTCGCGATGCCCTGGTCCGGGGTGTTGCTGCCGTCCCACCACCAGCCCTTCTGTTCGGCCGAAAGCGAATCCTCGGCTTCCCAGTACAGAACATCGTCGGTGCGGTACTGGCTCAACTGGTACGTGAGGTACTGCCACGACTTCTCGAAGGGCGGCGGGGCCGCCACGTGCGCACGCTTGGTTCGGGAGTATCCGCAGGGCGAGCCGTTCATGCAGTAACTGGTGATCATGCGCGAATCGTAGGGGTACCATCCGATGGCCGCGGATTCGGAGGCGGTCGGCTGACGGTCCGCCGGGCAGCGGTAGACGTAGACCGAGGACAGGTAGGGCCAGAGTTGACCGCCTTCGAGGTCGGTTGGCTCCACCATCTTGGCGTTCGCGTAGAGCCAGCCGATCTGGTCGCTGTCGTAATGCCAGTTGGGCGACGGCAGCTGGCCCTTGTTGGCCCCTGCATAGACGATGGAGGCGCCCATGATCTGGCGCAGATTGTTTCCGCAGCCCATCAGTTTGGCCTCGTCCCGGGCGCGCGTGATGGACGGCATCAGCATGGTGAGCAGGATCGAGATGATCGCGATGACCACCAGAAGCTCGATCAGCGTGAATCCTCTTCGCGTCCGCGTCGATATCATGGAATCGTCTCCGTGCGGAATCTAGTTCACCCGCCGCCCAAACGCCACTCGAAACGGAAGCCCGCGCGGCGGACGTTTCCTTTTGGTCCGGCGGACGGTATATTCACGGGGTTGGCAGCCGGCAGGACCGGCGGAGGAGTTGGCGATGGCGATGATTCAGGACGAAGTCAAACAGAGGCTGGGGAAGCTTGCGGCCCGCATGGACGACATGCGGGGCTATCTTTGACTTGGACGGACGCCGTGCCAAGCTTGAGGATCTTCAGCGTCAGGCCTCCGCGCCGGATTTCTGGAGCAGCCAGAATCGCGCGAAGGATGTGATCGCCCAGACCAACGCCATTCGCGCGATTCTGGATCCGTGGACCGAGGCCGAGCGGATGCTCGGCGATGCCCACATCTACATGGAACTCGCCGAGGGGGAGAGCGGGGAGAGGGAACGGCAGGCGGCGCTGGCCGAGACCGCCGCGCAGATGAATGCCCTCGATAAGCGGTGCGAGGACCTCGAGGTCCGCGCGCTGCTGGGCGGCCGATTCGACGCCAACAACTGCTACCTCGACCTTCACGCAGGCGCGGGCGGCACCGAGTCGTGCGACTGGGCGGACATGCTCTTCCGCATGTTCAAGCGCTTCGCCGAGCGCAACGGGTTCGAGGTCGAGGTGCTCGACGCGCAACCGGGCGAGGAGGCGGGCATCAAGAGCGTCAGCATGCTCGTGACCGGCCCGTACGCCTACGGCTACTTCAAGTCCGAGCGGGGCGTTCACCGGCTGGTCCGCATCAGCCCCTTCGACTCGAACAAGCGGCGGCACACCTCGTTTGCAGCGCTCGACGTCGCGGCGGAGATCGACGAGGAGGTTGAGATCGAGATCGACGAGAAGGACCTGCGCATCGACACCTACCGCGCGGGCGGCGCCGGGGGCCAGCACGTCAACAAGACCGACTCGGCCATCCGCATCGTCCACAACCCGACCGGCATCGTCGTGGCATGCCAGGCCGAGCGCTCGCAGCATTCCAACCGCGACAAGGCGATGCGGATGCTGAAGGCGCGGCTGTACGAACTGGAGATCGACAAGAAGCGGAAGGAGATGGAGCAGTTCTACGGAGAGAAGGGGGATATCGCCTGGGGCCGCCAGATCCGGTCCTACGTGCTCCAGCCCTACCAGATGGTCAAGGACCACCGCACCGACGCCGAGACTGCGCGGGTCGACCTCGTGCTCGACGGCGACATCAAGCTGTTCATCGACGCCTTCCTCCGCCAGGGCCGGTCGACGAAATGAGCCCGGGCCGTTGCGGCCGGGGGCGTTCCGTGATTCAATAGACGCATGGAGCGCATCGTACATGTGAGCCGGAATCCCGCCGACGCGCATCGCTGGGACGTGCGTCAGCAGCGGGCTATGACACCTCAGGAACGGCTCGGGGCGGCGGCGCAACTGAAGCGGCGGGCTTTCCCGCCTGGAAGTCCGGACGTGCGGGAATGTCATCGGATTCGCTAGACGCAGCCCATTTCTCCGCCGACGTGGTCGAGTTTCTCCGGATCCTCCACCGCCGGGAGGTTCGTTGCCTGGTCGTCGGGGGCGAGGCGGTCATCTACTACGGGCACGTCCGCCTGACCGGCGACATCGACTTTTTTTTCGATTCCGCCCCCGGGAATTGCGCGCGGCTGTTCGCGGCATTGAAGGAATTCTGGGGCGGGGAAATTCCCGGCGTGGGCACGGCCTCCGAATTGCAGGAGCCGGGTGTCATCGTGCAGTTCGGTCGACCGCCAAACCGGATCGATCTGATCAACCGCATCGATGGCGTGACGTTTGCGGACGCCTGGCCCCGGCGGCTTCGTCTGCGGCTCTCCGGCGCCTCCGGGGATGAGCGCGTTGAGATCAATCTGATTAGTTTGGAAGATCTGATCGCCAACAAGACGGCGTCCGGCCGGCCGAAGGATCTGGCAGATCTGGCGTTTCTCCGCCCGGATGACGGCCAAGGGGACGGATGGTGACCATTCTTGCATCCATTCTGGCCGACAAGCGCGTGGAGATCGCGCGGCGGAAGGCGGAAACGCCGGAGGCGGCCCTTCGCGCCGCGGCGGCGGCCCGCATGCGCCCGCCGGGCTTCACGGAGGCGATGCGCAGCCGGCAGGTCGGGCTGATCGCCGAGGTCAAGCGGCGGTCGCCGTCGGCGGGGCCGATCCGCGAGCCGTTCGACCCCGTGGCGATTGCGCGCGCCTATGAGTCGGCCGGGGCGCAGGCTGTGTCGGTGCTGATGGACGCGAAGTACTTTGGCGGCGGCGAGACCGACTTCCGCGCCGTGCGGGATGCCGTCGCGCTTCCGATGCTCTACAAGGAGTTCGTCGTCGACCCCTGGCAGATCGCCCACGCGGCGTCGTTGGGCGCGTCCGCCGTGCTGCTGATCGCCGGCGCGCTGGATGCGGTGGAGCTGCGCGACTTCGCCGCCGCGATCCGTGCGGAAGGGCTCGACGCGCTGGTCGAGGTGCATGACGAAGCGGAGCTGGACAAGGCCCTCGAGAGCGGCGCCTCGCTGGTCGGCATCAACAACCGCGATCTCCGGACGTTCGTGACGACGGTCGACACGACGATCCGCCTGGCGGCGCGTGTTCCGGCCGGCATCACTCTCGTCAGCGAGAGCGGGATCCGCGGTGCGGACGACGTCGCGCGGCTGCGTGCGGCGGGCGTGCAGGGGATCCTCGTGGGTGAACACCTGCTGCGCCAGGCGGATGTTGGTGCGGCGGTGCGCGGTCTGATGGCCGGCGTCCCGCCGGCGGGAGGGTGACGGCATGTCGGCGAACCCTGTGGACATCCTGGCTGCACGCGGCGTGGAGATCCGAGCGCCCGCGTCGGTCGACATCGGCCCCGAGGTGGATCCGGCCCGCATCGCGCCCGGGGTCGTGATCCATGCCGGATGCCGGATCCGCGGCGCCTCGACCTCGATCGGGCCGGGCAGTGCGATCGGCGCCGAGGCGCCGGTGACACTGGAGGACTGCCAGCTCGGGCATGGCGTGGACCTCAAGGGCGGCTTCTTCTCCGGCGCCACGTTTCTCGACGGCGCCTCGTTCGGCAGCGCCGCCCATGTGCGGCCGGGAACGCTGCTGGAGGAGGGCGCGTCGTGCGCGCATGCGGCGGGGCTCAAGCAGACGATCCTGTTTCCGCACGTGACCACCGGCAGCCTGATCAACGTCTGCGACTTCCTGATGGCCGGCGGCACGTCGCGCAAGGACCACAGCGAGATCGGTTCGTCCTACATCCACTTCAACTTCACGCCGCACGGCGACAAGGCGACGCCCTCGATCGCGGGTGACGTTCCCCGCGGGGTCTTCCGGGATTGCTCACGCATCTTCCTCGGCGGACAGGGCGGACTGGTCGGCCCGGCGCGCATCGCCTACGGCGTGGTGATCCCCGCGGGCATCGTGTGGCGCGGCGACGCGCCGGAGGAGGGCGCCGTGATGTCCGCCCCGCCTCCCGCGGCCGGCGGCGCAAAGCCGTTCGTGTCCGGCGCCTACCGTTCGATCCGCCGTATCGTGCGGAACAACCTGGCCTACATCGGCAGCCTGCAGGCCCTGGCGGCGTGGTACGGCGCGGCGCGCGCCCGCTTCATGCTGGGCGATCCGTTCCGCGCGGCCTGCCATGCAGGGGCGATGGAGCGCGTGGCGGATGGGCTGGAGGAGCGGATCAAGCGGCTCGACGAACTGGCCGGGCGGATGCCGCGGTCGGTGGAGCTTGCACGGACCGATCCGCGGTGCGCGCTGCCCGAGGCCCTGGTGGAGGAGCAGGCGTCCTGGGCGGCCGCGTGGTCCGGGATTCGCGCCGCGTTGATCGCGCCGCAGGGGCCGGCGGCACCTCCGGTGGAGTTCCTGGAATCCTGGGAATCGTTCCCGTCGGGGCAGGGGATGGACAAGGCTCTCGCGTCGCTTCCACAGCCCGCACGCAGCGCCGGGGCGGCGTGGCTGCAGGCGATCGTCGACCGTGCGGCCGGACTGTGGCCCGCGGGGCACGCGGGGCGGTGCGGATGACCCGGGCCCGCCGGCTTTGGGTGGCGGCCCTACTTGCGGCCGGCGCGTCCGCGGCGTCGGCCCTGCCGTCGGCCGGCACGGCCGAGGTCGATTGGGGGCCGTTCTACAGCCGCATCGAGGCGCACGACGGTTCGGTGAGCACCAAGGTTTTTGGGCCGCTGTTCGAGCGCCGGTCCGGTCCCGGCGACGACGCGCTGGTTGCGCTGCGGCCCCTGTACGCCCGCGCGACCAACGCCGCGAACCGCCGGGTCGAGGGCGATCTGCTATGGCCGGCCGGCGAGTTCTCCATGATGAACGGGGAGCACGGATGGCGCTTTCTGGTCTCATGGTACCGATGCTTCGACACCGAGGCCGAGCGTCCGCGCTGGCGCCTGTGGGTGCTTCCGTTCTACTATCAGGGGCGGAGCGCGAAGGGGGAGAACTACGCGGCGGTGTTCCCGCTGGGCGGGCGCATCTGCGAGTTTTTCGGCCGCGACGATTGCCGGTTCGTGATGTGGCCGGTGTGGACCCGGACGCGGGTCGACGACATGGAGACGCTCGACATCCTCTTCCCCTTCTACGGCATAGCGCACGGCACCAGCACCGACCGGTTCCGGCTGTTTCCCTTCTACGGCCGCGCCGTGCAGAAGGGCACCTACGACAAACGGTTCATCCTCTGGCCGTTCTGGAGCCAGACGGAGTATGACTTCGCAGCCTCGAAGGGATCGGGCTACATCCTGTTCCCGTTCTACGGCCGGATCGACCTCACCGACCAGTCGTCGTGGATGGTGCTGCCGCCGCTGATCCGCGTGTCGCATGGCTCCCAGGTCGACCGGATCTATGCGCCGTGGCCGTTCTTCCAGTACGAGAGCGGGCGTCGCAACCGTTTTCACGTCTGGCCGCTGTTCGGGCGAACGACGGATCCGGGCATCTCGCGGGGCTATATCGCGTGGCCTTTCCTGTGGCGCTCGCGCGTCTACCGCGGCGATCTCGTGTCGCGGTCCTACTGGGCGGTGCCGCTGTGGTATGCCGAGACCCGCCGGGACCGCCATGCGGCGCCGGAGACCCCGCCCGAGGCCCTAAAATGGAAACTGTGGCCCTTGGCTTCGTATGCGCGCGAGAGGGATGAGGTCCGTTTCCGCAGCCTCGCCCTGTGGCCGACGCGCGACTTTGAGTGCGTTGAGAGGTCGTGGGCGCCGCTGTGGACCGTGGCCGACTACCGGCGCGACGGCCCCGACGCCGACACCGAGTTGCTGTGGGGGGTCTACCGCCGGCAGGTCCGCGGGGACGAGTCGGCGCGCACGTCGCTGTTTCCCCTGATCGAATGGTCCGGCGCCGCCCCTGCGGACCGCCCGCCGGCGCGCGAGGTTTCACTGTTAAAGGGTCTGCTCGGATACCGGTGGGGCGGGGTTGGCCGCGAACTGCGCATCCTGTATGGTATTCGTATCGGACTCGGAGGACCGGCGCCATCGTCATTCACGAACCAGACTATTTCGAACCGCCGCTGAATCTCTTCGCGTCGGTCGGCCGGCGCATCCTCCTGACGTGCCGCAACACCGGCCGCGGGCTGATGATGATCGCGGAGGCGTTCCTCGCCCTCCGGCACATCTTCTCGCACCGGAACCGGCACGAGGTGCTCTTCCAGATGTATGTGACGGGCATCAAGAGCCTGGGCGTCATCACGGTCGTCGCCCTGTTCACCGGGATGATCCTGGCTCTCCAGACCGGGCTTGAACTGCGCCGGTTCGGGCAGGAGGTCAACATCGGGACGGCGGTCACGGTGGTGATGGTCCGCGAGATGGGCCCCTTCATGACCGGCCTCGTCATCGCGGCCAGCGTCGGCTCGGCGATCGCGGCGCAGCTGGCCACGATGACGGTGTCCGAGGAGATCGCCGCGCTCGAGGTGATGTCGATCGATCCGGTCCGGTTCCTCGTCATGCCCCGGTTTGCGGCGTTGCTGGTCATGATGCCGATCCTTGCGGTCTACATGAACATCATCGGTATTGTGGGCGGGGCGATCGTTGGCCAGACGCAACTCGGCGTGTCCCTGCCCGCCTACTTCGACAACGCGATCCAGTACGCGCGGAACAAGGACCTGTACGTCGGCCTGCTCAAGTCGGTCATCTTCGGCGTCATCATCACCACCGTCGCCTGCCAGCAGGGCTTCCAGGCGAAGGAGGGAGCCATGGGCGTCGGGCAGGCGACGCGGCGCACCGTGATCATCTCGTTCCTGACCATCCTGGCGCTCGGCTACATGATCACCCGGGTGTTCTACGCATGAGCGGCGGGACGGCCATCCGGTTCGAGGGCGTCACGAAGCGACTGGGCGGGCGCACGGTGCTCGACGATGTCTGCTTCGAGGTGCCGCGCGGCGAGACCTTCGTGATCGTGGGGTCGTCGGGCTCCGGCAAGAGCGTCACACTCAAGCACATGATCCGGCTGATGGCGCCGGACGAGGGCAAGGTCTGGATCGGCGACCGCTGCATCCACGAGGCGTACGGCCGCGATCTGGTCGCGCTGCGCGACAAGTTCGGCGTGCTCTTCCAGGGCGCGGCGTTGCTCCAGTGGCTGACGGTCGGCGACAATGTGGCGCTGCCGCTGCGCGAGAAGACCCCGCTCGCCGAGACCGAGATCGACAACCAGGTGCGCGAGCGCCTGGGCATGCTCGGCCTCGAGGACGCCTTCGACAAGTACCCGGCGGACCTCTCCGGCGGCATGCAGAAGCGCGTCGCGCTGGCCCGGGCGATCGCCCTGAACCCGGAGATCGTCCTGTACGACGAGCCGACCTCGGGCCTCGACCCCGTCACGTCGCGCATGATCGACACGCTGATCGACGACCTTCGGAAAAAGCTGGGGCTCACCAGCGTCGTCGTAACCCACGACCTGCACAGCGCGCTCGCCATCGCGTCGCGCATCGCCGTCATCCACCGCGGCCGGATCGTCGAGGTCTCGACGCCGCGGGAGTTCGTCAATTCCAAGAATGAAATCGTGCGAGGGTTCCTCGAGGCGCAGTACATCACGCGCCGCGGGGATTGGGAAGGAATGGTGACGCCATGAAACGCAGCCGGATCCGCGAGGTGTCGATGGAGGTGACCGTCGGCGCCTTCATGTTCATGATCCTTCTCGCCCTCGGTGTGTTCACCATCATCCTGAGCCGGCAGAGCCTCTTCAAGCCGACCGTCTACTACGATGTCGCCTTCCGCAGCATCCTGGGCGTGCGCGAGGGCGACAACGTCTTCCTTCGCGGCGTGATCGTCGGCAAGGTGGACGACGTGATCGTGGAGAAGCGGTCGGTGCAGCTCCGGCTGGCGCTCGACCGGGAGATCGAGCTGCACGAGAACTACAAGATGGAGATCCTGCCGTCGTCGATGCTCGGTGGCCGCTATCTGAACGTGGAGGAGGGCGACGAGGACCGCCCGCTCGTGCCGTTGGGCACCAAGCTGGTCGGTGTGACGCCGGTGGATCTCATCGACGAGGCGACGCGGACGGTCACATCGATCCGGCAGGCGCTGGACGGCGGCGTGCTGGCCGACGTGCGGCAGATCGTGTCCAACGCCAACGTCATCGTCGCCCGCGTCGAGCGCGGCGAGGGCTCCCTGGGCAAGCTGCTGGCCGAGGATGCCGTGTACGACGACATCAAGGCCGTCACCGCGAACCTGAAGAGCATCAGCGACCGGATCGAGAAGGGACAGGGCTCCCTCGGCAAGTTGCTGGCCGACGATGGCAAGATCTACCAGGACATGGAAATCGTCACGGCCAACCTGCGCAAGTCCTCGCAGGATCTGGCCGACGGCAGGGGGCTGCTCGGGAAGCTCCTGTCCGAGGAGGACACCGTCTACGACGACCTCCGTGCCTCCGCCCTGGCGATCCGCGAAGTGACCGAGTCCATCAGCAATGGGGAGGGGACCATCGGCAAGCTGATCCGCGAGAACGACGTCTACGACGAGACCAAGATGCTGCTGCGCGAATTGCGCGCCACCATCGACGATTTCCGGGAGACCGCCCCCGTCACCACGTTCACCAGCATCTTCCTCGGCGCGTTCTGAGCCGGAACGATTCAGTTGGATCCCAAGTTAAGGACGCCACGCGGGCGAATC
>CAYRFK010000018.1:3169-39663 GCA_964423465.1 uncultured Verrucomicrobiota bacterium | reverse complement strand
CCGCCCGCCTCCCCCAGCGCAAGGGGCACGAGGATCAGGCACGAAAGCACGAGGATCACGAACTGCACCGTACCCATCACGACGACCGACCATACCCCGCCGACGATGTTGAACACGGTGACGATAATGCCGGAGACGACGATGGCGGTGCCGAGCGAGAGCGGGGTCGCGGCGGTGATGAAGATCGAAATGGCGTAGAGGCGGACCATGTTGTCGAGGAACCGCATCAGCAGCCCGACCCATGTGATGATCTGGCGGAGCGCAAGGCCGTAGCGAACCTCGAGGTACTCCGTCGGCGTCGTGAAACCGGTACGCCGCCAACGCGCCGCGAACACGATCGCGCCCACGACGCAGGCGGGCACGGTGGCCCAGTAGACGGTGATCGCGACGAGTCCGTGCTGGTAGGCGATCCCGGCGTAGGCGATGAAGACGAACGTGCTGAACCACGCCATGAAGTTGCTGACGGCGGACATCACCCACGGGATCGCGCCGCCGCCGGTGAAGTAGCCGCCGATGTCCTTCACGAACCAGCCGAAGGACAGCCCGATGACGGCCATGAGCGCGATGTAGATGCCGATCGCCGCGTAGTCGAGGCCCTGGAGATGCTGCACGTCCGCCCCCGTCAGACGCCCGACGCGGCTTGGAATCCGCCGTCGACGGGCACGGTGATGCCGGTGACGAACCCGGCGCGTTCGTCGTCGAGCAGCCAGGCGACGCAGCCGAGGAGGTCCGCGGCCTCGCCGAAACGCCGCA
This sequence comes from uncultured Verrucomicrobiota bacterium, assembly GCA_964423465.1. Lineage (GTDB taxonomy): Bacteria > Verrucomicrobiota > Kiritimatiellia > PWTM01 > PWTM01 > VGWF01. The sequence goes on along the minus strand of CAYRFK010000018.1, from coordinate 38,910 downwards.
TCGGCGTGTGCGCCATGATCCGTTCGCCGCGCTCGGTCAGACCGCCGTCCGCATCGAGGATGATCTTCCGGCTGCGGTCGTTCAGGAAGAAGCCCGGCGCAACGGCGTTCACGCGGACGCCGGCGGGGGCCAGGTAGGCGGCGAGCCACTCGGTGAAGTTGACGACGCCCGCCTTGGCGATGCCGTAGGCGGGCACGCGGGTCAGCGGGTGGTAGCTGTTCATCGACGCGAAATTGAGGATGCTCCCCCGCCCCTCCTGCGCCATGGCGAGACCGAAGACGCGGCACGGGATGACCGTGCCCATCGTGTTGGTGCGAATCACGTCGAGGAACCGCGCGGGATCGAGATCGAAGAAGCCGCGCAGCCCCTCCGGCCGCCCGGGCTCGCCTTCCCGTGTGTCGAATTCCGTCGTGGTCGTGACGGCCTCCGGCTGGTTGCCCCCGGCCGCATTGACGAGGATCGCGCAGGATCCGAGATCCGCCTCGACCGCGCGGCGGACCCCTTCCATCGCGGCGGGGTCCGTCACATCCGCCGCCAACGGCAGCGCCACGCCGCCGGCCATACGGATCGCATCCGCGACGGGCTCCAGCTTCGCCGCCGTACGCCCGACGAGCGCCACCGCGGCCCCGCGCGATGCCAGATCCACCGCGATCGCCGAGCCCAGCGTGCCGCCGGCCCCCGTGACCACCGCCGTCTTGCCCCGGAAGAACGCGTCGCTCACGTCCCCGCACCCCCTTCGCCCAGAACCCACCGCCGGGCATTGCTGTACGCGATAGCCTGGACCGTCTCCCCGAGCACCGCCTCATCCCGCGGCCACTCGCCGGCCTCGGCACGCGCGCCGATGAAGTCGCAGAGGACGCGGCGGAAGACCTCGTGCCGCGTCATGGACAGCAGGCTGCGCGAATCGGTGGTCATGCCGACAAAGGTCCGGAGCAGTCCGTAGGACGAAAGCGTCGCAAGGTGTGCGCGGATGCCGTCCGCATGGTCGTTGTACCACCAGGCCGGGCCGAACTGGACCTTTCCCGGAACACCATCCTCGGCGTAGGAGCCGGTGAGGACGGCCAGCGCGGCATTGTCGGACGGGTTGAGCGTGTAGAGGATGGTACGCGGCAGCGCCCCGGCGCGCTCGAGGTCGTCGAGGAAGGCGCAGAGCGACGGGATGTCGCAGGCGCGGCCGATCCCCGCATAGCCGCCGGCCGGCCCGGCGAGCGAGCGCAGCCGGCTGCTCGTGCGCCGCTGGGCGCCGAGGTGGAGCTGCAGGATCCAGTTGCGACGGCCGTACTCGATGCCAAGGAACCGAAGGAGCGTCGACCGCAGGCGGACCGCATCGTCCCGCGCGGGCACCTCGCCGGCCAGGCTCCTGCGGAGAAGGGCGTCGGCGACCGCATCATCGACGGGAGCATGGATGAAGTCGTCCAGCGCATGATCCGCAAGCCGGCAGCCCGCGCGATCGAAATAGTCGAGCCGCACGACAACGGCCTGCCGGAACGCTTCGAGGCCGTCGATGCTGATGCCCGTAGCCGCACCGAGGGCGCCGGCCCAACCCGCGAAACCCGGATCATCCACCGCCAGCACATCGTCCGCACGGAGCGACGGCAGTACACGGGTTGCAAAGCCCGATGCGGCGATGCTCGCATGGGACGCGAGATCGTCGAGAAGGCGGTCGGACGTGCACAGGCACTCAACCTTCGCCACCGCCAAGAGGCCGCGCGCGCCGTACGCCGGAGTTTGCAGACGCGCATTACAGGCGACCCAGACGCGGTCCGCCGAGTCCGAGTCCAGCGTCTCCTCGACACCGAAGTAGCGCAGGAGTTCGAGCGCGGTCCATGCGTACAGTGGATTTCCGATGGTCAGCGGGACGGTGGCGGCCCACCGGTCGAAGCGCTCACGGTCCGGGGCGTCGCCGGTGATGACGGCCTCCGGCACCCCGGCGATGCGCATGGCGCGGTGCTTGTACGGGTCGCTGTGGATCCAGACCTGCGCAAGATTGTCGAACCGGCGGTCCGCCGCCAGGTCTCCGGGATCGAGATGACTGTGATAGTCGACGACCGGCAGTCGCGCCGCGTGCTCGTGGTACAGCCTCCGTGCGGTCCGGTTGCCCAGCAGAAAATCCTCTCCAACAAAACCCCTCATGACTCGCAGCCTATCGTCCGCAACGGTGCAGCGCAAGCGAGGGAAAGGCGGAGGGCTCGGACTTCCGCACGGCATTCCAAGACACCACCTCCAGCGCATTCCCGCAGGAGCTTGGTTCCTCACGAGATCCTGACCGGCACTGAACACTCGCGCGGGATGCTGGAGACGCGGACGGATGGCCGGCGGACTACGCCGCGGCCGGCGTACCGCGGAGACACGATCATGCCAGGACGCCACACCGCGGGACGACGACGCTGCCTGTTCGACACGCAGTGCTGGGCCACATCGCTGCGGCGCTCAGGGCAGAATGGACGCGAAGCGATACTCGCCGGAGCCGATGCGGACCGTGCACCAGCCGCCGGCCCGGCCCACGACCGTCACGCCGGGCGCCTGCGCGACGTCGATGCCGCCTTCGGTCACGGGCGCGGCATCCCCCGCCGGAATCCGAACGACCGCCGATGAGCCTGGGGGAAGGCGGATCGTCCACTCGAACGAATCGCCGCGCCGCCGCCACTCGCTGGCGACGGGTCCGCGCAGAGCGCGGTGCTCCGCCCTGGCCCACTCCAGTGATCGGACGGCGGCCGGCCGCATGAGGAGCCCGCTGAAACCCGGTTTCTCGGGATCCGGCCGGATCCCCGCGACGCCTTCGTGGAACCACGCCGCGAAGCCGGACTGCATCGGATGGTTGTGCGAGCGGCCGCGCCATTTCACGTCCTCGGCGGGCGGAAGCTCCACCTCCGGCCACGTCGTACATCCGCGCGCAAGAAGGTCCGGATAGCCCGGAAAGCCCTTCACCGTCAGCACGCGGTACGCGAGATCGTCCAGCCCGTGATCCGAGAGCCCCGTGTAGAGCCACCGCGCCCCGTGGATCCCCGTGTGATGGTGTCCGCCGTTGGCCTCGATGCGGCGGGCGAGCGATGCGGCGAGCTCGGCACCGCGGCCGTCCGGATGCAGCCCGAAACGCAGCGCCGTGGCGTTCGCCGTCTGGGATCCGAAGTCGACCGCGTTCGTCGACATGAATCCCCGAAGGAACGCGGCCTTCGTCGCCTCCGCGCGCCGCGCGAAGCCGGCGGCTTCGGAGGGATGTCCGAGCAGGTGGGCGAAGGCCTCCACGTGGCGGAGCGAGGCGTAGTAGAAGGCGGTGGAGGTGAGCTCAAACGGACAGTCCATCGTCTCGTTGCCGCCCGGCGGACACCAGTCGCCGTAGCCTTCGCTCACGATTCCGTTGGTTGTCAGTGTGTCCACATAGTCGACCCACCTCACCATGTGCGGGTAGTGGCGGCGCGCGAGATCGACGTCGCCATAATAGACGTGGAGATACCACGGCAGCAGCGTGCAGGCCGCGCCCCAGTCCGGCCGCGCCTCCTGGCAGAGCCGGCGGCCGACCGCAATATTGCACGGGATGCCTTGCTGCGCGGGGCGCTTCGTATAGGTGACGCCGCCGCGACCGTGGACGGTCTCGATGTCGTCGATGAACTTCGCCCAGAACGGCCCCATGCCCAGGTTGAAGATCGCGGTCTCGCCGACGGCGTGCGCATCGCCGAGCCAGCCGCAGCGTTCGCGGTGGGGACAGTCCTCCGACGTGCCGTGAAGATTGTCCTCGATCGTCCACATCGACGTCGCATGGATCCGGTTCAGCAGCGGATCGGAGCATTCAAACGAGCCGGCCTGCGGCACGTCGTTGCGCACGAGCCATGCCCGCAGCGTATCCTCGTCGGGCGGCTTCGAGAGTCCGTCGATCTCGCAGTAGCGGAAGCCGTGGTAGGTGAAGCGCGGCTCCCACGAGGTTTCGCCGTCGCGGCAGACGAGTACGTCGGTCTGCTCGACGCCGGTCGCGAAGACACCGGTGGAGGCGGTGTCGAGCGCCTTTCCGTCGGGCGCGAGCAGTTCCGCGAACCGCAGGGTCACCGTCGTGCCCGCGGGCTCGCGGGCGACGAGGTGGACCCAGCCCGCAAGGTTCTGACCGAAGTCGACGATCCAGCGGCGGTCGCCGGTCCGGACGACCTTCTCCGGCTTCAGCGAGCGGATCTTGCGCATCGGGGGGATCGTCTGCGCCTGCAGCCGCGCGGCGGGGGATGTCACGATCTTGACGGCCGGCCAGCCGGCGCCGCCGCCGGGCGCGGACCACGCGGGGTCGTCGAGGCGCGCGTCGAAGGTCTCGCCGGCATAGAGGTTGTCGAAGAGCACCGCCCCGGTTGCGGCCTGCCACGAACCGTCGGTGACGATGTCCGTCCGCGTGCCGTCCTCGAACTCGATTACAAGCCGCGCGAGGGCGCGCGGCGGTCCCCAGGCGAGGCCGCGCGTGAAGCCGACGTTCTGCCCGTAGAACCCGTTGCCGACCCAGAGCCCCAGCGCGTTGCGACCGCGGCGGAGATGCGGCGTGACGTCGTGCGTCACGAAGAACGAGCGGACGTCGTAGGTGGTCTGCGCCGGATCGAGAACGCCGTCGCCGAGGCGCGATCCGTTGACGTACGCCTCGCCAAGGCCGAGCGCGCAGACGTACAGCCTCGCCCGCCGCACGGGCTTCGCCAGGTCGAACTCGCGACGCAGGCGCGGCGCCGGAAAGGCGTCCACCCGCGCGGGCTTCGGCATGTGACTCGCGTGCATGGCCCGCCCGCGGTGCTCCGGGGGGCGCGTGTCGTCCGCCAGCGCGATCCACGCGGCGCCGGCCCAGTCGTTGGACCCCATCGGTCCCATCTCGAACCACGCCGGCGCGGACCAGGGAGATGCGGCGCCGTCCTTGTCCCACGCGCGGATCTTCCAGTGCACGCGCTCGCCGCAGCGCAGCGCGCGGCCGGCATAGGGAATGTGCAGTTGCGCGTCGGACGCCACGCGGCCGGTGTCCCACAGGTCGCCCCGGTCCGTCGCCAGCAGCGCCTCCGACGAGGCGGCGAGGATCCGGAAGGCGATCGGGCGGTCCCCGCGGATGTCCGACTTCAGCGACCACGTCAGCCGCGGTGCGGGCGTGTCGAGGCCGACCGGGTTGGACTCGTACTCGCAAAGAGTCCGGTCAATTTCGAGTCCGGCATGCGCCGCGGCCGCGGCGAGCAGAAGGGCGGCGGTCCGGGGGGCGACGTTCATGGGGACACGACCTTTCGCGCGGACTCCGTGGCGGGATCGGGTGTGGCGAGGGCGGAGTAGACCCACGCCATGCCCTCGTAGATCACGGCACGCACGCCCTCGCTCGACCGCCACCAGTCGGCGCGGCCGAACCGCGGACACGGGTATGGAAGGGTCTCCACACGAAAGGCGGGCCCGAGCGCGCGACGAAACAGGAGTCGGCTCCGGCGCGCATGGGTGTCGAAGGTGACCAGCCCGACGTTGCCGGACGCGATCCCCGACGCGGCAAAATGATCGCGCAGCGCAACGGCGGAGGCGAAGGTGCGGTCCTTGCGGGCACGCGGCGCGGGGACGGCGGTGAGGGCGGCCTCCGGCGCGCCGGCGGCGACCAGCGTCGCGCGCGCCGCTGTGGCGCAGTCCTTGTACTCCGCGAGGAATCCGCCGTAGTCGAGCGGACCGCCCGTGGTGAATACGGCGCGGTGGCCGCCGTCCCGGATCCTCGCCACCGCCCCGGGCACCGCATCATCCGAGATCCAGCCCTCGACAACCAGGTAGTCTACGCGGCCGTGCGAGCCCGGCGCGAGGAAGCCGTACATGGCCGGTGCGGACAGCCGCAGCCCAATCAGCGCTCCCACGGCCAGTACCAGCCACCCCGCCCACGTCGGACGGAGGGTCTCGCGGCGGCGGAAGAGGGGGATTCTCATCTCATCCCTCCGTTGTCCCATTCTTCGTTCGCTGCACGCGGACCTCCTCGATCGTCATCGGCCGCGGCAGACGGCCCTTCATGAACAGCATCCGGGCCTCGATCCACTCCAGTCCGTCCATCATGCGGTCGGCCTCGTACCGCAGGCCGAGCACGTCGACCACGCGGATCGCGGCCTCGAGCGTGCAGAGTTGCTCCGGGCGGAGCGGGTTGCGGATGGTCCACGACGACGGCGAGCCAGGCGGCAGCTTCACGCGCCGCATGCCGCGAAGGGCCGCGATCCGGTGCGACATCCGCGATGCCTGGTGCCACGTCCCGTCGAGCAGCACGAAGGCCACGCGCCGGCCTGGGCGCGACGCCGCCATCTCCGCGGACAACTCGGCCGCGTCGTCGGAGGGGAAGAGCAACAGGTAATCCGTATCCGGCTGCCGCAGGGCAGCCTCGTCGAACGGCAGCGACCGCGGCACGCCTCTGCGTTCGCCGTCCGCCCCCATCGCCACGGCCTCCGCCCGGTGCGGCGTCTCGGCATCCCGCGCCTGCACATCGGCCGCCATGGACCCCTCGCGCACGCCGTAGGGCAGCAGCCGCGTGTTCGGCAGCATCGTCGCCACGATCCGCCCGGTGTTCGTAGGACGCAGGATCTCGATGGCGTTCTGGATCACCAGGAACTCCTGCGGCAGTTCGACGCGCGGCAGCATCGGGCAGACGCAGATCGCCTCGTGCAGTCCGCACCCCCGGCACCGGGCCAGCCGGTGCCGTCGCCGCGGGAGCCTGTCACGCGACGGATCGACCATGTTGGGTTCTGTATTCAACACCCGCGCATCGTATCACCTGCACGAATACGCGCCAGCCACAGCACGCAGCCCTCCCAGCCCCCGATCCCCCCACCGCCACCGACGGCTCGCCCAAGAACAATGTTACATAGAATGTAACGATCGTTACATTTTATGTAACGTAGTGGACATGAGATCCGGCGCCGGGCGCGGGGAATCGCGTCTTGCTGAAGTCGTGGGATCGGGGATGCGGGGGGGCCGCTTGATCAACGGAGGATCCGGAGCAACGCAGGCTCAAGGTCGGGATAGGCGAACCGGAAGCCCGCGGCGAGCAGGCGGGCGGGAACGACGCGGGCGCCGGAGAGCAGGAGTTCGTCCGCCATCTCGCGGCCTAGCAGCAGGCGCAGCGCAAAGGCGGGCGCGGGCAGGAGCGCCGGCCGGCGCAGCACGCGGCCGAGCGCGGCGGCGAACTCGCGATTCGTCACGGCGCCGGGGGCGGTGAAGTTGACCGGGCCCGTGATGCCGTCCGCCGCGAGCAGAAGGCGCACCCCCGCGACGACGTCCTCGAGCGTGATCCAACTCATCACCTGCCGGCCCGTGCCCAGCGGTCCGCCAAGGCCAAGGCGAAACGGCGGCAGCATCTTCGCCAGCGCCCCGCCGTCGCGCGCGAGCACGACGCCGAAGCGCATCGCAACCGCCCGCATCCCCGCCGTGCGCGCGGGCGCCAGTTCCGCCTCCCAATCGGCCACGAGACGGCCGAAGAACGAATCGCCCGCCGGAGCCGTCTCGTCGACCGGCGCATCGCCGCAGTCGCCGTACCATCCGATCGCCGAGGCCGCGAGAAGGACGCGCGGCGGATGCTTCATCTGCAGGAGACTTGCAACGAGGTTGCGCGTGCCGTCAACGCGGCTGGTGCGGATCGCCGTCTTGCGGGCCGGCGTCCACCGCCCTGCGCCGACATTCTCGCCCGCCAGATGGATCACGGCGTCAACGCCGTCGAGCACGGAAAGGTCGCACGGCGCGGCGGGATCCCACGGCACCTCACCACCGCGCGGCGTTCCGCGCACCAGGCGGACGATCTCATGCCCTGCCGCCGCCAGATCGGCCGAGACCGCCGACCCGATCAGCCCACCGGATCCCGTAAAGGCCACTTTCATCGCTGCCCCTCCTCCCGTATCAGGATCTCCGGCACCTTCATTCGGAGCCATGAGAGTTCGAACTCGAAGTTGGGGGTGAAGACGCCGCGGCCGACCGAGGCGGCGATTTCGTCGAACGTCCAGAATCGGCCGGCGGAGACCTCGTCCGGATCGAGGCGGAAAGGTCCCTCGAACGACGCCACGTAGGCCCGGACGTATTCGCTCTCGCGCGGGCAGCGCCAGACGTATTCGTGGGAGAACACGAGGGGCGCGTCAATGCCGAGCTCCTCGCGCATCTCGCGCCGCGCGCCGTCCGGCGGGTTCTCGCCGGAGTGAAGGTGGCCGCCGACCGACGTATCCCACCGGCCGGGTTGGACGTCCTTGCTCAGGGAGCGCTGCTGCAAGAAGAGCGCGCCCGCCCGGTTGAAGACGAACACATGGACGACCGGGTGGATCAGCGAGGGATCCGAATGGCACTCGCGGCGCAGCGCCCGGCCGACCGGCCGGCCCTGCTCGTCGACCACGTCGAAGACCTCGTCGCCAATATCGCGATGGCTCGTATCGTCCATGACTCCACTATGCCACGGTTTGGTCCGGCGTGCAGGGCCCGTGGCGCGGACACTCCGGTGCGGGCGGGCGGGTCCTGGCTCGAAGCGGGGGCGCCGCTTCCACGGCGGGGCAGGCAGGAGTGCCTGCCCCACGGCCGGATCATTTGCCGGAAGTCGGGCGCGGACCGATGTAGCCGGTGGAGAGAGCGACGTCGTCGTACCAGACGGTGTTGTCCCGCCGCGCCTCGTGGATGTAGACGCCGATCTCGAAGCGCTTGAGCTTCACCGCCGCGTCGGACCTCCAGCGGATGCCACGGTAGTGAAGGTAGAGCTTTCCATCGACCCAGGCCGCCGCTTCGCCGTCCGCCCCGCCGGGCGTGTTGACGCGGATCATCTGCTCGAGGCAGATCCACCGGTCGCGCAGCGGGACGATCCTTCCGTCCCCGGCCGGCTCGAGCATGTTGCCCCAGAAGTGGCTGTCGCGGTCGCGCTTCATGTCCATCCAGTAGGTGTAGAGAAACAGGTAGCCCGGGGAGGGCTGGCGTCCCCAGTCGCGCCACGGCTCGAACCGGCAACTGAAGTGGTCGTCGCCCTTCGGCCGAATCCCGGCGGAGCCCATCGCACGCCAGCGGTCCGCGCCGGCGACACCGGTCAGGCCGCCTCCGGTGTGATTGAGGTTGCCCTGGTCGTAGTCCGCGGCGAAGCGGATGTAGCGGCGGAAGTGCACCCGGTCGCGCCCCCCGGGTCCGAACCAGAAGCTGGCGCCGGCGCCGGACGATTCCCCGCCGCGTGCCGGCGCGGTGAACCGGATCGCACCCTCTCCCGAGGCTGCAGGGGCCCGGTCGCGCACGAGCACCGCATGGCCCTCCTTGAGCCCTCGGATCTCGAAGTAGTTGGTCAGCGACGCGGGCGACTCGAAACCGTCGCGGAAGAAGATCTCTCCGGGCTTCTCCAAGGCGGCGAGCGCGGCGGGGTCGGCCCGCGTCTCCGCGGTCACCAACCGCGGGGCGAAACGGAGCTCGGCATCCTCCGCGCACCGCGCGACAGCGGGCGCGATCAGGACCGATGCCATCACGACGGTCATGGCCGGATTCATCATCGCGCTCCCGGGTTACCAGGTTTCAATGCGAAGGAACCCCGCCGCGCCGGCGGGTGGGCGGACGGTGTGGACATTGACCGGCGGGGTCGCGGCGACGGGGTTCGTGAGCGTCACGTCGAGACCCTGCCCGAGGTTCGTACCCGCCACGATGCCATAGTTCCTGCCGTCCACGCTGGCCCAACTCAGTGCGAGGCGTCCATCCCCGCCCACGGGCGTCACGCCGGTCAGCACGAATCGCGAGGCGCCGTTGGTGGGCACCGTGCCGGCGCGGTACTCGGCGCGGTTGTTCGCGCCGTCTCCGTCGCCGTCAGCCGCGGCAAGGGCGCCGGTCACGCTGAAGAAGTAGGCCTGCTCCCACCAGTCGGGAAGGCCGTTGGTGTCGGCGTCGGCGGTTGCGGGGGCGATGGAGACCGCCGCGCTGACGTCCGACGTGTTGCCGGCGCCGTCGAACGCAGCGACGCGGAAGGCGTAGGACGCGGAGGGCGAGGGAACGGCGTTGGTGCTGTCCGCGCCGGCCGTGGTTGCGACCGCAGCGCCGTCGCGCCGCACCTCGTAGCCCGCCAGCCCGCTGCCGCCGGTGTCGGTCGAGGGCGCCCACGCCAGCCGCACGCGGTTCGTCGCCAGCGCCCACGCGGCGAGTCCCGCGGGGACCGACGGCGGGGTGCGATCCTCCGCCGCAAGCGCCGCGGCCTCGGCGGCCAGCGCATAGGCCCCGTAGCGCGCGGACCATCCCCGAACCTTCGACTCCGTATCGACGTAGATGTTGGAGTTGTACGCCGTGGCGATGCGAAGCGACGGATCGACGTACTGTCCCTCGTCGCCTGCGATCGAGGAATAGCGAAGAAAGTCCTGCATGGCCGCGCGCAGGTAGGGCAGGAAGTCCGTCCCGCCTCCCTGAAGGTGGCAGAAACCCGCCGCGTTGGCGGCCATCAGCAGGTATGGAAGCTGCCCCATCTCGCGTTCCGTGGGCGTGTTCATGTACTCCGGAATCTGGCGCGGGCGGTACATCGCCTCGCCATTCGTGTCGCCGCCGTAGGTGATCGTCATCAGGAAGCGCGTCATGCGCTGGATCAGCGGCAGCAACTGCGCGCAGTAGGCGGGGTCGCGGCCGAGGAATACCTCCTCGTACGCTTTCGCCGCCGGCTCGATGAAGTAGCAGTTCTGGAGCGGGTGTCGCGTGGTGGGATCCGGCGTATTCGGATCGCCCGCATACACGAACCCGTTGGTGCCCGCCGCCGCCTCCCGGTCAAATACGTTCTGGAGAACATGCTTGATCGTCGCGGACAGCGTCTTCGAGCCGTACTCCGTCGTGGCGAACACGGCGTCCGGATCGATGCGCCAGGCCGTGACCAGGTTCTCCGTGAGCCAGCCCTGCGTGCGGATCTCGTTGGTGTCGACGCGCGCCTCGCCGTTGAACGACTCGTAGAGGTACTGCCGGATGCCCTCGGTCAGCTCCTCGAACGCATCGCGCCCGCGCGGATCGCCGGTCAGCAGCCAGTGCAGCGCGTAGCCCTGCGTCCACGTGTGCGTCGGTCGGCCGCCGCCGAAACCGTTGTCGGAGCTGTTGTGCGATGGCCGCGTCTCCCAGTTCTTCTGGTAGGTGTAGGCGGTCCCGTCGTTGCCGGTGTGGTACACGTCGAGGTCGATCTCATGCCGCGCCATCACACGCGCCAGGTTCGCGAACGCGGGCCGGCCGGTGCGGAGGAACTGCAGGTACAGCCCGTAGACCCAGTCGTAGTGGTTGCCGGACCACGGGCCCTGGTCGCCGCCCCAGCGCAGGTCGCCGTAGTCGTTCCAGCTCGCCAGGTCGACGGCGAGGTGCTGGAACGCGGTGATGCCGGTCAGGCCGGGCGGGTTCTCGACGTCACCGGGGTTGACCATCGCGCGGTGGAGTTTCTCGAAACGGTCGTAGTCGGCCTGACGGTCCGCCGGCAGTCCCTGCAGCGGCGGCACGATCCGGCCCCAGGCGCGCGTGGAGGCGTGGTACTCCGGCGCCGCCGCCGCGAGCGGACGGTCGGCCTGGCGGCCCGCCGCGACCGTGCCGTCGCCGTTGTAGCGGATGTCGCGGACCGCCGGGGCTCCGGCCGCGGGCACGGCGAGTTCGAACGTCCGCTCCGCCCCGCTGCCGAACACGTACGCGCCGCCACCCTGAAGCATCGGCGTCGCGCCGAAGGCGAGGCCGGAGATCGTCAGCCCGGGCCGCGCGTTCAGACCGTTGTCCCAGCCGAACGAGTTGTTGTTCCGGAACGTGAGGGCCGCGCGCACGTCGGACTTGTTGCGGTGGACGGTGAACCGCGCGCGGAATCCGATCAGGTTATCGCGCAGGATCCCCGCCCCGCGGCGCCAGACGCCATCGACGCGGATCACCGCCTTCATGGGACCGCTCTCCTCGACGATCCAGCCCGCGGTGCTGGCCGGCGTGCCCGTGTAGACATTGCCGCCGTAGGTGGCGAGGAACCGGTGTCCGCGCAGATCAAGCCGTGTCTTGTCGAACGTCACCACCGCCGCGCCTGTCGTGACCGTGAGCGTGGCGGCCTGATTGTCCACGACGATCCCCGCCACCGGCGACGGCGCCTGGCCGGTCCGCAGCACGACGCCCGTGGAGCCGCCGGCGGGGAGGTCGGTCTGGAAATCGCAAAGCAACCAGCGCACGCTGCCGTCCGGCCAGCGCGCCGTCACGCGAAACTGCGATGGGATCTCGACGCCGCCCTGCAGGAGCCGGACCGCGCCGGCATCGGCCAAGACGCCCTCGCCGAACGGCACGCCCGACGTGACCGGCTCCGCGGTCTTTGCCGACGCCTCGGGGTTCGCCACGGTCAGCGGAACGTCCAACGCAGCGGCTGATCCGAACGCCACCGCCACCGTCAGTGCGATTCCGATGAAGGACATCCTCATGCCCCGACCGCCTTTCCCCGCGCCCGCAGAAACCCCCTGAAACAGCGCGGAAACAGGTTGTTTCTATCACAAATGGGCGCAGGACACAAACCCCTGACGCGACGACCATGGCGATCGGGCGCATCGCCAACCCCTGACCCCGCACGCCCTGCGCCGACGGGATCAGCCGTCGTGGTGGAACACCTCGCGAAGGCCGGCCCACCACTCGTCCGGGGCGCGGTCGGGCAGCGGGATCATGCAGGGCTTGCAGGCGGCCCACCATTCCTGCGTCTTCGGATCCGCCGCCATCGCCGCCATGTCCGCGTCGAAGTCCGTGCCCGCGTACTCGAAGTAGCTGAAGAGAAGGTGCGACCCGTCGGGCAGGACGCGGTGGAAGATCGAGTAATTCCGGATCCCGCACGCCGTGATGCGTTCGAGCACCTCCGGCCACACCGCCGCGTGCATGCGCAGGTACTCCTCTGCCCGCTCCGGCTTCAGCATGCAGACGCTCCCGAACCGTTTCATGCTCCACGCCCTCCCGCGCCGCGCCGTGCGCGACGACGCCACGCTAGCAGCAACGGGGCGGGTCTGTCATCCTCCCGGGGGCTTGGAAACACGACCCGGCGATGGGCGCGGGGCGGACAGGCCTGTTGAAAGGGCGTCATCCGATGCGAAGAACTCTCGCGGCGATCATCGGGCTCGCGGGACTGGCGTCCGCCGCGGCCGCGGAAGCCCCGTGGCTGCGGGCGGAGGGGACGAACATCGTCAACGCGGCCGGCCAACGCGTGATTCTGCGCGGCGTCAACGCGGGCGGCTGGCTCGTCGAGGAAATCTGGATGATGCCGTTCGCGGCGAAACCACCGACGGATGCGTCATTCCGCGAAGTTCGCGACCACGTGACGCTGTGGGCGACCGTCGAACGCCGCCTTGGCCCCGCCGAGACCCGCCGCGTGCGCAACCAGTTCCGCATCGCGTGGATGAACGAGACGGATTTCGCGCGCATGCGCGCGACCGGCATGACCTGCGTCCGCCTGCCGTTCCTGCACGACCTGGAGGCCGAGCCGGACGGCCTGTTCGTCTGGCTCGACGCCGCCCTCGCGTGGGCGCGGCGGACGGGGCTGTACGTCCTGCTCGACCTCCACGGCGCGCCGGGGCGCCAGAGCAAGGATCATCACACCGGCGAGGCGGACCGCAACCTCCTGTTCCGCGACGACGCAAACGTGCGAAAGACGGCCGAGCTGTGGGCCCGCGTCGCCGCGCGCTATCGCGACCGCCCGGAGGTCGCCGGCTACGACCTCCTGAACGAGCCGATGGGCGCAACGAACAACGCCCAACTCTACGACGTGCAGGACCGGCTCTACCGCGCCATCCGCGCGGTGGACGCACGGCACATGATCTTCTTCGAGGACGGCTACAAGGGTTTCGAACACATGCCAGACCCGGCGAAGAGGGGTTGGACGAACATCGTTGCGAGCGTCCACAGCTACAAGTTCGACGCGAAGACCGAGCAGGACCAGCGCAACCATCTCCAGTGGCTCGTCGGGATGATCGATGCCCAGCAGGCCCGACTGCGCGTCCCGTTCCACGTCGGCGAGTTCAACCTCGAGCCGCACGGCACGCCGGCGACGCTGGCCGCCTGCCTGGAGATGCTGGAGACGCGGGGCGCCTCGTGGTCGCTGTGGACCTTCAAGACCGCGATGCGCAAGGGCAGCGGAGAGCGATCGATGTGGGGTTGGATCCGCAGCCCGGGCGCGATGGAGGCGATCGATCCGTTCCGCGACTCCGGCGACGAGATGATCCGGAAGTTCGCGCAGCTCCGCACCACGAACATGGTCGAATACACCGGCATGAGCGAGGCCTTCCGCGCCGCGTGCCGCCGCACCCCTTGAGACATGCAAGCCGGTCGGCTGTGTAACATTGTGGAGTGCGATCGTATCCGCCAGTGTTACACTTTGGACAGCGGCCGGCGGCGGCGGCGGAGCGGAGGAGAATGTCATGTCGAACGTGATTCTGACGGACGGAGAGGCGCGGGTGCTGGGGTGCCTCGTCGAGAAGCGGATGACGACGCCGGAGTACTACCCGATGACGCTGAACGCGCTCGTCGCAGCGTGCAACCAGAAGAACAACCGCGACCCGGTCCTGGCGTTCGACGAGAAGGCGGTGGTGGTCGCGGTCGACGGCCTGCGCGACAAGCATATCGCTTCGATGGTCAGCGAGGCCGGCGCCCGGGTGCCGAAGTACCGCCACACGGCGGCCGAGGCGCTGGGGCTCGACGAGCCGCAGCTTGCCCTGGTGGCTGAACTGCTGCTTCGCGGCCCCCAGACCGTCGCCGAGTTGCGCGCCCGCGCCGCGCGGATGCACCCGTTCGCCGACGCGGCCGCGGTGCAGACGGCCCTCGACACCCTCGCGGCGCGCACGGAGTTCCCGCTGGTGGTGAAGCTGCCGCGCCAGCCGGGCACGAAGGAGAGCCGCCACGCGCACCTGTTGTCCGGTCCGCCGGCCGCCGCATCCGCCGCGGACACCGCATCGGCGCCCGCCGAACCGGCCCGCGTCGAAGTCCGGGCCGAGAACGAGCGCATCACGCGCCTCGAACAGGAGTCCGCCGCCCTGCGGACGGAGGTCGACGCGCTCAAGGCGCAGTTCGAGGAGTTCCGGAGGCAGTTCCAGTAGCGGAGGTTCCGGAGGCGGGGTTCAAGGTTCAGGGTTCACGGTTCAAGGTTGGGGGGGCGGCTACTCGCGGATCTGGCCGGCGCCGCGGATGACGAACTTGTAGGAGGTGAGTTCCTCGAGGCCCATCGGGCCGCGGGCGTGGATCTTCTCGGTGCTGATGCCGATCTCGGCGCCCATGCCGAACTCGCCGCCGTCGGTGAAGCGCGTGGAGGCGTTGACGTAGACGGCGGCGGCGTCGACCTCCTCGGTGAAGCGGGAGGCGGCGGATTCGCTGGCCGTGACGATCGCGTCGGAATGGCGCGAGCCGAACGTATTGATGTGCGCGATGGCGGCGGCGACGTCCGCGACGACCTTCGCGGTGAGGATCAGATCGTTGTACTCGGCGGTCCAGTCCTCCGCGGTCGCGGGCTTCATCGAGGGCACGAGGGCGCGCGAAGCCTCATCGCCGCGCAGTTCGACGCCCCGGGCCTGCAGCAGCGTGGCGCACCGGGGCAGGAACACGGGGGCGATGGCGGCGTCGACGAGCAACTTTTCGGCCGCGTTGCAGACGGCCGGGTACTGGCATTTGGCGTTCTCGATGATGCGCAGGGCCATGTCCTGGTCGGCCGAGGCCTCGACATAGACATGGCAGACGCCCTTGTAGTGCTTGATGACAGGCACGCGGGCCTGCTCGGTGACGGCGTGGATCAGGCCCTCGCCGCCGCGCGGGATGACGAGGTCGACGCGGCCGACGAGTTGGACGATCTCGCGGATCGCCTCGCGGTCGGTCGTCGTGACGAGCTGGATCGCATCCGGCGGCAGCCCCTTCTTCGCCCCGCCCTCGATCAGGGCCTGCGCGATGGCCTTGTTGGACTCCATTGCCTCCCGGCCGCCGCGCAGGATCACGGCGTTGGAGGTCTTGAAGCACAGGACGGCGGTGTCGGCCGTGACGTTCGGCCGCGACTCGTAAATGATGGCGATGACGCCGATCGGGACGCGGACCTTCTGGATGACGAGCCCGTTCGGGCGGATCCAGCGGCTGATCTTCGCGCCGACGGGATCCTTGAGTCCGACGATGTTCCGGATGCCCTTGATCATGGCATCCATCCGCTTCTCGTTGAGGAGGAGCCGGTCGCGCATCGGCTTCGGCACCCCGGCCTTCTCGGCGGCCTCGAGGTCGATCCGGTTGGCGGCGAAGATGGCCTCGCGGCGGGCTTCCAGTTCGGAGGCCATGGCCTCGAGAATGGCGTTCTTCCGGCGACTGCTCAAGGGGGCCAGCGCGCGGGCGGCGACGACGGCCCGGTCGCCGACCTGGATCATGTCATCGTGCAGGCTCATGCGGACTCCCCCCCGGTGGACTCGAATACGACCATGTTGTCGCGGTGGATGGCCTCCTCGAAATGGCATGCGCCGAGCACGCCTTCGATCTCGGAGGTCTTCCGTCCCTGGATGCGCCGCAGATCGTCGGCCCCGTAGGCGCTCAGGCCGCGCGCGACCAGCGCCCCGTCGAGGCCCTTCACGTCGACCACCGCACCGGCCTTGAAGGCGCCCTCGACAGCGCGGATGCCGATCGGCAGGAGGCTGCGACCCGCGGTCACGACGGCCCGCCGGGCGCCGTCGTCGATCGCCACGGCCCCGCTGGACTTGTGGAAGAACCCGATCCACCGCTCCCGGGCGCCCCACGCGAGGGGGCCGCGCGGCTGGCCGATCAGCGTGCCCGTGTCGCTGCCGTCGAGAATCTCCTGAATGACCCCGGCGCGGCGCCCGTCGGCGATGACGACCGGGATGCCCGCCCGGGCGACGTTGTGGGCCGACTGGAGCTTGGAGGCCATGCCTCCGGTGGAAATCTCATTGCCGGAGCCGAAGACCAGTTCGAGGTCCTTCGCCGTAACGGACGGCAGCCACGGGACGCGCCGGGTGCCGCGGCCCTTGTGCGGCGCGCGGAGGCCGTCGACGGTGGTGAGAAGAATCAGCAGGTCCGCATCCACCAGCAGCGCGACGAGCGAGGCGAGGAGGTCGTTGTCGCCGAACTTGATCTCCTCGACCGCCACGGCATCGTTCTCGTTGATGATCGGTACGATACGGTGCCGCACGAGGTTGACCAGCGTGTTGCGGGCGTTGAGGTGCCGCTCGCGGACATTCAGCGCGTCGTGGGTCAGCAGGACCTGGCCGATGGTGCAGCCCCGGGCCCGGAATAGCGCGTCGTAGTGCGCCATCAGGCGGAGTTGTCCGACCGCGGCGGCCATCTGGAGATCCGGCAGGCTGCGGGGCCGCTTGCGCAGGCCCAGGGCATGCATGCCCGACCCGATCGCCCCGGAGGAGACAACGACCATCTCCCGCCCCGCGGCGTGGCGGCCCGCGATGTCGTCCACCAGCGCCCGGAGGCGGCGCGGATCGGGCCGGCCGTCGCGCTGCACGAGAACGCGGCTGCCGATCTTCACCACGACGCGGCGCGCATTCGCGAACGCCGCACGATCTGGAACGGATGCGGACATAAACAGTCGTTTATAGCACCCCCGCCGCTCGAATAGAAGTCGCGCCCCGGGGGACTCGAAGCGGCTGGACGGGTGGCGTCTGATCTCAGAGGTTGGTGGTGGTTGTGTCTGCCGCCTACGTTTGCTTACCCCCATCGGGCTCGTCCTCGTCCGGCTCGGCGGCCTTGAGCCACGATGCGTCGGGCACCTCGTAGACGCGGTCGGCGAGGACTCCCGGGCCGGGCAGGGCCTGCGGCCTGTCGTCCGGATCCGCGGCGGCTTCGTCCATGAGACGGGCCTCCTCGTCTTCGTAGGCCCGGCGTGGGTCGTCGGGATGGATCACCGGGAGTCCGGTCTTGGCGAGAACCGCGCGACCGGGCGACGTGCCGTTGCGCCAGAACTCCAGAGCGCGAAGGGCGCCGGCGCGTTCGCGGCCCGTCAGCCACCCGGCGCGCCAACTGCGCAGGACCGTGGCGGCCGGCATCCACCGGGCGTTCCACAGGCACAGGACCCGGAGCGCGGCGCCGCGGCGGCCGGTCATCCATTCCCCCTCCGAGGCGGGGTTGGCGAACCGGCTGAACGGCGCGGCAAGCCACGCGCCCGAGGGGGCGCGGTCGAGCAGGGCCACGTGGATGGGACGGACGGCCGATGGCGCGACGTCAGGGTGCAACAGCCGGATGTCGTTGACGGCCGGAACGTCGGCATAGCCGATGGGCGCGCGGCGGCCGGTGCACGCGACCGGCGGCGCTTCCGGCTCTCCGCGCAGGGCGCGGTCGAGCGTCCATTCGCGCAGCCATTCGGCAAGCATCCGGATCCGGGGATCGGAAGGCCCCGCGGCCGGGGCGGCCTGGTTTCGCTTCATGACGGTGTCTCCCGGGGGTGCGCCGGCACGGCGGACGACGCCCCCTCCACCTTACGGAAGAAGACGGCGAGACCCTTTTCCAACTTTCCCCACGCCCGCGCCGTTTCGCGGGCGATCTGCAGGGCACGGACCGCAATGGCGTGGGCGGTGCCGGAGGCCTCGGCGGCATGATCCCGCAGCACCCCTTCCGCGAGGCCCGTGGTGAACTCGCGGACGGCCGCGTGAAGGCTGCTCTTGCGGCATCCGGCGGCGCGTTCGACGGCGGCCCCGTCGAGGGGGAGCCCGAGCGCGCGCAGGCAGAGGCCGATCCGGGCACGGCGGGAGGCGGCGTCGAACTCCCGGACGGCCGTCTTCCATGCTATGGCATCGAGGTCACGCGCGGAGGCCTCGTCGGCCGGCGTGGCTCCGCCTGCGACGAGATCGGCAAGCGTCAGCCCCTCCGTCCCATGGATCGGGGCGTCGAACGCCAGGGTTCCGGCCGGACGGGCCTCGCGGCGGACCAGATCGCGGATCACGTCCCGGAGAATCAACGTGGCGCCGCCCTGAATGGTATCGACGACGGCAACTCCCTGCTGCGCGTCCGCCCGTGCGAAGAGCCAGTCCTTGTACCGCTTGCCCTCGCGCGTCCGGGTTGTGACCAGATGAACCTCGAAAAGGTGCCACGCATCCCTCGGCTCGGGGGCCTGCACGCCCCGGGCCAGGGTGCCGAGCCGGCGTACGAGGGAGATGGCACGGCTTCCGGCGAATCCGCGGAGAAGACCGGCCGGTCCGGGTTCGCACCGCGCCAGGGCGCACCGGGCGTGCCATTGGCGCCAGGCCGCCTCGATCTCCCCCGCCGCATCGGGGGCGGTCAATGACGGCGCTTGTGCCACAGGTGCCGGAACCACAGCTTGGCCGTTGCCACGATGAGAACGCAGCCGGAAACCACCGAGGAAAAGGCGATCGCGAAGTAGGCCGTGGAGCGGGAGCCCGGGAGGAACCGTTTCTCCGGGCTCAGGTAGTAGGCTGCAATCCCG
This sequence comes from uncultured Verrucomicrobiota bacterium, assembly GCA_964423465.1. Classification (GTDB taxonomy): domain Bacteria; phylum Verrucomicrobiota; class Kiritimatiellia; order PWTM01; family PWTM01; genus VGWF01. The sequence continues at coordinate 19,583 of CAYRFK010000018.1, read as the reverse complement.
CCGCCGGCCGCCAGGATGAGAAAAGCATAGAAGAACATCCGCTTGGGCGGACGCAGCCGAAAATTGATCACTCGCCCGGACATAACTCAGGAACGATACCCGACCCGGGCCCGCGCGTCGAGAAGGCTTGTCAACCCGTCGCGATGGGCGTATCGTTTCGCCGCTTTCAGTTCATGGGGCGGTAGCTCAGTTTGGGAGAGCGCCAGAATCGCACTCTGGAGGCCGTGGGTTCGATCCCCATCCGCTCCACCAGCCTCCGCTCGCAGCGCAGCGGCGAGCGGAGGCTGTCACGCCGGAGTAGGCCGGCGTCCTCGCCGGTCGCGCAGGCGGACCCGTTCATGCGCTGCGAGACTACGGCTTGGCAAGCCATGTCCGGATTCATCTACGTCTACGTCCTCGCAAGCCTGTCCGACCTCTCCCGCCACTACACCGGCCTCACCGACGACCTTCATGCCCGCTTGCACGTCCACAACTCAGGCGGCTGCCCTCACACGTCCAAGGGCCGGCCGTGGAGGATCGAGACCGCCGTGGCGTTCCGATGCCGCGAGAAGGCCGCTGCCTTCGAGCGCTACCTAAAGTCTGGGTCCGGAAGGGAGTTCGCTCGACGCCACTTCTGACCCTCCGCTCGCAGCGCAGCGGCGAGCGGAGGCTTTTGGTTCCCCTGTCTTGCTGCGACCTCCCCGCGGTGGTATTTTCGCATCCGCAAGCGCGGCGCGGGGCCGTGCGGGTCGGAGCGCATGGATTTTGAGGTCTTCTTTGATTTCGACGGGGTGATCGCGGATAGCGAGCGCCTCCATTACCGCGCGTACCAGCTTCTTCTCGAACCCATGGGGCTTGGATTCTCGTGGGACGGCTACCGGGCCGAGTACATCGGGTATGATGACCGTGATGCCCTGCGCCTTGTCCATCGCCGCGCGGGGCTTGAACTCCCTCCGGGCCGGATGTCCGACCTCATGACGCGCAAGGCCCGGATGTTCGCCGATCTGGTGCAACGTGAACCGCCGCCCCTGTATCCGGGCGTTCTCGCGCTCCTCGAAAGCCTGCGCGGTCGCTGCCGGGTGGCGCTTTGCACCGGCGCCCTCCGCAGCGACATCGACCCCATCCTTTCCTCCGCCGGCCTTGCCGGACGGTTCGACACCGTCGTCACGGCGGAGGACGTCCACGCCAGCAAGCCCGACCCCGCATGCTACCGGCTGGCCCGCGCGCGGCTCCGCGCCATCGCCGGCGAAGGCGCCGGAACGCCCGGGGGCGTCGCCATCGAGGACACGCCCGCGGGCATCCAGGCGGCAAAAGGGGCCGGACTCCGCGCGCTGGCCGTCACTTCCACCCACGAGGAGGCCGCCCTGCACGCCGCCGACCGGGTGATCGACTCGCTCGAAGAACTCGATGCCGACACCCTGGAGGCGATGGCCCGGTCATGAGCCGCTGCGCCCTCCAGTCCCGGATCGCCGTCGCCAGCCTGACCGCCGCACTCGCGGCCTGGACCGGCGCCCGCGGTACGGACGACGGCCCGGTCGTACTGATCGACGGCATGGCGGTCGACCTGCTCGACCCCAAGCCGGTCCTGCGGATCGACCCGCCCGATCTCTCGGTGGACATGGACGCCCGAACCGGACGCCTGACGAGGCGCACGCTCGACGCACCGCCGCCCACGGCTCCAGAGCGTGAACTGGCCCAGAAGCATTACTCGCGGGCGCTTGAGTATGTCCGCGGCAACGATGCGCTGAAGGCGTCGCTCGAGATCCGCGACGGCCTCACCTATGCCCCGGACGACCCGCGTCTCCTCAGCCTCGCCGCCATGGTCGCCTCGCAGACGCGCGACCTGGACGCCGCCGCCAACTATTTCCGGCGCTATCTGGAGCTCGACCCGGCCAACCTCCAGCACACCGCGGCGTTTGTCGCCGTCCTGATCCGGCTGGCCCGCATGGACGAGGCCGACCGCGTGCTGGCCGGCGGCGAGACGATCGCGCCGGACTTCATGCCGTTCCGTTTCCACAGGGCCTGTCTGCAACTCGCCTCGGACCGCCACCAGCCATCGCGCCCTTACTGGTCGCAACGTTCCTTCGACGAAATCCTTGCGGCCGCCCAATGGCTTCACGCCGACCGCGCCGACCTCGCGCGGATCGTGGGCGCGGAGGGCTTCGACCGTCTGGCCGCCGAGGTTCTCGGCACCACGGCCCCGCACAACCTTGAACAGGTTCGTTCCATTCTCGGCGCCGCGGCGGCCGCGCGCACGGCACAGGACTGGAAGACCGCCGCCACAAGCCTGCGTGAAGCGGCGTCACTCGGCGTGAACGGATACGGCGTGCGCACGGCGCTTGCCGAGGCCCAGGAAAACGGCGGCGAGCGAAACGCGGCCATCGAGGAATGGCGCCGGATTCTCGCGGATCACGGTGGTCTCGCCCAGGCGTGGGTCAGCTTCGGACATGTCTTGCTGCGCAACGCCCGCTTCGAAGAGGCGATCCCCGTCCTCCGGCACGCCAAGGAACTCGCCCCCGAGGAGCCGGTGGTCGACTTCCTCCAGGCCAGCACCCTCGCCCTCTCGGGCAAGATCCCGGAGGCCCAGGCCATGTACGCCGATCTGGTCACGCGGCGGCCGCGCGAGCTGCGGAAGTGGCTCGAATCCGACGCCGTCTTCGAGGCCGCGCTCGACAAGCTTCCGAACCGAACCGCCATCCTCCGCCGGCTCGACATCCCGCCGGAGATAGAGTGATCGGGCTGCCGGACGACCCGCCGGATCCGTCATGGACCTTCCCTGGCTTCAGGAACTCAACGACGCCCAGCGCGCCGCCGTCCTTCACGGCGACGGGCCGCTGCTGATCGTCGCCGGCGCCGGCACCGGCAAGACCAAGACCCTCGCCGGCCGCGTCGCCCGCCTGATCGCCACCGGCACCGATCCGGAGCGGATCCTCCTCCTCACGTTCACCCGACGCGCCGCCGCCGAGATGCTGGAACGCGCCGGCGCCGCGATCCGGCGCGGCCCCGAGACCACCGGGCGCGTCTGGGGCGGCACCTTCCACGCGATCGCCAACCGGCTGCTGCGGATCCACGGACGCGCCGCGGGCATCGACCCCGACTTCACCGTCATCGACCCGGGCGACGCGGCGGACCTGGTGGACGTTATCCGCCACGACCTCGGCCTCTCCGCCCGCGACCGCCGCTTTCCGCGCAAGGCGACGTGCCTCGCCATCTACTCCCACTGCGTGAACACCGACGCCCCCCTGGCCGATGTGCTCCGGACGACGTTTCCCTGGTGCGCAGCGTGGGAGGCGGACCTGAAGAAGCTCTTCGCCGCCTATGTCGAACGGAAGCAGGCGCGCAACGTCCTGGACTTCGACGACCTCCTCCTCTACTGGCGCGAGATGGCCGCCGATCCCGACCTCGGCGACCGGCTCGGTGCGCGTTTCGACCACGTGCTGGTCGACGAGTACCAGGACACCAACGCCGTGCAGGCGCAGATCCTCGAGGGCATGCGCCGGCGGAACCGGAACCTCACCGTCGTCGGCGACGACGCCCAGAGCATCTACCGCTTCCGCGGCGCCGACGTGCGCAACATGCTCCACTTCGCCGACCGGTTTCCGGGCGCGGCGACCGTCACGCTGGAACGGAATTACCGGTCCGTGCAGCCGGTCCTCGACGCCGCCAACCGCGTCCTCTCCGGCGCCTCCGAGGGTTTCGCGAAGACCCTGCGCGCCGTGCGGCCGGGCGGCGCGATGCCGGACCTCGTCACCTGCCGCGACGAGCCCGCGCAAAGCCGCTGGGTCGCCGAGACGATCCTCCTCCACTACGAGGAGGGCATCCCGCTGCGCCGCATGGCCGTGCTGATGCGCGCGGCGGACCACTCGGACCATCTCGAGATCGAGCTGACGCGCCGGAACCTGCCCTACCACAAATACGGCGGCCTGCGGTTCCTCGAGGCGGCGCATGTGAAGGATCTCGTCGCCCTGCTGCGCGTCGCGGAGAACCCCCGCGACGAGGTGGCGTGGTTCCGCGTGCTGCAACTGCTCGACGGCGTCGGCCCCTCGACCGCGGCGGCCGTCGTCGCCCATGTCGCCGCCGCCGGCCACGACGCGGGCGCGCTGCGCGCCTTCCCCTCCCCGCCCGCGGCACGGGAGGGGCTGGCGTCGCTCGCCATCCTCATGGCCGACCTCGCCGCGCTCGACGCGGCCGCGCCCGCCTCGCACGTCGAGCGCATCCGCCGGTTCTACGACCCGCTCTGCGAGGCGCACTACGACAACGGCGAGATCCGCCGCAAGGACATCGAGAACCTCGAGCGCATCGCCGCGGGCTACACGACGCGGCGGGATTTCCTGTCGGACCTGATCCTCGACCCGCCCGCCTCCACCGGCGACCTCGCCGGACCGCCCGCCAAGGACGAAGACTGGCTCGTCCTCTCGACCATCCACTCCGCCAAGGGATGCGAGTGGGACGTCGTCTTCGTACTCCACGCGGCCGACGGCTGCATCCCGACCGACATGTCCTGCGGCTCACCCGAGGAGATCGACGAGGAACGGCGCCTGCTCTACGTCGCGATGACCCGCGCGAAGGACTTCCTCCACGTCTGCTTCCCCCAGCGCTACACCCAGCGCGGCGGTCCGCCCCGCGACTGGCACACCTACGCGCCGCTGTCGCGATTCCTGACCCCCGAGGTCCGCGCCGTCATGAACCTCGTCACCCCTCCGCCCGCCCCCGGCGACCTCCCAGCAGCCCCCCCGCCCCCCGGCCCGCCGCCGGACATCAAGGGGCGGCTGAGGAAGCGGTGGGAGACGTAGCGCGCTTCCGGATCTTGAACTCCGAAAGTGTGCAACGCCTCCGCATCATTCTCCGCGCCCTCTCTGCGCCCTTTGCGTCTTTGTGTGGGTCCTCCTCCGGTTCGCCTATCCCACCCATACATTGCGGGTGCGGGGGCCGTCGAATTCGCAGAAGTAGATGCCCTGCCAGGTGCCGAGGCGGAGGCGGCCGGCCTCGACGAGGACGCGCGCGGACGAGCCCATGAGGCTGGCCTTCACGTGGGCGGCGGCGTTGCCCTCGTCGTGGGCGTAGCCGGCGTTCCACGGGACCATCCGGTCGAGCGCCATCGCCATGTCGGCAACGACGTCGGGATCGGCGTTCTCGTTGATCGTCACGCCGGCGGTGGTGTGCGGGACGAAGATCGTCACCGCGCCGTCGCGGATGCCCAGCTCCCGCACCGCCGCCTGCACGAGATCCGTGATGGCCACGAACTGCGTCCGCGAACGGGTTTCGATCTCGAAGGTCTTCACGGCGCCTTCGGCGTGCGCGAGTCGGACACGGCGCGGCGGGCGGCGACATCGACGGACACGGTGAAATACGCCGGGAACGGCCCGCTCGCATCGGAAACCTTGTCCCAGTCGGGAATCGCCGTCGGGTCGAAGTACTGCACGTGGACGAGCTGCACACCCTTTGTGATGCCGCCCCAGTACTTGAACCGATAACGCGAGTAGGGCGTTCCGCCGATGGTGAATGCGATGGGGTATTCCTTTGGAAGCCCCGTCTCGTCCAGCGCCAACCCCGCGGCCGCCTGCGGACCGGCCTGGTCGCCGATCGCGGTGAAGACGTGGAATTTCGCAATCTTCTCCGCCTCCGCCATCTGGTCTGCGGTGGGCACCCAGTACTTCTTCCCGAGGCCGCATCCGGCGGCGAGGAGCACCGCGGCCAGGAAGGTTCCAAGGATTGGAAGTCTCCGCCGAAGGAACGCGGTTGCCTTCGAAGTCGGGGAGCCGGTCGGTGTCCTTCCGGAAAGGAAGAAACTCCAAACTCCAAGGAAGTTGAAAGGAGAAAGAAGACAAGTCGGAAGGCCGGGCGGCTGGATCGCAGGGGCCTCGCCGAAAAGTTTGCCACCCACGGTCCATCCGGCCTTCGCTCCTTCTCCCCCGTTTGCCTTTTCACTTCCTTGGAGTTTGGAGTTTTCCACTTCCTCTTCCTGGATCATCTTCATTTCGCCTCCGATTGGGCCACGCTGGGCGCGGGCGGGGGCGCAACGCCGCCGCGGTAGCGCTTCAGGATGTCCTCCACGTATCGTTTCGTCGTCGGAAACCCGATGCGGTTCCAGAACTCGACCGAGTCCACGGCGTTCATCGCCCAGCGGTCCGCGTTGGAGAGCCCGGCGTTGTACTCGGCCAGCGCGAACGGCAGCGGATCGGGCCGGGCGGACCAGCGGCGGATGGCGCGGCCGATGTACCAAGCGCCGGCGCGCGTGTTGGTCTTCGGATCGAGCAGATCGTGCCGCGACGGCTTCGGCCGCTTCTCCGCGGCGGCCCACTCGCCGGCGGCGACGGGCGTGATCTGCATCAGGCCGACCTCGCCCGCCTTGCCGAGCGCGCCGGGATCGAAGCGGCTCTCGCGCCAGATGATCGCGCGGATCAGGGCGGGGTCGACGCCGTAGGCGGCGCTGGCGTCGCGGATGGCGCCGTCGAACCGGTGAAAGCGCCAGTACAGCGCGCCCAGCCCGATCGCGATCATCGCCGCGGCAATGCCCGCATCCCAAGCCACCGCGCGCCATGTCAGCCGCAGGAACCGACCGTGCATCAACTCACTTCTCCGCGGGGCTCTGTGCCTTCGTAGTGAACTTGCGCCGCACGCCGACGTCGCCGTCCGGGGCGTCCTTCGCGTCGTAGGCCGCAGGCGCGGCATCCGGGGCCGGCGCCGGCGCGGGAGCCGAGCGGAGGAAATACGACGGCGTGCAGCTCCAAGCGTGGCAGTAGCTGTTGATGATGTGCGTCTTGTACGGCGATTCGAATTCGTTCGCAGGAACCCACACCTCCCAGAACGTGTCGGCGCCGCGCGCGGTCATGCCGCCCCAGTAGGTCCGCAGATGCCGGTAGGCCTCGTCGCGCAGGCCGGCCTTGAGCAGGGCCTCGACAACAAAATGGTGCATGTAGGGCGTGACCGGCTTCTGGGCGTCCGGGCTCTTCATCACCCGCTGCAGCGCGCCGCGGGCGTCCTCGGGGCCGGGCACGCCGGCGAGGACCATCCACGCCTGGGAGGCCCACGAGACCTGGTTGGACGGGCCGCTGACGAAGACCCCGAGCTTGTCGTTCCAGAGCTTCGCGCGCGCCGCGTTCTCCATCTCCTCGATGACGCCCGGGAGGAACGGCGCCTCGGACTCCCGGCCGAGCTTCTTTGCCAGGGCCAGGGTGGCGCGAAGACCGAAAAGGACGATCGCATGCTCCGGCGCCTGGCGGTCGAGATCCTGGTTCCAGTCGACGAACAGCCACCACGACTTCGGCGGCTGAAGGAGCCCCTCCGGATCGACCGGCTCCAGCGTGAACTCGAGCAGGCGGAGACACATCGGCCAGAGATCCTCCGCCGTCTCCCGGTCGCCGCTCGCCTCGAGATACTCGAGGACGGTCGGGGCGAAGAGCGCCGTATAGTCGAGGATGTTGTTGCGGCCGCGCACGGGCGCCGGGCGCTCGAACATGCAGGTGGAGACGAGGCCCCGGTCGGTCGCGGTGCCGGCGAGCAGGTAGAGGCAGCGCTTCACCAGGTCGAAGTTGCGGAAGGTCGAGTAGTTCGCAAGCGCCTGGAGACGGAGATCGCCGAGCCACAGGCGGCGGTCGCGCTTGGGGCCGTCCTCGAAGACGGTCTGCATGCAGTCGCGCAGCGTCCGGCGCGCGGCGGCGTCGAGCACGGCGTCAGCTTCCGAGACGGCCTTGAACTCCGGCACCTTCGATTCGTCGGCCGAGGTGACGGCCTCGACGGCGATCCGGTCCATCACCGCCTTCGCGTGGGGGCTGCCGGCGACGACGGTGACCCTGGCGTAGCGGAAGGCGTAGCGCCGCGGCAGGCGGACCTCGGCGGGCGTGTCGTCGATGTTGACCGTCTCGTCCTGGAGCCACGACCGCGCCAGCGAGTTGGTCGGGTGCGGGTCGAACGGCTCGCCGAGTTCGGCGGGGACCTCGGCGAATACGAAGGCCAGGCGGACGGGCGCATCGATCGGGTAGGCGGCGGGCGACAGGCGGAATGTGAGGTAGCCCGTGAGATGCTCGCCGAAGTCCAGCGTGAACGAGTCGCCGATCCCCAGCTTCCTCTTTGCCAGCGACGCCACGTCGCCGGCGCGAACGGTCTTCCACCCCTGGAATGCCGCGGCGTCCTTCTCGACGCGGACGAGGGCCACCGGCTTCTTCACCGTCGCAAGGAGCTTCGGCGTCGCGGCCTCCGCCTTCTTGAGCCAGTTCGTCCGGCGGTCGTTGACCGTGGACAGCGGTCCGGCGAAAAAGAGCGTCGGCTGCACGTCCATCGCCGTCAGGATCGACGGGGTCCCGTCCGGCTTCTCCGGCCCGGCGCAGGCCGCCCCCACCGCACAGACCGCCGCGGCAGCCATCGAGCCGATTGCCCGGATCCGGTTCATATCGCCCCCCCCGCGGTCCGCGCGGTGTTGATCGCATCGACCGCCCTGCGGATCGCGCGGATGTGGTCCGGGGTCGTGCCGCAGCAGCCGCCGACGATGCCCGCGCCCGCCTCGACGAGGGCGGCGACGCGGCCGGCCATGTCGGCGGGGCCCTCGGGCCAGGTGTTGGCGCCGTTGACGATCGTCGGAAGCCCCGCGTTTGCATGGACGAGGATCGGCACGCCGGGGAACGCCGCGCGCATCCCGCGGACGATGTCGATCATGCCGGCCATCCCGTTGCCGCAGTTCGTTCCGACGATGTGCGCGCCCGCATCCAGGGCGGCCTGCGCCGCCTCGACGGGCGAAAGGCCCATCATCGTCCGGTACTCGCCCGAGGCGGTCCGGTCGAAGGTGAACGTGCAGATGACCTCGGCCGTGGTGCTTTCGCGGGCGGCACGCACCGCCAGCGCGGCCTCGTCGGCCGCGGTCATGGTCTCGATGCACAGCGCATCCGCCCCGCCTCGGTGGAGGGCGACGGCCTGCTCGGCGAACCCGTCGAGCACCTCGGCCTCAGTGACGTCGCCCAGCATGAGCATCTTCCCGGTGGGGCCGATGGAGGCGATGACATGGCGGTCCGGCCCCGCGGCCTCGCGCGAGATGCGCGCGGCGGCTTCGTTGATCTCCGCGACGCGGTGCGAGAGGCCGTAGTCCGCCAGCTTGATCCGGCAGCCGCCGAAGCTGTTCGTCTCAATCATGTCCGCGCCCGCCTCGATGTAGGCCCGGGCCACGTCGGCGACATCCGCCGGCCGGTCGATGCACCACAGTTCCGGGCAGTCGCCGGGCTGGAGTCCCTTCTTCTGGAGAAAGGTCCCCCATGCGCCGTCCGACACCAACACCCGTCCGCCCGCCACAATTTCCGACAACCGGTTCCGTGCCATGGTTCGTGCTCCCGTGCTGCGGCCGACGATACCCGCCGCGCCGCCCGAAGGAAACCCCGTTTTCGGCTCGGGCGGGGCCGCGCCCGACCATCCGACGGCACATCTCCGGTCGTGCGCAACGAAACGAAGTGGCTCGCATGGGCTCCCCGTTCGAGGGATCCCCATAGCAACGCAAACCCGGAGATGCGCCCCGACCCGACTCCCCACTTTTCCTGTGGCGAACTCCGGGGCGGACGGGTAAGTTACAGAATCTAAACAATGGGTGCCTTATGACATCGATCCGGACCCTCGCCGCGGCCGCCGTTGCGGGACTGCTGCTTCCCATTACGACCCCGGCCACCACGTGGGACGGCGGAGGCGCCGGCGCCCTGTGGTCGACCGCCGCCAACTGGGCCGGCGACACCAACGCGCTGGCCACCGGCGAGAGGCTGATCTTCTCCGGCGCCGCGCAGAAGGTGAACACCAACGACTTCATCACCAGCGTCGCCTGGATGCAGCTGCCGACCGCCGGCTATTCCCTCTACGGGACCGGCGCCGGGGCGACGATGACACTCGGCGGCAACATCACGAACTTCGGCGCGGGCAATCTGATCGACATCGACCTGACCCTCGCAGCCACGCGAACGATCCTCGTCACCAACGGCGGCAGCCTCGAGATCTCCGGCGACATCGGCGGCGCCGGGGGCATCACCTTCGTCGGCCGGAACCATCGGTTGACCCTGTCCGGAAACAACACCTTCGCCGGCGGAGTCACAGTCAACGGCGGCCTGCTGGTCGTGAAGAACAGCGCCTCGCTGGGCACGGGCACCAAGAACATCGTCATGACCGCCGGCTCGGCCGGCAATCCCCAGATGCTGCTCGACGGCAGCGGCGGCGACATCGACTTCCCCTCGACCATCTCCTTCCAGACCAGCAACAACAACGGCTCCCTCTTCAACGGAGCCGGCAACAATACGATCCGCGGCAATTTCACGATGACCAGCGGCGGCGGCGACACTTGGATCAGTGTGACCAACGGATCCCTGACCCTGATGGGTACCTTCGCCCCCTCCGCAACCGCCCGCGCCCTGCGACTGGACGGCACGACCGAGGGTTTCCACTACGGCACGATCGCTGACGGTGCGGGCGCCAACACCCTCCAACTCCGCAAGATCGGCTCCGGCGTCTGGACTCTCTCCGGAACCAACACCCACACCCGCGACACGTCGATCGAAGCCGGCCGGCTGGTTCTCGGCGCCACCGGCTCGATGCGCAACTCAACGAACATCAACGTCTTCGCCGGCGCCACGTTCGACGTCTCGGCCATCAGCGGCGGCTTCACCTCCACCACGCACCAGACGCTGCTGGGATCCGGCGTCATCACCGGCGACGTGACGCTCGTCGACGGCACCCGCCTCGTGCCCGGCTCCAACGGAACCGCCGGGACGCTGAGCTTCTCGAACGCGCTCAACCTCGCCGCCCTGACAACGAACCTCTTCGACCTGTCCGACATGCCGGCCGGCGGCAACGACCTCGTCAACGTCGGCGGCAACCTGACCGCCGGCGGCCTGATCCGGGTCACCACGATCGCCGGCCCGCTGGACACGGCGAATCCCTACCGCCTCTTCAACTTCGGCGGCACGCTGGCGGGGTCCTTCTCGGGTATCGAGATCCTCGGCAGCCGCTACACGGGCCTGATCGACGACACGAATCCGAATGAGATCAACGCATCATTCACCGGCGCCCCGCTCGACCTGGTGTGGGCGGGCGGCGCGGCGACGTGGGACATCGACAGCACCGCCGGATGGAACGGCAACACCGAGAAGTTCCTCATCCCCGACAACGTCCGGTTCGACGACTCCGCGTCGGGCAACTTCGCCGTGACTTTGACGAACTCGCTATACCCATCCTCGCTTGTCGTCTCGTCGGCCACCGACTACGCCTTCTCGGGACCCGGCCGCATCCTGGGCGCCACGGCGCTGGTCAAGGACGGGACATCGACCCTGACCCTCGGCACGACGAACGGCTACACCGGCGGCACGCTCGTCCGGGGCGGCACGCTGAAACTCGGCTCGGCCACGGCGCTGCCGGTCAATACCACGGTGATCGTCGACAACGGCGCGATCTTCGATTTCAACGGCGTTACGCCGGGCGCCACGCAGACGAACACGTTCGTCATCGCCGGCGACGGCGGCGACGGGCTCGGCGTCATCCGGGACTCGCTGGCGACGAACATCGCGGGGATCAGCGGCATCCGCTCGCTGGTCCTGTCGAACAACGCCACCATCGGCACCGCAGGCCGGTTCGATATCGGCCTGAACGGGGCCCCCGGGTCGGTTCTCGACGGGCAGGGCTACGCACTCACCAAGGTGGGCACCGGAACCAACAACATCCGCGTGCAGGTCCTGACCAACGTGTCGTCGATCTTCGTCCAGGCCGGCCTGCTCCGCTACGAGAACTACAGTCACACGGACGCCGGATCCGCGGGTGCGACCAACGTCGTCGCCGCCGGCGCCACGCTGGAAGGTTGGGGCAACCTCGCGTTCAACATGCCGGTCGTGCTGAACGGCGGACTGATACGCAACGGCAACGGCGCGCAGACATGGACCGGCGACATCCGACTGGCGGCGGATTCCACCGTGGGCACCTCCGCGGGCAACATCACGCTCGACGGCGTCATCTCGGGCCCCGGCGTCCTGACGAAGGTCAACGGGAATACGCTCTTCCTCGGCGGGGCCAACACGTTCGACGGCGCCATGGTCGTCAGCAACGGCAACCTCCAGATCTCGCACAACACCGCCCTCGGCTCCACCGCCGCCCACACGACCGTCCTGGGTGGCAACGGAACCGGCGGCTACGCGCTCAACATGGCCAGCAACATCACCGTCACCGGCGAGGAACTCTCCCTGTCGGGCAGCGCCGTTGGCCGGGCCTATCTCCGCAGCCAGAGCGGGACGAACACCTGGGCCGGACCGGTCCTGCTCCAGGGCGATGTGAACTCCTTGGGCTTCGTGTCCGAGGCCAGCAGCCTGCTGGTCCTCACGGGCGACGTCAGCGGTATTGCCACGAATGGCGCCTTCGTCTTCATTCGCGGCAACGGGCAGGGCCAGATCCTCGGCAATTTCGTCGTGACCGGCGGCGTCTCGAAGACCGAGGACAACATGTGGACGATCGGTGCGCCGGGCAAGACCTACGACTGGAACTCGATGAGCCTTGCCCGCGGCACCCTCCGGATGGGCGCGGCGAACATCATGCCCGCCATCCGGCCCGTGTTCATGGGCGAGGTCGCCACGACCACCGCCCGGTTTGATCTCAACGGATTCAACCAGACGATCGCGGGCCTGCAGACCAACGTGGGTTTGACGGCCGCCGCCAACGCCGTCGTGACCAACGGGGGCGCCCCGGCGACGCTGACGATCAGCAACTGGACGGACTACTCCTACAGCCGCATGATCCGCGACGGCGGGCCGGGCAGCGAGCTGAACATCGTCAAGGAGGGCGCGGGCACGCAGACCTTCAGTGGAACGAACGACTACCGCGGCATCACGACGATCCGCGAAGGCCTGCTGGTTTTCGGCAACCCGCGCGCCGCCTCGGGGACGACCCTGAGCAACCTCATCTCGGGCGGCGTTGCATTCGACGGCGGAACCGAATTCCTGTTGGGCGGCCTCGCGGGCGCGGTTGATCTCTCGCTGACCAATCTCGCGGGCGCAGGCATCACCGTGACCACCGGGAACAACGGCGAGAGCACGGTCTACCACGGCGTCTTGAGCGGCCCCGGCGGCTTCGGCAAGACCGGCGCCGGAACGCTCGAGCTTTCGGACATCCAGGCCTACGCCGGACCGACGATGGTGAGCAACGGCACGCTGCGCCTGACCGGCGGCGACAACGCCCTGCCCACGGGTACCACGCTTACGATGGCCGGTCCCGGCATCCTCGATCTGGGCGCCAACTCGCAGACCGTCGCCGGCCTCGCCTCGATCAACGGATCGGCCGCCTCCATCGTCGGGTCGGCGGCGTTCACGGTGAACAGCGCCACGGACATCTCCATCGGCGGCACGGCGAACAACTCGCAGCAGACGCTGATTGCCTCGAACCTCGCGACCTTCATCGCCTCGCTTCCTGCGAACCAGCTCAACATCGGCGGCACCCTGACTGGCGTCGGCGCCTCGACGGGTACGTTCGTGTTCGCCAATACGACCGTCATCACCGCAGGCACCGTGAGCGTCGCGGGGATCGCGCCCGGCGTTAATAACACTCTCAACGCCGGCGTGGCCCTGCTCGGCCGGACCAACCGGATTACAGCCGGGTCCATTCTCGTCGGAAACCAGAAGAACGCCGGATATGTGACCTTCCAGGATGGCCTCGCGGACGCGTTCCTTGAGATCCGCGGCACCAACGCCGCGGGCCGCGCGGACCTCACGATGGGCGTGGCGAACTCGGGCCTGAAGAACGGCGAAGGCTACGTCATGCTGACGAACGGCACGGTCGACGCCCGGCTGGGCGCCGTCATCATCGGCCAGAACCTGGCGAATGCGCGAAGCGGAACCGGCGTGTTCTCGATGGTCTCGGGCGTGGTCGACGTGACCAGCCTGACCCTCGGCCAGCGGGTCACCGTGGCTACCGCGGCCGGAAGCCCCATGGGCTGGTTCGAGCAGCGCGGCGGCACGGTTCTCGCCGGCACGATCACGGTCGGCGACCGGATGGACGCCAGCGCCGCCGCCTCCGTCAACGGGGAATACCAGCTCCGCGGCGGCACGCTGCGGGTCGGGACGATCCAGGCGGGCGGCGGGTCGGGCAACGTGACGCGGCGGTTCGCCTGGGACGCGGGCACGATCCGCACCTACGATGCGGCGACCGACCTGTCGATTTCCGGGGTCGACTTCACCCTCAACAACATCGGCCATCATGTGGTCGAGATCGACGCCGGCCGCACCGGCACCGTGACGGCCGCCATGGCCGGCGATGGCAATCTCGTGAAGGCCGGAGCGGGCACGCTGTTGCTCGACGGGGCGACCAGCTACACCGGCCCGACCTCGGTCTCCAACGGCACGCTGCGAATCAACGGCGCGTACACGGGCGGCGGACTGATCACCGTCCACACCGGCGGCACGCTGCAGGGCAACGGCTCGGTCGCGGGCATCACGGTCGAGAACGGCGGCACATTGGCCCCGGGCGCGAGCCCCGGCACGCTGACCGTCGGCGGCGCGGTCACGCTCGAACTCGGCTCGACGCTGGCCGTGGAGATCAACGGCACGACGGCCGGGACCGACTACGACCAACTCGCAATGGGAGGATTCGGCCTCACCCTGAACAACCCCGGCCTGGCCGTGTCGCTTGGCTTCACACCTGGCCTCGGCGATTCGTTCCTGATTGTCGCCGGTCTGTCGGGCTTCGATCCGGACGCGTTCGGCACGTTCAGCGGAAAGCCGGACGGCAGCCAGTTCGTGGTCGGCGCCACGACGTTCCAGATCGCCTACAACGCCGACGATATCTCGCTGACCGTCGTGCCGGAGCCCACCACACTCGGCCTGTTCGGCCTGCTGACGGTCGCCGGCCTTCTGCGTCGGCGGCTGCGGACGCCCCGCGTTCGTTGATCCGCACGGGCCGCGTCCTCCAGGGAGGGTGGCGCCGGTGAATCGGCGGACGGGGTCTGTTGTCGCGGTCTATTGAACCCGGGAAGAGCAGTTGGACAGGATTACAGGATGTACCGGATTGCGACGGAGTTCATCAGAGAAGCCGGTGACATCATCAGATGCGTGCAGCATGGGTCTGTCGCCACTCCATCCTGTTATCCTGTCCCGTCTGTCTGAACTGCCGAATCCAAGTTATAACGGAGGTCGACCATGAACGGATTCCAGGGCCGGATCGCAGGCGGCTGTAACGACGATTCCCTTTCGCGGCTGGGGCGGCGGCAGTTTCTCAAGGCCTCCGGTCTCGCCGTCGCCGGCGCCACAGTCTCCGGCGTCCCGGTCATGGCCGGGCCGTTCACACGGGCCGAGTTCGACCGGCTCGTCCCGGCGGAGAAGAAACTCGATCCCGCCTGGGTGAAGTCGCTCTTCGCGCGGGGCGCCCCGGCGCCCGTCCGATGGCCCGAATCGCGCCTCATCGGCATGCCGGTGGGCGGCGTCTGCTGCGGCCAGCTCTACCTCGGCGGCGACGGGCGCCTCTGGCACTGGGACATCTTCAACCGCATCTACAACAGCGGTTCGGGCGGCCCGCGCTACGCGAAACCGCTGGAACCCGACGCCCCCTTTGCGCAGGGTTTCGCGCTGCGCGTCACCGGCGCCGGCGGCGACGACGTGCGCCCGCTCGACCACACCGGGTGGAAGGAAATCGACTTCACCGGCGAGTATCCGATCGGCCGCATCGACTACCGCGACGACGGCTGCCCGGTCCGCGTATCCCTCGAGGCCTTCTCCCCCTTCATCCCGCTCGACGAGGATGACTCTTCCCTGCCCGCGACCTTCATGCGCTTCACACTCCGCAATCCCGGCTCGGAGCCGGTCGAGGCGGCGGTGGCGGGCTGGATGGAGAACGCGGTCGCCCGCGACACGCCGTCCGACGGTTCCGAGGAACGCGTCAACGCGATTGTCCGCGGCGACGGATTCACGATGGTCGAGTGCTCGATCCGTCCCGGCCCCGCGCGTCCCGCGGCCGCACCGCGGCCCGACATCGTCTTTGACGACTTCGAGCGCGCCACGCACGAGGGCTGGACCGCCGAGGGCGACGCGTTCGGCACCGGCCCGGTCTCGCAGGCGCAGGTGCCGGGCTACCAGGGAAAGCTCGGCATCCACGGGGAACGCGCCGTCAACTCGCACGCGTCCGCGCCGGGCGGAGACGTCGGCGGCAAAGACGGCGCGAAGGGCATGCTGACGAGCCGCGCGTTCACGATCGAACGCAGCCACATCCGGTTCCTGGTCGGCGGCGGCTCCCACAAGGACGCCACGTGCGTCGAGTTGCTGGTGGATGGCAAGCCGGTGCTTTCCGCCACCGGACGCAACGCCAACACGATGGCGCCGGTGGCGTGGGACGTGCGCCGCTGGGCCGGCCGCGAGGCTCGCCTGCGCATCGCCGACCGTCAGGCCGGAGCCTGGGGCAACATCGGCGTCGACCACATCGTATTCACCGATACGGCCTCGGCACCGCC